>NZ_JAMYQW010000019.1:0-121451 GCF_040321085.1 Mesorhizobium sp. M0522
CGAAGCCGATGTCCGAAATACGGGTGCCAACGGTAATGGACCTCGACCTCCTGCCCAACATGGGCAGAATGACCCCGAGATGGCGCTCAACCGCAAGAACGCCCTCTTTGCAGGCTCCGACGGTGGCGCCCAGCACTGGGCCGTCATCGCGTCACTGATCGAAACCTGCAAACTCAGCGGTGTCGAGCCGCTCGGCTATCTTGCTGATGTCCTCACCAGGATCGTCAACGGCCATCCCAACAGCCAGATCGATGATCTGCTGCCATGGGCCTACATCCGGGTTCCTGAGCTCGAGGCCGTGGCCTGAGAACAGCGCTTACAGACAAACTCTGACCGGCGTCATTCGATGCAGACGCGCGGAACCGGCCCGATTTTGCGGCGTAGAGCCAGAGGCGGCGAGGCGGCCGCCCAGGTCCCAGGCCGGTTGGCTCCAAATCGCGCTAGGTCGTGTAGATCAGGTTTGTACACACCACTTAGCTATACGCGGGGGGCGATAATGCCATCGAAGAACAAATGGCGCAGGTATTGGGTATCGTTCCGTCGGAGCACCCAATCTCGCCCGCAACGCGGTTCGCAGCCATCTCGACCGATTGGTGGACTCCTGACTGCGGGATCTAAGGAGCTTTTCCTAGCCTATAGCTAAATGGAAAGACGCCCATCCCCTCGATTGAGCCAACCCAGACCCAACCTACTGGACTCCAGAGCGAAAAGAGCGCGTGCGGCTCGTGCGACTTGTGGGGAAAAGGAAATGGCGCCTCGGCATGACTGACTCCGACTGCCTGAGCGCCGGCTTTCAGTGCGCGCAAGGGGAGCGTTCCGGTGGCCAATGCTGCTGTTGGAACGGAGCAGGTGGGTTGTTCTAGCAACACGGTTGAGTGTCCGGGTGCCAACAATGAACAAATGCGCAGGAACACTCGATCCGCGCCTTCTGCAGGCCTGCCTACAACCTGTGCAAGTGCACAGGTAGCGAAGGTGCGCGCATTCAAGCACGTTTGAGCGTCGGCGCAATTTCCATGCCGACCACCAACGGAGATATCTGCGATGACCAGCAACATGCGGCTAATGAAAGCGAGCGAGATTCCCGCCTTCGTCGACAAGGTGATCGAGGCTGGCTGCGATATCTGTGCGATCGGTCACTTAGGCTATTCACTGGGCGATGTTGACGGGAAGGTACCCTGGCGCAAGGTAAAAAGAATCGTGGAAGAGTTTGGCGATCGTGATCACCTGCTACCGGAGATCGTTGCCTATCTTCGCTCGATAGGTCGGTACATAGAACTCACGTCGTCGACAAACGACGGCCGGAGACCGCACAAAACAGGCACTCGAAATTGGAACGCATAAAGGACGGGTCGGATACGATTGTCGAATCCGGCTCCTTCACCGACATGACGAGCTCGACTTCCGGACGGGTATTGACGCCAATGAGCTGTGGATTCCCAACAGGGCAATAACCTGGTCTTCTCGTACTGGGCACCACGGACAAGGGTCGGTCAGCCCCCCAGTGGCATTGCGATGTGCTGTCGTTTCTGACTCTGGCACCATAGTTCAACCCGATAACCGCAGTTTACTGAGAGAATCCACAACTTCGTAGCTGCGGCAGGAGAGAACCAAGCAACAGCTAGAAAACCGCCGCCGAGTTCCATAATATATCTTATGCAACTTGAAGTTGTAACAGCTAAGTTACAATGTCCTGATCTGGCAAAATAGGAATGTCGCTCCTGCTTGTGCCTTGCCACTCTCTCGCCTCGAGAGCGGGGAGATTGTATCTTGGGACTGAAATCGCATTGAGGTCTTGTCGGGGGTTATAGAGCGGCGGATGACGCGCGTTGCCGCCGCAAGCGTGGCTCGCGCGAGCAAGCGTAGGTCATCTCGTCAAAATCGAAGTGGAGGTCGATACGCTGACCCAGTTGGAGGAGGCACTTGGCTTCGCCCCCGAGGCTGTCCTGCTCGACAACATGCTCGATGAGTTGCGCCACGCGGTGGCGATGGTTGCCGGGCGGGCGATCACCGAAGCATCGGGCCCGATTACGCTCGATATGGCTGCGCAGATTGCTGCGACGGGCGTCGATCTGATCTCCATCGGCTGGCTGACCCATAGCGCGCCGATCCTGGATATCGCACTTGATTATCGGGACTCATAATCGACTGATGGACGGCACCGGGCGGATAAGTTTTCCGGTCACCGTCAAGCGGCCAGCAGAGAAGCCGTAAAGGCCAGAAACCAGGGAACAGGATGGAAATGGACGCAACGATTTCGACGAAGACGATGCCGCCGGGTCAAGCACATGACTTGGCGCGAAATTCGCAAGAAAGGCTTTCGTGGCCAGATCGGCGTCGTCTCTGAATGGGCGCGGCGCAGACGCCTTGCTGAAAGGACCGATCAAAGCGCCCTTGCCCGCACGCCTTCGGCACGAAGCATCGCCAGGCTCATGACGCTGGCGCGTAACGACCTGTCCAAATCGGACGCTGTACTGATCGCGGCAATCGACCTCGTCACGCGCGAACGCTGATCGACGACTTTCAGCAGATGATCCGATCAAAAGTGGTCGCAAAACTGGACACTTGGCTGGACGGCGCGAAGGCAAGCCTCGTCGGCTCCTTTGCAAACGGGGTCGAAAAGGACATCGCCGCAGTCCGCAACGCCATTATCTCTCCGTGGTCGAATGGCCAGACCGAAGGCCAGATCACCAAGCTCAAACTCATCAAGCGGCAAATGTACGGCCGCCAAGATTGATCTGCTCCAGGCGCGCCTCGTCGGTGCAACTTAGGCTGTGGCCGCAGCGAGAGTGAAGCCGAACGAGGACCCCGTTTAAGGGGTGATTTTCGTCCAAACGGTTCGAATGGGCGGTCGTCCGCCAGCAACTTCTCCTTGCTAAGTAATCCGGCATCCTCGAAGGCCTCGCGCCAGTTCGAGGCGCATTCATATCCCCCTCCGCAGCAGCACGCGCAAGCATCGTCACAAGCCCCGAGCCGCTTCGCGTTCGGCGCTGTACAATTTCCGACAATGTCGGATACGCAACGTAGCAGAGTCAGATCTACCAGACTGCGTATAAATGGTTTTCTCATTTGGCACGGTACATGCACGATCATCCGCAAACATTGACCGACCAAAGAAGACGTCGCATGATCACCTCACCAAAACATACCGCCGCCGCGG
Source organism: Mesorhizobium sp. M0522 (assembly GCF_040321085.1). NCBI lineage: Bacteria > Pseudomonadati > Pseudomonadota > Alphaproteobacteria > Hyphomicrobiales > Phyllobacteriaceae > Mesorhizobium > Mesorhizobium sp. M0522. Next base: position 3,158 of record NZ_JAMYQW010000019.1, read on the forward strand.
AACAAATCACTTCGCCCCGAACCTTGCTTATCGTCCATCCCGTCACCACAACCGGAGCCATCCGCTTCGTCTTCGACGGCGGCACCGCGCAGGACTCTGCTGGCAAGGAGGGACTGGCCAATTTGATGACCGGCCTGTTCGACGAGGGCGCCGGCGATCTCGACAGCGATGCCTTCCAGGTGACGGTTGACCATGCCGGGGCCGAGATGAGCTTCGACGCGCAGCGCGACGGCATTTATGGCTAGATGCGCATGCTGTCCGAACGGAAGGACGCCGCCTTCGATCTGCTCAGGCTCGCGGCTAACAGCCCCCGCTTCGACCAGGAGCCGGTCGACCGTATCCGCGCCAACATTCTCGCCAGCATCATCGCCAATGAGCGCGACCCCCACGCGATCGCCGAGCTTGCATGGCGGCGCAGAATCTACGGCACGCATCCTTATTCGAGGCCGGCCGAGGGGCACCAAGGAGAGACTCGCCGGCATAACGCCGGCCGATCTAGGCACCCTCCACAAGGCCGCTTTCGCCCGTGACGGGCTGCACGTCGCGGTCGTCGGCGACATTGATGCCAAAGGCCTGAGTGAAAGGCTCCACGAGGTGGTCGGCGATTTGCCTCAGAAGCAGGCGATCGCCCCGGTGGCCGATGTCGCCCCGAGCTCGGCCGGCGTAATTGGTCGCCTACGACCCGCCGCAGACTTCGCTGCAGCTGGTTTTTCCCGGCATCGGACGCAGCGACCCGGAATTCTAAGCCGCACAGCTGATAAGCAAAATACTCAGAGGCTTGCCATTTACCTCGCGTCTGTTCCAGGAAGTGCGCGAAAAGCGCGGCCTTGCTTACGGTATCCATTCCAGCCTGAAAGACCACCAGCATTCCAATGCGCTTGTCGTGACCACGGCGACGCGCGCCGACAGGGCGGCCGAGACGCTCGGGCTGATACGCCACGTGATCAGGGAGTTGGCGGAAACAGGGCCGACAGAGGCCGAGCTAAAAGCGAGCAAGAAATATCTGATCGGCACCTATGCTACCAACAATCTGGATTCCTCCAGTTCGATTGCAGCCACGCTTGTCGGGTCTTGGCATCGGCTACACCAGTGCCGCGCCGCCCTCATCGATCGACCAAGTCGAGGCAGCGGCGAAGAAGCTGCTTTCGGCCGAACCCGCCATTATGGTGGTCGGCCCGCACGTGGACGCCAAAGGATGGGCCCGGGCTCCAATTTCGCCATTCTTCTCCCCTTGTGAGGCTTTTACTGGGAGAGATCGAGCCCAAAGGGAGATTCCGATGTCTGAAGCGAGTCAGGAAAAGTTGGACGCATTCTTGGGGAAAATGGTCGGCGATCTCGGTGCGATCGCTACGGGCGCGGGAGTCTTGCTGGGCGACAGACTCGGCCTGTTCAAGGCATTGCGCGAAGGCGGCAAGATGACGGCCGCCGAACTTTCGACACGCACCGGTACCCAGGAGCGCCTTGTAAGGGAATGGCTTTCCGGGCAGGCGGCGGCGGGCTACGTCGACTACGATGAAGCCAACGACCAGTTCTATCTCAACGCCGAGCAGGAGCTGGTGTTCGCCGATGAAAATAGCCCGGCCTTCATGGCTGGCGCATTCGAGTTCCTATCCGCGCTGTGGCTCGATGAAGAAAAGGTGAGGCAAGCGTTCCAGTCCGGCAAGGGGGTTGCATGGCACGATCATAGCGCGTGTCTGTTTCGCGGCACGGAGCGGTTCTTCCGTCCAGGCTATAATGCCAATCTGATCGACTCCTGGCTGCCGGCCCTGGAGGGCGTAGTCGAGAAGCTCGAACGCGGCGTGGAGGTCGCGGATGTCGGATGCGGTCATGGCGCATCGACGGTGCTCATGGCACGTGCTTTCCCCAATTCGCGCTTCGTCGGCTTCGATTATCACGCCCCTTCGATCGAGCGCGCCCGCAAGGCCGCCGAGGAAGCCGGCGTCGGCGCCAACACGCGCTTCGAGGTCGCGGCCGCCAAGACCTATCCCGGCACCTATGACCTCGTCGCTTTTTTCGATTGCCTTCACGACATGGGCGACCCGGCGGGCGCCGCCACCCATGTCCACGGGTCGCTCAAGCCGGATGGCACGTGGATGATCGTCGAGCCGTTCGCGCATAATCATCTAGCGGCGAACCTCAATCCCGTCGGACGCGTTTACTATGCCGCTTCCACGTTCGTGTGCACGCCCGCATCCCTGTCGCAGGAAGTCGGGCTCGGGCTTGGCGCCCAGGCCGGCGAGGCGAGGCTACGCAAGGTGGTGACCGGCGGCGGCTTCAAGCGATTCCGTCGCGCCACGGAGACGCCGTTCAACATGGTGCTGGAGGCCCGTCCCTAGCGCGGCCGTCGCTAGAAATTGCAGCTCATCGCTTTATGGTGAAGATCTCGTCAAAATCCGAACTCACAGTTACCGACAAATTTTCAGAGGCGTCACTCCCCCTGACATCAGATTGGAGTTGTTAGAAGCCAACAGTAGTTGAAGGCACACGCAGCCAAGCTCGTCGCCTAGACTAGTTCGGTGCTCTCAGAGAAGCCAACCGTACTCCGCTCAAACGCGCAGTCTCTCCACCTGAACTTGGGCGACTTCGGCGGCGTCGGCGACAAACGCGAAAAGCGCCAGGAGCGGCACTGCGACCAATGGCGCTTTCATAAACCTCGAAGGCGCTTTCAATCCTGGCGATGCGTTCCGTCAGTGTCATCTGAATAGACTGATGCTAATCACAGCTTCACGCAGCCTTGCGACGCAACGCCGTTTGGTGTCCCAACCATTGGTGAATTTCGGCGGCGATGCGCTCGGTATGTGCGGTGACTTCGGGAATTCCCATCAATTCGCCGACGCTGCCGCGCGCCAACGGTCCGCTGACGAAGATATTGTCGGTCGGGCGCCCGGATGCACCGACTGCACGGCCTTGGCTGTCGGTCTCCAAGCCGAGACCAATCGAGTCAAGCCGGACCAAGCCCAACTGTCCGAGCGCGGCAATCGCCGTGTTGGTCCTGAAGAGATCGGCATGTGCCGGACCTGTCGTCACGATCACTCTATCGAAAGCCTCGACAACGAAGCTGCGTTCGCCACGCAGCCGCTGGGCAATGCGAATGCGCCCGTCGACCACCTCGGCGTCGGCAATCGATGCCGCGCGATAGGCAAGCTTGCCCTCGGCGACGCGTCGATCGAGCACGTCCGCAACTTGCGGCGCGAGGCGGAAGCGATGCACGTCCCAGAGCGCACGAAGATTGCGCGCCACACGTCGCTGCTCGGCCAGCGGCAAGGCCTGCCAGATGGTTTGTCCCTGACGTCGGACGGCATCGAGCACCGGATGCCAGTCTTCGCCCCGACGCTTGGCATCACGGATCGTTACCCGAATGCGCCTGAATAGTGCCGTTGCGCTGCGTGAAGGAAGGGTCGTGAAATCACCAATTGGATCGGCCAGCATCGCGGCTTGGCTGCGCGAGCGATAGCCGTGGCGTGACAGCGCGACGATGTGGCCACGATGCCCCTTGCGGTCGAGCGTTGCAATCACGTCCGCCGACGTCAGTCCGGTGCCAACGACCAGGACACGGTCGTCGCGGCCGATCGCTTCCAGCCTCTCGAGATCATAGGGATTGGCCACCAGCCCGGCTGTGCCAGCCACGGACTTCAGGGGCATCGGCAAGGCCGGCGGCGGATGCGTCGTCGCAATCACCACGGCGTCGGCAGCGAGCGTCCCGCCATCAGCGAGGATCAGACGGTAGCCCTCGCCGGTGCGCTCGACCGATGCGACGGCGGACCTGACATGGCGGATCGTTTTGCTGAGCAGAAAGGGCTGGAGATGGGATTCGACATAGCCGCCGAAAACACGGCGCTGCGGGTAGATCGCGCCGTTGGCGGCAATAGCCTCGACATCCCCCACAATAGCGCTGCTCTGCTGCAGCCAGTCGGCGAAGTGGCTATCCTGGCCGGAGATCAGCGTCATCCTCGAGGCCGGCACATTGATGCGGTGTGAAGGATCGGTCGTCGAATAGGCCAGACCATAGCCGAGCCTTTCGCGCGGCTCGACGACCACGATATCGGATGCACTGGCCGGCAGCAGCCGCGCCAGATGAAACGCAGTCGCCGCACCTGAAAAGCCGCCGCCGACAATCGCTATGATCGGTTCGCTGGCGCTCAAGACTGGCTCGCGCGCAGCGACGACGGGCGATGGTCGCCGGCCACCGTTTCGCCGAAGGGGCCCATGTTAACCGCCGTCGGCCGCGTCGAGATTTCGTGATCGAGCGGCAACAGCGGCAGCACCAGTTCGCCGAAGCGATAGGCTTCCTCCAGATGCGGATAGCCGGACAGGATGAAGGTATCGATGCCGATGCGCCGGTATTCGTCGATGCGCTCCGCCACCGTCGCCGCATCGCCGACCAGAGCGGTGCCGGCGCCGCCGCGCACCAGGCCGACACCGGCCCACAGATTCGGACTGATTTCGAGTTTGTCGCGACGGCCGCCATGCAGCCGGCTCATGCGCGACTGGCCGACGGAATCCATGCGCGCGAAAACCTTCTGCGCCTCGGCGATCGTCTTGTCGTCCAGGCGGCTGATCAGGCGGTCGGCATCGGCCCAGGCTTCGTCATTGGTTTCGCGAACGATAACATGCAGCCTGATGCCGAAACTCACCTGGCGTCCGGCCTTCTCGGCAAGGCCGCGCACATGGTCGACCTTGGCGGCGACGTCAGCCGGCGGTTCGCCCCAGGTGAGGTATTTGTCGATCTGCTCGGCGGCGACCGCATTGGCCGCCTCCGACGAGCCACCGAAATACAGCGGCGGATGCGGGGTCTGCACAGGCGGGAACAGCAGCCTTCCGTCCTCGATGCGGAAGTGCTTGCCTTCGAAGGCAATGGTCTCGCCGCTGAGCACGGCCTTGTAGATATCGAGAAACTCCCGCGTCACCTCATAGCGCTCGTCATGGCTGAGGAAGATGCCGTCGCCCTTGTTCTCGACCGGGTCACCGCCGGTGACCACGTTGATAAGCAGGCGCCCGCCGGAAATGCGGTCGAGCGTCGAGGTCATCCGCGCGGCAAGCGTCGGCGATTGCAGGCCCGGCCGCACCGCAACGAGGAAGCGGAGCCGCTGCGTCAACGGCGCCAGCGCCGACGCCACGACCCAGCTGTCCTCGCAGCTTCGGCCGGTCGGCAGCAGCGCGCCGTAATAGCCGATGGCGTCGGCGGCCTTGGCGACCTGGGTCAGATAGGGCAGGTCGACCGCCCTGCCCCCCTCGGAGGTGCCGAGATAGCGGCTGTCGCCATGGGTCGGGAGAAACCACAGGACCTTGATCCTGTCGGGGATGGCAGTGCTCATGAACAGTCCTTTGTGACTTTACGGCGTTCTCGCTCAGCTCCAGGCGTGGAGCGGCGGATTGACGTCGTTCAGGTAATAGTTGCCGAGGATCGCGTATTTCCAGCGCACCGGATCGTGCAGCGTGTGGGTTCGGGCGTTGCGCCAGTGCCGGTCGAGATTGTGCTCGGCCAGTGTGGATCGCGTGCCGGCGAGTTCGAACAGTTTGTTGGTGGCGTTGATGGCGATCTCGGTGGTGAGGATCTTGGATTCGGCAACCGCGATCTGCGCTTCCGCGACGGTCTTATCGTTCGGATCGGCCACGGCGCGGTCGACCGCCAGCCCTGCCTTGTCCAGAACGGCCTGCGCCGCATTGGCCCGCAGGCGAAGGTCACCGACGGCCTGGATAGTGTAGGGATCCTGCCAGGCATGATCGACGCCGCTGTCGATCCACGCGCGCGACTTGGTGCGCACGAAGCTGACGGTTTCGTCGATCGCCGCGTTGGCGATGCCGAGATCGACAGCAGCCTGGATGATCTGGAAGATGGCGCCGTCGGCCGTCGCCCGGTCATAGCCCTTGTAGCCGGGGACGAGATGCGTCTTCGGCACTTTCACATTGTCGAGCAGGACTGTGCCGGACAGCGTCGTCTTCTGGCCGAAGCTCGACCAGTCGTCGATGACCGTCAGTCCGGGCGCGCCGCGATCGGCGATGGCATACCAGGCCCGGCCCTCGTCATCGAGCGCCACGATCGGCACCAGATGGGCGAGCAGCGCGCCGCTTGAATAGAATTTCTGGCCATTGACCACGACGTGGTCGCCAGCGTCGACGAATTTGGTCTCAAAATCGGCCGCCCGCTTGGAGCCGAATTCCGAGAACGCGTTGCCGAACCGCGTGCCGGACAGAACTTCGGCGAAGAGCAACTGCTTCTGGGCCTCGTCAGAGACGGTGCGGATGGCGGCGACGACGCCGAGATGGTTCTGCGGAATCTGGCCGAGCGACGGATCGGCCGCCGAGATGATGGTGATCACCTTCGACAGCGTCACATAGGAGAGTTCCGGTCCGCCATAGGCCTTCGGCACGTTGATCGACCACAGGCCGCTCTGCGAAAACGCATCGAGCTCTTCCTTCGGCCAGATGCGCTCGCGGTCCCGCCTGGAGGCGTCCTTGGCGAAGTCTGCGGCCAGTTTTTCCGCCACAGCGATCGCCTCGGCATCGGTCTTGATGACATGCGCTCTGGCCGACGGACGCTCGACCGGAGGGACGGCGCTGCGAGTATCGGACGGCTGCTTCGATTGGATGGTCATGCTGCGGTCTCCTGGGGAAAATGTTGCGATGGAAGCGGCGTGCCGCCGAGATAGTAGGTCTTGATGTCGTCGCGCTGGCGCAGGTCGGCGGCCGACCCTTCCAGCACGCTCTTTCCGTTTTCGAGCACGGTGGCGCGGTCGGCATATTTCAGCGCCACTGCCGAATTCTGCTCGGCGACAAGGATCGAAAGATCTTCGTCCCGATTGAGCCGCTTCAAGGCGTTGAAGATCTCCTCGACAATCAGCGGCGCCAGCCCCATCGAAGGCTCGTCCAACACGAAGAGTTTCGGCCGCGACATCAGACCGCGGCCGATCGCCGTCATCTGCTGCTCGCCGCCGGAGGTGAGGCCGGACCGGGTTCGCCGCTTCTCGGTGAGCCTGGGGAAAAGCGCATAGACGCGGTCGAGGTTGGCCTTGACGCCGGTGCGGGAGGACGAACGCCCGAGCGCGCCGGTCAGAAGGTTCTCCTCGACCGTCAGCGAGCGGAAGCAGTGTCGGCCCTCGAGGACCTGGACCAGACCCTTGCGGACGAGGTGAGAGGGGCTTGCCCTGGAGACATCCTCGCCGTCGAAAGTGATCCGGCCAGCGGTAACAGTGCCGCGCTCGGCCGGGAGGAGATTGGATACGGCGCGTAGCAGCGTCGTCTTGCCGGCACCGTTGGAGCCGAGCAGTGCGACGATCTCGCCTTTGCCGACCGACAGGTCGACGCCGTGCAGGGCGGCAATGGCGCCGTTATAGACGGCTTCGACGCGACTGACCGACAGGATCGGGCTTTCCGGGCTGGACATTGTTGACTCCGCTGGGAGGATGGATGGCGCGGCCGGCCAGATTGTCGGCCGCGCCATGCCGAACTCAGTTGCTGACCACCGCTTCGGCATCCTCGGCCGTGCGGATCTTGATGCCCTTTTCCTTGGCATAGGCCTCGGACGACTTCTCGATGATCGGGCGCAGCAGCTTCCAGTCGGGCGCGATCCAGTCGGAGACGACGTTCCACTTCTTGCCGTCCCACTGCTGGAAGGTCACGTAGCCGTCACCTTCGTGATTGTCCCAGGAGACGTTGATCGAGTGGAACAGGTCCTTGGCGCCCAGCGCCTCGACGCGTGCCGGATCGAGCTTGAGATGCTCGAAGCCCCAGCGGACTTCGTCGCCGGTGAGCGTGCGGTTGCCGAACTTGGTCTGCGCGATGCGTACCGCCTCGACATTGAGGATGCCGTTGACGATGCCGAGATTGTGGTAGACCGAGCCGATACGGCTCTTTTCCTCGAGATTGCCTTTGCCGGCTCCGTAGACCGTTTTGACGATCTCCTGGACCACCGGATACTGCTCGCCTGACGCCTGGGTGGTGATGGCCGTATAGCCCTTGGCGGCATCGCCCGCGGGGATCACATCCTCTTCCGAATTCGACCAGACATTGCCGACGATGTGATCGGCCGGGAAGCCGGTCTTCTGCGCGGTCTTGAGCGCAACCGGGTTCATCACGCCCCAGCCGCGCAGCACCACATAGTCCGGATGCTCGCGACGGATCGTCAGCCACTGCGCCTGCTGCTCGTTGCCTGGATGCGGAACCTCGATCTGCGACAGCTCGAAGCCGTATTTCTGCGACAGCAGCTCATAGATCGGAATCGTCTCCTTGCCATAGGGCGAGCCGTGATAGAGCACGACGATCTTCTTGCCCTTGAGCTTGTCGAGGCCACCTTCCTTGGAGGCGATATAGTTCACGATGCCCGAGGTCTCGCTGTAGGGATTGAGCAGCAGCGGGAAGACGTAAGGGAACACGCGTCCGTCCGTGGTGTCGGTGCGGCCGTGGTTGATGGTGATCAGCGGCACCTTGTCATCGGTGATGCGGTCGATCATGGCATAGGCGATGCCGACCGAAAGCGGGTTCCAGGCGGCGATGCCGGGATTGCTCTTCAATCGTTCATAGACCTCGACGCCCTTCTCGACCTCATACTGCGTCTCGCCCTCGCTCCAGGTCAGCTTGACGCCGTTGACGCCGCCGTCGCGGATGTTGATCAGGTTGAGATAGTCGATGAAGCCGCCGAAGAAGCCGGTGCCGCCGGCGGCATAAGGGCCGACGCGGTAGCTCTGCAGGGGAAAATACTGCTCGTCGGCGTGGACCGCCGTCGCGCCGAGGACGAAGGCCGTGGCGATCGCCGCTTTCTTGAGGTGACTGAAGAAGGTCATGGATTGCGTCTCCTGAGGTTTGTGGTCCGTGAGAGGATGTCGAGCGGCGCTCAGCTGGACCTTGAGCCGATCCGTCGTTTCAGGCGGTCGAAGAGGGCCGACAGCCCGTTCGGTTCCGCGATGAGGAAGATGATGATGAGCGCGCCGAGCACGATGCGCTGGCTCATGTCGAGAACACCCGAATCGAACAGTCCGCCAAACAGGAAGGCGCCAAGCCGCGACAGGATGAGCGGAAAGATGACGATGAACGCCGCTCCCAGAAAGGCGCCGCGTATCGAGGCCAGCCCGCCGATGATGATGATGAACAGGATCTGGAACGAGCGGTCGAGATTGAAGCCGGCCGGCTCGACCGTGCGCAGATAGGTGAAGGCCCACAGCACCCCGGCGACGCCGATGATGAAGGACGAGATGGCGAACGCGAGCAGCTTGGTCTTCAGCACAGGGACGCCGATCACCCGCGCGGCGGTCTCGTTGTCGCGCACGGCGATGAAATTGCGGCCGGTCGCGCTGTTGACCAGGCGCCAGACGAGCGCCGTGAGCACGATGACCGTGGTCACCGAGAGCAGGTAGCGGCCCGTCGCCCTGTCGAGCGAGAAGCCCGCAACGGCAAGGTGCGGCGCCGAGATCACCCCGGAAGGGTTGTCGTTGGAGAACCAGCCGAACTTGGTCAGCGCCCACTGCACGAAGAACTGGGCGGCGAGCGTCGAGACGGCGAGATAGAAGCCGCGCAGGCGCAGGCTCGGCAATCCGAACACGACGCCGATGCCGGCGGCCGAAATCCCGGCCAGGATCATGGTTGCAGCCAGCGGCAGTCCTTCGACCCGAAGGTTGAAATTGTAGGCGGCGAAAGCGCCGACCGCCATGAAGGCGGAGGAGCCCAGCGAAAGCTGGCCGCAATAGCCGGTCAAAAGGTTGAGGCCGACCGCCGCCAGGCTGAGCGCCAGGAACGGCAGCAGGATCGCCTCGACGAGATAGCTCGACGCATAGGCGGGGATCAGGCCATAGGCCACGGCAATCAGGGCGGCCGGCAGAGCTAACTTCTGCCAGTCGATGGGACGCCTTGCGGCATCGAGCGCTTGCACGGCCATCGGTCAGACCCTTTCGACAGTCTTCTGGCCAAACAGGCCGGAGGGGCGCACCAGCAGGACGACCAGCGCCAGCGCATAGGCGAACCAGCCTTCGATGCCGCCACCGACAAAGGGTCCGAGGTAGACCTCGGCGAGCTTCTCGCTGGCGCCGATGATGAGGCCGCCGACGATGGCGCCGAGGATGGAATCGAAGCCGCCAAGCACCAGTACCGGCAGCGCCTTCAGCACGATCAGCGACAGCGAGAACTGGACGCCGAGGCGCGCGCCCCACAAAAGTCCCGCGACCAGTGCCACGAACCCCGCGGCCGTCCACACCGTCCCCCAGATCCGGGGCAGCCGCAGCCCGACGGCGAGTGCCGCGAACTGGTCGTCTGCGACGGCGCGAAACGCCAGGCCGATGCGGGTCCAATAGAAGAATGCGCTCAAGCCGGCGACCATCGCCGCGGCAATGCCTGCAGCAAGAAGATCGAACGACGATATCAGGATACCGCCGACCTCGAACGGCGTGTCGTCGATGCCGAGGTCGAGCCCGTGCACCTGCGTGCCCCACACCAACTGGGCAGCGCCTTCAATGATGTAAGACAGGCCAAGCGTGGCCATGAACAGCGTCATCGGCGAGCGATTGACCAGCGGCCTCAGCACAGTTCGCTCGATGGTGAAGCCCAGCGCAACCATGACCGCGAGGGTAATGAGCAGCGAAAGCGCAAACGGGATGCCGCGTTCGACAAGGCTGACAAAGGTGAGTGCGGCGAACAGCACCATCGACCCTTGCGCGAAGTTCAGCACGCCCGACGTCTTGTAGATCAGCACGAAACCGATGGCGACGAGCGAATACATGACACCTGAGAGCAAGCCACCGACCAGCACCTCGATGACGAAGAGGAAATCATAGTAGCTCATCAGATGCCCTCGCCATCTTCGCCTTCGGCGGTGCCGATATAGGCCCGGATCACCGCCGGATTGGCCCTGACCTCGGCCGGTGTCCCGTCGGCGATCTTGCGGCCGTAGTCGAGCACGGCGACGCGGTCGGAGAGTCCCATGACCACGCCGATGTCGTGTTCGATGAGGATGATGGTGACGTCGTGCCGGTCGCGCGCTGCGCGCACGAAACCGGCCATCTCGGCCTTCTCGGTCGCCGTCATGCCGGCCATCGGCTCGTCGAGCAGCAGGATCTTCGGCTCGGCGACGAGGGCGCGCGCCAGTTCGACCCGCTTCTGCAGGCCGTAGGGCAGCGTTGCGACCAGGCGATCGGCGACGGCCTCGAGATGCAGGAAGGCGATTGTCTGGTCGACCTTTTCAGCGATCGCGGCATCTTCGCGCCGGGCGCGCGGCAGACCGGCAATATGTTCGACGAAGCTGGCGCGCCGGGTGTGGACGCGGCCCGACGCGATGTTGTCGCGCACTGAAAGCCCACCGAACAGTGCCAAGTTCTGGAAGGTGCGCGCGACGCCGAGCCGTGCCAGACGGCTTGCCGACACCCGGGAAAAGGACTGGCCATCGATCGCGATCTTGCCCTGATCGGCGTGATAGAGGCCGCTGATGATATTGATCAGCGAGGATTTGCCGGCGCCATTGGGACCGATCACAGCGCGAATCTCGCGGCTTTTGACCTCGAGGTCGACATCCCGCAGTGCCGTGACGCCACCAAAGGAAATGCTGATCCCGCCCAGCGCCAGGATCGCATCAGCCTTTGCCGACAGGCGCGCCGGGCGCGTGTCCTCGACGGGACCAGCACCAGCAAGAATGCCGGAAATTTCGGGCGCGCGCTCGTATGCGGCGGCTCCCAGCGAAGCACCAATCATGAAACGTCCCTGATTTTGAAGGCGTGCGGGCGGCGGCCTAGAGGCCGCGCGTGTCCTATTCCGCGGCGACGAGCTCCCTGTCGCGCGCCGCTTCCAGTTCGCGCACCAGAGGGATGACGCGCTTGCCGAAGAACTCCACCTCTTCCTGGAAATGCAGGAAGCCGAGCAGTATCAGATCCGCGCCGGCATCCTTCAGCTTGAGGATGCGTTCGGCAATCTGTTCCGGCGTGCCGATGAGATTGCTGCGGAAGCCGTCATTGTATTGGACAAGATCCTCGAACGAGGATTTCGCCCAGTTACCCTCGCCTTCCGGCGACGCCTTGCCGGCATTCTTGACCTGATCGGCGAAACCCTGCACCGCCTCCGGATTGGCCTTGGCGATGATCTCGTCGAGCACGGTGCGCGCTTCTGCCTCGGTTTCGCGAGCGATGGCAAAGGCGTTGACGCCGATCTTGACCTTGTGGCCATTGGCCTTCGCCTTGGTCTTGATGTCGTCAACCTGCTTCTTGATCTCTTCCGGCGTGTTGCCGTTGGTGAAATACCAGTCGGAAACCCGCGCAGCCATGTCGCGCGCCGCGCGTGATGAGCCGCCCTGGAAGATCTCCGGCTGCGGATCGATCGGCTTCGGCTTCATCGAGTAGTTGGTAAAGCGATAGAAGTCGCCCTTCAGAGTGAAATTGTCCTCGGTCCAGATGCCGCGCAGCGCACGGATGAATTCCTCCGAACGGCGATAGCGCTCGTCATGGTCGAGCCACAGCTCGCCGATGGCGGTGAACTCACCGCGGAACCAGCCGCTCACGACATTGACGGCGACACGGCCATTGGTCAGGTGGTTGATGGTGGCTATCTGCTTGGCCGCCAGCGCTGGATTCCATGGGCCGGGCAGGATCGCCGCGATGACTTTCAGCGTTGTGGTCGCCGCAAGCAAGGCATGGCTGAACGATACCGATTCGTGCTGGTTGTCGGCGCCATAGCCGGCCGTGAAGCGTATTTGGCTCAGCGCGTAGTCGAAGCCGTTGGCCTCGGCGATCTGGGCGAGCTTGCGGTTATAGTCGATGTCCCAGCCGGTCCGCTGCTCGATGTTGGAGATGACCAGGCCGCCCGAGACGTTCGGGACCCAGTAGGCGAATTTCACGTTGTCGGAATTCGAGGTCATTTCGTTCGTTTCCCCTTTTGATTGGCTTCAACCGACGCGCGTGGCGACGGCAGTGTTTGCATCACTGGAATTAAGCAAGGAAATCGCTTCGGTAGCGGCCCGTGAGATGCGCTCGATAATCGCCGCGCCGACGATCTTGGCATCGACGAAATCGTCGGGCGCGCCGTAGACGCCGGTCGGGACCGTGACGGCCCCGAAAAAACCGAACAATGGCCGGAGCTGATGTTCGAGAACCAGGCCATGGTATGGACTTCCGCCGGTTGCCGCGAGAAGCACGGTCTTGCCCGTCAGTGCACGATGATCGACGAGGTCGAACAGGTGCTTGAGAGCGCCGGTGTAGGACGCCCGATAGACCGGCGTTCCGACCACGAGCAGGTCGGCCTTCTCGACACGCTGGATGATCGCTTCGCCAGACGCGCCGAGCGCACGACGAGACAGCCCGGCGAAAAGCGAAGGCGCCGCCTCGGTGATTTCGATCAGGCCGGTGTCTGCCGGGACGCGCAAGGCGACTGCCTTGACCAGCGCGTTGACCACCGCGGTAGTGCGCGATGGTGTGCTTACGCCGCCGGATATTCCGAGAACCGATAGCCTTCCCAACTCGTCAATCTCCCGGACCCCGCATGCGCATCGGGTCATTTCCAAACCGGGGCAGACGATATTCGACAAAATCTATAGAGATAAGGAATTATCTTCCGATTTTCCCGGACCGGTGAGAAAATCGGCGTGCTGACGCGTCATTAGCATTAGCTATAACATCCGATTGACGGCAAACCGCGAGGGCAGACCGGCCAGGCTTGATCGTGGCGATCGGCGCTCCGTTGCCCGGTGCGGCCCGCGCCGCAGATTGTCACCACCGGCACGTCGCGCTTTTGGTCGTTGATCGGCGTCGCCGCCGTGATAGCTGCCGTTGAATCGGGCCCCGAACTGCCGCTCGGCGCCGAAACGCCCGCTCACATCGAGATGCCCGCCGCCCTGGGGGCTCGACCGTGTCAGATCGACCTCGGCCCGCGCGCTGGGGATGATATTGGTCGTACCCCCCGAGACTGCTGTTCGGCGCGATGCCATAAAGGAGCGCCACCGGTCCTTTGAGAACCTCGATCGCTCGATATAATCGGTGAACAAGCGATAGGTCGGCGCGACCCCGAACACACCATCGAACGCGACCTCGCCAAAATTTCCTTCATTGATCGGAAAGCCGCGAATGTAGAAGGAATCCAATATCCCGCCGGTTGAATGGGTGCTCCGTACCAAGGATCATTGATCATCACGTCGTCCACCCTGCGTGCGCCCTGATCCTCGATCGTTTGCGCCGTGTAGCTGCCTAGGTTGAACGGCGTATCCATGATGTCGCGATTGCCGAGCAGGCCCAGGCGCCCGCCTCGCGCGACTTGTCCGCCCGGATACGCTTCCGGCAGATTGTCGATCGTTGCGGTCAGGGGCAGGCCGCCCAGCCCCACCACCACGATGCGCTCGAGCACCGTGCCATGGAATGTTCGTTTCATTGTTGACAGGTTAGTCATGCAAGACCTCCTGACCATCCTCACCCAGCTCTCGTCAGGCAAGGCAAAACGTTCTTGGTCCTTGGCGTGAGGGGACTTGGATGAGGAAATCTGTTGGGCTGTTCGCTGCGCTGGCCGTGATGGGTCAGGACGCCGCTGCGCAGGAGTCGACGGCTGATCGTCTGATGAAACTAGACCGGGAAGACGGTTATGCCGGACTTTTCTGAAACGCCGGTGGCTGGCGCCCGAGGTCAGAACATATCGGTTTTCGCTCGCCTTCCCTCTCGGCTCACTCACTTGTGCGGCATACAATAGACGCCCTCGGATTCCATGAGTACCGCGCCGCCCTTCAACTCGCTCATTGCGCCGACCCAGGCTTCCGAATAAGTGCGGCTGGCATCCACGGCCGTCAGCCAAAGAACGCGATTGTCAGCCAGTTCGACTTTAACTTCCTGCTGCAAAGGGCTTGCCTGCACGGTCTGTTGATAGTGCCGTTTGATCCTGACATTGCTGGCCGGGAACTCAGCTTCGTTGCTGCCATAGTTCAGCACAAACCTAGTATGGTCCTCGGCCACTGTGCAACTGCCGTCACGCTCACACACGATTTTGGCGGCGGTCTTGCAGTCCCATTTCAGTGAAGCGGGCCACATCGGATTGTCCGCGCTCGATCGCGGCTTCTCGCTCTGGCTAGCCACCGCCAAGCCTGCCCATGGGCCCATTATCGCAGTCGACAGGAGCAGCGCCTTCAACACTTATTACCCTTCCCTGATCCAGTACCGTATTGCTGTCTCGAAGCTATCGCTGGCGTCGGGGTGAATGAACCGGACAGACACGCCTTGTGATCCTCATGGCGACTCATCCTGCGTGATCGCCTGGCTTATGGCATGTTGAGATTGAACCAGCTTTTCTGGCGCATGCCGTTCGCGTCGTCATATTCGATGAACCAGGGCTTTCCGCGCACCGGCCGAGAGATGGTGTAGTAGGTGGGGCCATTACCAAGGGAATGCCCTCTATCGTTGCCCGTGATCTGGATTTTTGCCGTCACCAACCTACCGTTGATTTCGATCTGGGCCTGTCGAGATCCGTTGTCATGGTCTTGGCCGAGACGACTATTCGTGAAAGTGACGGGCAGCGTGAGCCTGCCGGAGCTGATACGACAGATGTTCCGTTCTTGCATCATTCCTGGCCGATCGGAGTCGTAGCTGCCAGCTGCTTGCCAGCCAGCTGGACAATCCTCATACTTCTCGAATCTCGCGGCGCTGGAGTTGGCTTGTGGACAGGTCGGCCAGTTAAAACCCGGCGCTTTCATCGCCGCAATCAACTTGTAGGTTGGCGGGTGGCAAGAAGGAGTGCCCTGCCAGTCACCGGACAGGCAGAGGAGGACCTGACAGCCCCATTCCGATGCCTGTGATTGGGATGGAAGAGCCGCGGCGCCCGCGACGGCGGCGGCACCCACCAAGAGATATTTCAGTACGATCATAGCCTTTTCCTCGCTGCGGTTTCTGATACTTTACTATGGATCATCCGCGCGAAAAAGGACAGATCGAGAAGGCAGGTTGTGCGACTACATCGATTTATGAAACGAGACGACGCGGGCCTGGTCAACAACCCGTTGCGCGCCAACATTGCTCTGGCGCTCGAGCGGGAGAGAGCCAGACGTGGCCTATCCCACATGCACATGGCCGAGCTGTTTCGGACCGCCGAGGGCGAAAAACTGGCGTATCGAACCTACATCCAGACCGTGCGACAGAAAAACAATGTCACCCTGACCACGTTGCAAATCATGGCAAGCGGCTTGCATGTGTCAGTTGCAGACCTGCTCGCGGGCGGAAAAAAACTTACCCAATGGGCGCATCAGTTGGACGAAAATGCGATCCGCAAGCGTCTGGCGCACATCATCGACATTGAGCGAAAACGACGCACTTTGCTCCGCTATGAGATGGCCGAGCTCATCGGCGTGGCGGAGGCGACATTCATGAAATTGGAACGCGCAAGCGGCAATATCAGCGTCGACACGATTGCCGCGATCGCCAAGGCGTTGAAACTTGATCCAGCGACCTTCCTCTTTTCCGATAAGGTCCCGCCGTCAGCTGATCCACCTGTTTCTGACGCACCCGGAGGCGTAGGTTCTCATTTCAGAGTGCCGTGAACTTCCAGCGTCATCATCCGTCTAAGCTGCGCTAGACAGAATGCCTGGCAGGTTTTCGCCGTAATAGCGCATACCGGTGCAATTCAGGTGAAAATGGAGCAGAGCTGACAATTAGGCGCGCCACGTGTGTACCTTTTTTCGCCCGCGCCTGAGGAACGACTGCCATGACGTGGCGGCAGTCGAATGCACCGGAATCCTGATCTCTACGGTTGTGCCGGCACCGGGAGCGCTGTTGATGATGAGCCTTCCTTTCAGCGTCGAGACCATCTGGGAACATGCGGTCAGTCCAAGGCCAGTATGATTTCCAGCTCGCGTTGAAAAGAAAGGTGTAGTTGCCTTCACAACGATTGCAGGCGACATGCCTGCGCCGTTGTCCGCCACATCTAGTACGAGGTAATTGCGCAGGAGGAAGGGACGTCGCTTGACTGTCGCGGAGATGAGAATTGGGGCGTCTCTGGTGCCGGATAGAGCGGCAAGAGCGTTTTCTATCAGCTCATTAACGACCAACCGTAACGGCGTCGCCGGAACAGGTTGCAGACGTGCTTTAGGATCGACCAAAACTTGCACCAAACTGCTGCGATCGTGCGCGAGATCCTCGAGGAGTGGGCCGAGCGCCACGGTGCTGGAATCCTGTGGCGCATAGGCGATCTGAAGGACACTGTTGGTGATCGATTCCAGTTCAGTAGCAGCACTGCGCGCAGCCTCAAGCATTTCGCCGCTCGGTTGCTTGTCTGGTTGTGCGTGCTCAAGGAACAGCCTCAAGGCTGTAACCCGCGATCGGGTCATATGCGCAAAGAGCGAAGCGAACGAGCGCATATGCTGGTCACGGCGATTGGCCAAAGCATAGCGCTGATGGATAACGAGATAAAAGGTGGCACCCAGGCCAAGTGCGATGGCAAAGGTGAACCAGTTGCGCGAGGCCGCAATGTCGATGCTGGCGGTCTGCTGCAAGGTGGCACTGTGATCAACGGTAGAGCTGGAAATCTCGTAAATTGACTGTTCCAGCTTGGCCATGTCGGCAATGGCTTGGGTGTAGTTTGTACGCGCTGACACAAGAGGGGCAATTTTCTGTTCGAGGGTTAGGCCAATTCGGCCCAGGAGTTCGGCATCGTGGTCGGGAAAAAAGCGGTTCAGATAGGGCAGGTTTTCCAACTGCGCGACGTTGACGTTCACCAACGCCATTTGTCGATCGATGTCCGCATCAAGCTTGCCCGTCTCGTCGGCAATGCGAAGATAGCCATAGACTCGTATAAGGCGCTCGCGAATCTGTGCCGCGCGCCACTGAATCTCGAAAGTCTGATTGAGGATGGCATCCGTCTCCTGACGGTAGCGGTTCGATTGCATGAATGTCCACGCACTCAGCCCAAGCGCTGCAGCCATACCGAGATACGGCAGAACAGTGAGCAAACGGCCGTTTAAGAACTTCATTGCGTGGCGCGCAGGATGACTGGGAAAAACACCCAGATCGAGTTTCTTGCGGGAACATATGAAGCAGGCAATTGGTCGAAGGGCCAAACAATGAAGATGGGGCCTTTCTCTACCATGCTGATCGGGCGGAAATCCTGGCCCGGCGGGCAATGCGAGCCGGCCTTGTCACTCTCGTTGCAACGACGTTCGATCGCCAGGATCGGATTATAAGACCGGATTTCGTCCATATGAATGTCGGAAACGAAGTTGTCATAGGCGACAACTTTGACCTCCTGCACGGCGGTGACTCCGGCCTTGGCAAGCACATTTGCAAGCAGCGGCCCACGATATTCGATTTTCTCGTTGTCGCTCGTCCAAGGCGTACGCGTGTCATAGGTCTGTTGTGGAAAGTCTGCCCGCAGCTGCTTTACTGAAAAAACGGCGACAGTCTTGCCGCTGGCGTCTTGAACCGACACTTCGTTGGGATCGAGCGGAATTTCCTCGGCGGCGCTGGCGAGCGGAAGGGCCACGGCAAATATAACGGCGAGAGCATTACGCAACATCTTCCACATCCTCGTATTCGCGGGGTCCATCGTTCTTGGCGAAGAGCACGCAAGGTCCTCGGGAGCCCCGCGGATCGTAGGCAAATCCCTTTTCTGCCAGTGCAAGCGTGATGTTTCGGATGCCGTCAAGGCCATAGAGATGGTCGTGCAGCTCAAGAAAGATGCGCTCGACCCCGGGCAGCTCGGCATCCTGCAGAAGTTCTTTCTCAGCACCTTCAATGTCCATGACGAGGGCGTTTATTCGATGATCGGTGATGAAACGATCGACGTCGGCCGAGACGATCGAAAGTTCGCGCTCGTAGGGTCCTTGGTCTTTGTCCGTGGAAGACATCCAAAGGTCGCGGCGAACGTAGAAGGTGAAGGACCGCGGCGGGCCGGCTGTGAGGATACCCTGGGAATATGTGACATTGTCGAGATCGTTCGCCGCTATCACGCGTTTCGCTAGCTCCGCCGTTGCGGGATTTGCTTCAAAAGCCCATACCTGAACGCCGGGGATTTTCGCGATCAGTGCGGTGATGATGCCGATACCCGACCCTAGCTCCAGTACGCGATCGCGCGCCTTGACCGCCCTGAAGATCCACTTCGCCTCCTTAGCCTCATAGCTCTGGCTTTGAAGCGCTCGCCAGATAACCGGCGAAACATCCTGTGGTGCGACAGGAACCTTGATTCCATGGACGATCATGGGCGCCATTGGCTCACAGCCCCCGCGGGAGCCGATGGCCTTGCCGCATGAGCTTGGCGCGAGCCTGCTTGTAGTATTTCTCGGCCGAGCCGGGCTCAATGGCAAGGCGATCGGCCATGAGAGAAAAGATCTCCGTGCGTTTCACGCCGGGTGCACGGTGCGCCATCATGTCGATGGCCTCCTGCTCGCGCGGTGTAAGGGCTGAAAATCGGTAATCGGGTTTGGTCATGACAACCCGCGAAAGGCGCAAGGAGAACCCCTTGGTGGAAATATCGTCCAGCACGTCGCTGAACACGCCGGGCGCAAGACCGGTCTTGCCGAGATAAGCGGCAGCGCCAATTTGCCGAAAGCCATCTGCCTCGCAACGGTTATCGGAACCGGTGATGACAATATGAATTGCACTGGGTGAAGCCTCGATGATCTTGTCAACGACTGCGACGCGATCCCCCTGTGAGGTGGGATCAAAGCCAGGCAAGCCAGGATCGATGACGACCAGATCAAAATAATTGTTTTGAAGCTCGGCAGTGGCGATCGTCAGCGTCTCAGCACCCAGGACGACGCATTTTTCGAAGCTCGCTTGCACTTCGTTCATCAGTGCCAGACGCATTAGTGTCTGGTCTTCGACCACCAGGGCACGAAACATCGGAAGCCAGTTCCTCTACGCAGGCGCCCCCCGCCCCTATCTCGCAGAATTCGTCGCTTCAAAAAAGGGATGGTGTCGCCCCTTTTTCCTCATTTCGAGAGGTACCAGTATGTAACCGAAGAACGCCAGGGCGATGACGATGCCTCTTCAACAGGTCTGCAGCGATGGAAAGATGGCAGCGGCTGAAGGCGTCGCGAAACTGATTGCGGAACATCGTCAAAGCGTCGCCACGCTTGAACTTATCGGCAAGCGATGGATGGGGGCCGAAGGGCCGGACGCGATCGTGCTGGGTGAGAGACTGGACGCGGCCATGGCGGAGGAGGCCGCTGTGCGAAGGCGTGCTGCCACTGCTCCAGTAGCCACTATCGCGGAAATGAAAATGAAGGCTGCTTACTTCCAACGGCTGACGGCTCATGGCTGGTGCGAGATTGATGTCGACGATTGGCGCGCGTTGCTCGGTTCCTTCACGAAACTGCAGCCCTAAGAAAAGATCGTCGAAATCCATGAGACCACGGTATTCCAGGCCGCATAGAGTCCTGCCGGCACCAATATGATCGCGATGAATGCAGCGGCTCCACCAATAGCACCGTCACCGCGTCCTTCGACGGGATAATAATATCTGTGCGCTTCATCGTCATGCTTCATTGTTGTCTCTTCGATACTTGGCTCAGCAGCAGTTGCACAGGATGCTCAAACGTCGTGCCCCACAAACCTGCACGTCTCATCTTAGCGTTGATTTCCGCGACGAGGTAGTTCTCATTGACGGCTTTGCCCTTTGCTGTCGTTGCGGCAAACGCGTATCCGGTCGCTATCAGGGCGGTGCCGACGTCGATTGTTTCGCCATTGAGCTGCGCACCGCATACGACAAAAACCGCCTTGTCGAAGGCGTAGCCGATTGGCTGGCATGTAACCGCCGCGCTATCGAACAGCGCAGCAAGGTGCGCCAGCGAGGTATTTCCGCAATCGATTTTGTTCCCATTTGGCTCTTCGGCTGATGTACCTCGAAGGCATGACTGGACGCCATAGAGGCGGAAAAGGTGATCTCCGTCACGCCAGGTATCTCCGGTCAGCAGTTGAGCCGATTTCGACACCGCGAAGGGCGTTGGCACGGCAGACTCGGATGCATCCTGGGCCTGTGCCGATGCCCACAAACCAAATGCGGCCAGTATTGCGAAGCTCGCGCGCTTCATTCCTGGAACTGTCCACCGAGGTCGGCGGAATGCTCGAGATCGGGGCGCAGCGACTTGCCGTCCTTGTTACGTCCGATCGCCGCCATGTCGAAAAAAACCATTTCGTCATCGTCGTAGGCGACGTTGTACGGGTCGTTTGCGTTGCCCGCACCCACGAGCGAGAAGCACGACACAGCGTCGGGTTCACCCTTCCTGCTTTGCAGCACAAGTGTTTTGCAAAGCACGACAGACGCACGATCGTTGTAGATTACCTCTTCATAGTCCTGCGCGGCCTTCGTGCAGTCCCATTGCTGCGTCTTGTACGCAATCTTCGGTTTGGGGCAGGCCGCAAGGCCGCGCAGCCGGTACGTCACGCCGTTGATGACGCGCTCGGTCGCCGACGGCACCTTGACCGGCGAGATGAGGGTCGCCGCATCGCGCTGAAAGAGCGCGCCTTTTGCATCGTAGCGTTCATAGACGAACACCTTCTCGCCCGGCTTCGCAAACTGGAGCAGGTAGTGCTCCGAGGGTTGCGCGAAGGCGCTCGGGGCGTCGGCGCCGGCAGCATAAGCCACGGTGCCCTGGAGCAGCAAGACCGCACAAAGGGCAGTCTGTTTCATCGAAATCCGTCCTTGCGATTACATACAGTGTTGACACTTTACTAGGGCTGCGTGTAGCCATAGTAAAGTGTTAAATTTTGGCGACACTATGAACGCTCGATTCGCTCTCCTGCTCACCCTGTGTGGCGCCACGATGCCGTTCAATGCGCACGGCCAGGACCTGGCATCAGACCGCGTAGCAATCGCCTTTGCAACACCGGCGCAAGCCCTTTCCGCGGTCGGGGCGCAAAGGCCGGGGGAGTGCAAGACCGTAAATCGTGCCGAGGTCTCCCAACTTGTGCGTTCAATCGCGCAAGAGGAAGGGTTCGACGCCGATCTGGCTGAGGCAATTGCATGGGCCGAAAGCGATCTCGGCGCCAGCCAGGGTCCCTCGAAGGCCGGAGCCCTGGGGATCATGCAGCTGATGCCGGGCACGGCGGCCGATCTCGGCGTAAGCGACCGTTGCGATACCGAGGCAAATGTCCGGGCTGGCCTCCGCTATCTGAAGTCACTCTATGACGAGTTCCAAGATCCGCTGCTGATGCTGGCGGCTTACAACGCCGGGCCCAACAGCGTCTACAAGGCGCAGGGCATTCCGGTGAATCCGGAGACGGCGGAATACATCGCGAAAATACTGAACCGCTGGAAGTTCGGCGTTGTCGTGAAGAAGTCCGCCCTGACCAAATCCGAAATGCTCGCGGCCGCTCCGCCAGCAAGCGAGGACGCTTGGCAGGATGGTCATGTCATGGATTTCGGCAACTGAAAGGAGCCAAGGGTGGAATACAGAAAAGCGGGCAAATTTGCCCTGAAACTGGCCTTGGCCTCAGCGGTCGGAATAGCTCTCGCGCCAGCCACTGCGTACGCCCAGTCGGCGGCGCCAGTCGAAAATGTGCTGGAGTGGTTCGTCGGAGTTCTGCAGGGCAACATAGCGCGCTCATTCGCCATCATTGCCGTCTGTTTTCTCGGCTTCCTCGCCATGACGGGCCGGCTGGCGTGGATGATGGCTTTCTCCATCATCATCGGCATCGCTTTGATCTTCGGCGCCGCCCAGCTTGTGGATGCGGTTCGCGCGACCGCCGGAGGCAGCTGAGGCATGGACGACGAGGAGGTCTATGTCGAGCCGGTCAGCCTGCCACTGACACGTCCCCCAATGAAATGGGGCGTGCGCTATGAGGTTTTTGCGCTGAACGGCATTCTGGCGGTGATCGGTTTTATCGCCACGAGCAGCTTCATGCTCGGCCTTGGCTTGTTTGGCGTGGTGCATCTGGTTAGCGCATATCTGTGCCAGCGCGACCCCTACATGTTTCATATTTTCGAGCGGTGCGTCTCCAAACGCGGAGCGGTGGCGAACCTTACTTTTTGGGGCGCCAGGAGCTATTCGCCATGAGCCTCGATGCCGACCTGAAATTTGGCCGTGAGCGCCGCCGTGAAAAGCCCGCGGCGATGCACATCCCCTACCTTCGCCATGTCGATGACAATTTAGTTGTGACGAAGAGCGGCTTTCTTGTCGGCGTCATCCAACTCAGTGGCCTGCCGTTCCAGACGATGGACCAGGTCGAGTTGAATAGCCGCATGTTCAACCGCAACACCACATTCCGCAACTTGTCGACCTCTCGATTTGCCGTCTACAGCACGATCATCCGCCGCCACGTGACGCCGGAGATCGAAGGCGACTTTGACAATCCTTTCGTGGCCGAGCTCGACGCCCGCTACATGGATGAGCTTGGGTCGAAAAACCTATTCGTCAACGAGGCGTATCTGACGGTCATACGCCGCCCGATGGTCGGCCGCGTCGGCTGGGTGGACAAGGCGCTCAATGCGTTCCGCATCAGCACCGCAGGCGAAGAAACCCGCGAAGAGGCGATGGCCGAACTGCATGACGTTCTCGACGGCGTCATCAAGGATTTTGCCGCTTACGGGGCGCGTCTTCTCGGCGTCGTGAAGCGCCGCGACAGCTTCTTTTCCGAGCCGGCGGAATTTCTGGCGAAGATCCTGGCCGGCGGCCTCGACGTGGAAATGCCTTTGCCGCGCATGAGCCTTGGTGATGTGCTGGCGACGCGGCAGCTGTTCTTCGGCAAGTCCGCGCTGGAACTTCGCGGGCCGGACGCCGGCAAACTCGGCGCCATGGTGTCGATCAAGGAATACCCACCGTTCACCGCTCCGGGCTCATTGGACGGTCTCTTGCGCCTGCCACATGAGTTTGTCCTGACGCAGAGTTTCGCGATCGAAGACCGTGTAACCGCAATGCGCAGGATCAACACCATCGCCAACCAGGTTGAGGGTTCCGACGAGGCGGGCACGACGGTCGAGGACTCCGTCCACGACGGCGCCGACAAGCTGGCCGGCGGCGAAGTCGTCTTCGGACAACACCACATGAGCGTCATGGCATTGGCGCCGGACATGACTGGCCTCAACCGTGCGCTATCTGACATCACGGCCGAGCTTTCGCGCATGTCGATCGTGCCGGTACGCGAGACGCTGAACACCGAACTCGCGTTCTGGGCGCAGTTGCCGGGAAATTTCAGCTACATCGCGCGACGTGCGTTGATCTCGTCGCTTAACTTCGCCGGCCTTTTCTCCGGACACAATTTCCCGTCCGGCCAACGTGAGGGGCTGCATTGGAAACGGCCCATTGCTTTGCTCGAAACGACCAGCCAGACGGCCTACTATTTCAATTTCCACGTTCACGATGTCGGGCACTTCACGGTGTTTGGCCCGACCGGCTCGGGCAAGACCGTGGTGCTGTCGTTCCTGATGGCGCAGGCCATGCGCATCATGCCGCGGCCACGATGCGTTTATTTCGACTACATGTGCGGCGCTGAAATTTTCGTTCGAGCGCTCGGCGGTCGCTACGAGGTGATGGAACCTTCCCAGCCGACCGGGTTTGCGCCATTGCAGCTTGAGGACACCCCAGAAAACCGTTCTTTCCTGGAAGACTTGCTGATCTATATTCTGACGCCGGAAGGCGGCGCGCTGGACGTGGCGGAGATGCGCGTCATCAACGCCGCCGTCGACATGATCTACAAGATCCCGCGCGAACAGCGGACCTTCGACCTTCTGCCGGAAGTGCTGCGCGGCTCGCTCATGCCCGGCATGAACGATCTGGCCGCGCGAATACAGCCCTGGCTCGACCCGAAGGACAAGGGCTGGCTTTTCAACAATCGCGTCGATCTGGTCGATTTCTCGAAACCCGTCGTCGGGTTCGACATGACCAAGATCCTTGGTGACCGAAAGCTGCGCTCTGCGGCGTTGCTCTACATCTTCCATCGTCTTGAGGACGTCATCGACGGCTCGCCGATCATGCTCTTCCTCGATGAAGGTTGGAAGCTGCTGGACGATGAGGTTTTCGCCGCTTTCATCAACGAGACGCTGAAGACCATTCGTCGCCGCAACGCCGTGGTCGGCTTCGGCACGCAGACGGCGGAAGACGTCGTCAATTCCTCAATCTCGTCGTCGCTGATCGAGCAAACGAAGACCAACATTTTCTTCCCCAACCCGAAGGCGAACAAGGACTCCTACATCGAGCGCTTCTCGTTGACGGCCAAGGAATTCGAGTTCGTGCGCCGAACCGCCAAGGAAACACGCACCTTCCTCGTCAAGCACGACAGCGACTCGATCATCGCCAAACTCGATTTGTCGGCGATGCCCGATCTCATCAAGGTCCTGTCCTCGAACGAAGCCAACAGCAAGGAATGCGCACGGCTCCGGGAGACCTTCGGCGACGAGCCGGAGATGTGGCTGCCATACTTCTGCGGATGGGAGAACGAGCATGACGAAGCGGCTTAGCAGCGCTTGTCTGGCCGTGGCTCTCGCGACGGCGGAAAGCATGAGCGTGGCTATCGCTCAGATCGCGGTGATCGACGGGCCGAACCTCGACAAGCGGCAAGAGGACGAGCAGCACAGCAAGAAGTCGGATGAGGCCAAGAAGGACGAAACCGACAGGAAGAAAAGCGTCGTCTGCACCTATTCGAACAAATACCGCTCACAGATGTTTCGCCGATCGCCGGCTGAAGCGTTGCAGCGCGACGCGGGCAACGTGAAGATGATCCGCTATTATGCGCAAAAGTACGGCGTGCCCGAAGGCCTGGCGCTGTCCGTCGCCTATCAGGAATCACGCTTTGACACATGCGCGGGGAGCCACACCGGCGTCAAAGGCGTCATGCAGCTGACCAAGGGCACCGGTAAATCCATGGGACTGGACCGCGACGTGAACGAGGAGAATGTCGAAGGCGGTGTCAAATATCTCGGAATGGGCGTGAAGCAATGCGGGGCGACGAATTACAGCTGTCTCGCTTCCTTCTACAACGGATCGAACGCAGGCGAGCAAAACCAATGGGCCGGCGGGGTCGGCCGCTGGAACAGCTACTTCAACGAACATGTTTCGAGCGGCAGGGCTCCGGCCGCCGCGCCGCCGCCATTCTCGATCGTAACGGCCGATGGCGCAGGCGGCATGGCTCAGGACGCGGCCATGGGCATGGTCAGGAAGGCGGCTGGCGGCCTCGATGCAAGCTCATCGCAGATCGGCGCCAACGGCGCGGCAATCGATGCGCTGTCGGGCAATGTTGGCCAGGTGACCGAATACAAGGACGCCTGGGAGCTGAACTCGTCGGCTCGTGGAATCAACGCCGATGTCACCAACCAGTACCTTGCCCAGGCGGGGGATTTCACGGCGTTGCTGGCCCAACTTCTATCATTGCAGAACGTTCAGGCATCGCAGGCGTCGAAGCTGGTGCAACAGCCAAAGAGCGGCTCTCCAAACCCGTTCTCTTGCAATCCCGCGGAACTGGAATGGTTGAAGATCGATCGCGGCCGGTGGCTACCATGCGCGGTTGAGAATGCAGGGACAAGCTCAGCCGACAGCCGCTCGATGATCATCACCACTGACCCTGCTGGCGCTGCCAGCGTCATCGATTCTCTGCAGCAATAGGAGGCTGACATGACGAAATTCGCGATTGCGGCCAGTCTAGCGCTTTGGGCAAGCACGGCCCATGCACAGATTGCCGTCATTGATGGCGCCAATCTCGATGTAGCCCGCAAGAATGCGGACAACACCAACTCCATCATGGACTCCAACAAGGATATCCTGAAAAAGAGCGAGGAGATCCTGCAGGCTCTCAGCGGCAGCCGTGACGGTTCGCTCGGGATCGGACAGATGGGCCTCGGCGGCAACATGTCGATCGCCCAGGCGCCGTCCTTCGGATCGATCCTGAACGGCGGGGCTCTTTCGTTTGGTGGCCTGTCGCCCGACATTCAGAAAATCGCCGGCGCGATCATCAACGGGCTGCAGCTAGTCAAGCAACTCCAGCAGATTGCCGGCAAGGAGACGAGCGCCGTCAACACCGCCTACGGCGGCAGCGTCAATGTGGCTTCGCTGCTAAGCGCATTGACCTCGCAGGCTTCGCAGGGCGTTACCCAGCGCCAACAGTCTCTGCAGTCAGCGAGCGGGCAGATCGGGCAGTCGCAGGACGTCAAGGGTTCGGTGGACCAGAACACACGAATGCAGCTGGAAAACGCGCGCGCCGTCAACGAACTGATCGGCGTCCAGAACGGCGCGGTCGCTGCCCTTAATGAGAAGCTGAAGGGAGATCTTCTTCGCCAGAGCCAGGTGCAGAAGATGATGACACCGCGCACCGTCAATCCGTTCGCGGAATTCGGCAAGAGCGGAGGCTGAGCGCTTGTCGCGGCGAGTCCTGCGCATATGCGTTGTGATTGGGCTCGGCGCAGGGCTTTTTGGATGCGCAAATCGCGAACTGAAAGCGCCGTGCGGGGCTTTGTCGTATACCCACGCCGACGAATGCGGCGCGCTGAAGCCGGTCAATTCAACGCCGTTCGCCAGCATCATTGACGAGGATCCATGAACGGTCTCGCCGCAAGCATCCTCGGTGGCATTGACAACATCGGCGAGGACTTCGTTCGCACCGTCTATATGCAGTTGGGCAATGCGATGGGCAACGTCTTCACCCTCATGCTGACCCTCTATATCGCGTGGTGGGGCTATTCGATCCTGAGCGGGCGAGAGTCGATTTCGCCAATCGAAGCGGCCTATCGCCTGGGCCGCGCCGTCATCATCTATCTGCTGCTGACCGGATGGGGCACGTTTTCCGCGACGATATACCAGCTTGTTCAAAGCATTCCAGATGAGGTCGGTAAGGTAATCGTCGGCGCCGTGTCGCGGGCCACCGGCAATCAGCTTAGCGACCAGGCAGCAATTCCAGCGCTGATCGACAACCTCTACCAAGGGGCGCAGGACGTAGCCAATCAGGTCTACAGCGGATCCTTCTATGACATTTTTGGCGCGCTCTTGTCGCTGCTCGTCCTGCTGTCTGCCATCATCTTCGCAGCACTCGCCATTGCGGCGATCATCGCCGCCAAGGTGATGTTGTTCATTACGCTGGCCTTGGCGCCGATATGGATCATTCTTTGGCTTTACCGCTGGTCCTCGCGCATGAGCGAAGGCTTCCTTTCGCTGACCACCTTTCTGATGATCCAGCAAATCCTGATTTACGGCTTTCTCGGCTTCTACTTCTCGCTCGTCAACGCGGCGCTGAACACCGCCACGTCCGGCGGAGCGACCATGGACAGCAAAATGTCGCTGGTGCTGCCCTTGGTGCTGGTGACGATCATCGGGATCTACGTTCTCATGCAGATACCGTCGATTGCTTCGATCCTGAATGGCGGCGGATATCTCAGCACCGTGGGCGCATACAACCCGTATAGAAACTTCGGCAGAAACGCTGTGCGCTATTCCGGCGCGCGATGGGCCGCCGGCCGCGCCGCTCGGGGGGCCCGGCAGCTCGCGGCAAACAGTTTTCGATCTTCGCGAGCAGCTAGGGCGGATGCCGCAACCCGGTCCGCCATCCAGCAAGGTGCGCGCGATAACTCCAGGCCTCTGGCCTAGAACACAAGAACGATCACCGATCGCGGCCTGGATCAGGATGTGTCGCGCAAACGAGGCAATGGTAAATTGTCAAATCCAGTAGAAGCAGCTGCTGACCGCAGCAGCGAACTCGTCGACAAGCGCTATTACAGGGCGGGCGCGACTTGGGAAGACGACACGCACAGGTCAATGCGTCGATCGCGTACATTGGCCTGGATCGTCAGCGGCATTTCGGGACTGGTTGCGGTGCTGTCGCTGCTGGCGCTCGTGCTGATCCTGCCACTCCGGCAGTTCGAACCGTACGTTGTAGAGGTCGACAAATCGACGGGCTACCTCGAGATCATGCGCGCGCTGAAGCCTGGAGATTTATCGCAGAACGAAGCCGTCACGGCGGCCAATCTGGTGCGCTACATCAGGGCCCGCGAAACCTACGACTCCCGTGAACTGAAACAGAATTACGACCTGGCACAGCTCTATTCCACCGATGCCGCGTCCAAGGATTTGACGTGGCTTTATACGCCTGCAAACCCGCAATCGCTGGACAAGATTTTTGGCCGCAATGTCACTGTCTCGGTCGAGATCAAATCGGTTTCCCTGCTCAATCGCAACACAGCCTCGGTGCGCTTTGCCACGACGACGCGGCGGGACAATTCGTCGACCGCCGACAATTGGGTGGCGGTGATAAAGTTCCGCTACACCTCAACGCCGCTCAAGAACGAATGGCGTTTCGACAACCCGCTTGGATTTCAGGTCACGGATTATCGCCGCGACCAGGAATCGGCACCGGCCGCTGGGAGCCTGCAATGAGATGGCGCGTAAGCCTCGCCCTGTCGGCCGCCCTTCTGCTCGGCACAATGCACGGCGCGGCCGCACGCGACGGCCGCATCCGATATGTCACCTTCAACAACGACGACGTGACGTCGGTGCGCGCCGCTCTTGGGATTTCCACGATGGTCGAGCTCAGTCCGACCGAAGTCATCGAAACCGTGTCGGCTGGCGACACGAAAGGCTGGTCGATCATCCCCAAACGCGGATCGCGATTTCTGTTCGTTAAGCCGCTGGAGCGCGATGCCTGGACCAACGTCAACGTGGTCACCAACCGGCGCGTCTATTCCCTGCTGCTGCAGGCGACTGACAATAGCCGTGACCGGGCATCCTTCCAGGTCCGGTTCAAATACCCGGACGAGGATATCAACGCGCGCCTGCTCTCACAGGCCAAGGAGAGCGCCGCCGATCCGGATTTGAAGGATCTGAACTATGCCGATCTCAACTACGACTATGCCTACAAGGGTGACGACAGCTTGAAGCCGCGCACCGTATTCGACGACGGCACGAAGGTGTTTCTGGAGTTCAAGGGTGACATTCCGGCGATTTTCGTTGTCGACGACAAGCGTCAGGAGTCGCTGGTCAACGTTCGCACGCAAGGCAAATACACCGTCATCGACAAGGTCGCACGGCAATTCAGCTTGCGAGCCGATGGCAAGACGCTCTGCCTCTACAACCGGGCGCGACCCAACGCAATCGGTCCGGTCGAGCAGGTCTACGGTCCAACGAAACTGACGGGCGGTTCCACCCTGTTCGGATCCAGCGGAGGACGGTAATGACCCAGATCGACTATAACCAGCTGGATGGCAGCCCGACGGTCGCGCGCCGCGGTGCGGGCGTGGGTACCAGGATCGCCCTGGTCGGCCTCGGCGTGGTGCTCATAGGCGCGCTGATATGGCTGAACTGGCCTCGAGAGCCGGTATCGCGCGATGTTCGCAGCGATGGCGAGGAAAACTTCAACCCGCCCGAGTTCCGCCCGCCGGCGTTGAACGAACCGCCGCAACCTGCCGACGGCACGATCGACCAGATCGTAGTGCCGCCACCGGCCGCCGACCAGAACGGCACGCAACAAGCCGATAATGTCGATCAGACCGTGCAGGAGGGCGCGGATCTTGATGCGCAGCGGCGCGCGCTGGAGGCGCAAATGGCGGCCGATGAAGCTCGCCGCAAGGCCGAGGCGGAAGAAGCCCGCCGCAAGGCCGCGGCAGAGGATGAGGCTCGCCGTAAGGCAGAGGCCGCCGAGCATGAAAAAGCGGTGTGGGAACGCCTGCGGTCGAACCAGATGGTGACGAATGATCAAACCGGCTCGACGGATGCCGGCGCCCAGGCGGCACAGGTCGAAATCGCGCCCGACGGTCAGATCGTCCCGGTCCCCGGCGCCGACAGTGATCCCAACAAGGCATTCCTGGCGCAGTCTGAGGCAAGTTCTTCCGGCATCGTCAAAGCCAGGGCGTTCCGACGTACCGACGCGTTGATCCCCGAAGGAACGATCATTCGCGGCTATTTGGAAACCGCGATCAACACCGATCTTCCCGGCGCCGTGCGCGCTGTCGTGCGTGAGGATGTCTTCTCGCTCGACGGCAGGCGGATCCTCATTCCGAAGGGCTCGCGCCTGACCGGGGAATACCGCTCCGGGCTGGCGCGCGGTCAAAAGCGTGTTTTCATCGTCTGGAGCCGGGTCATTCGCTCGGACGGCATTTCCGTCGATATCAAGTCGCCTGGGGCAGACGCGCTCGGCCGCGGCGGCATGGGCGGCCGTGTCGATACGCACTGGGTTGAACGCTACGGCAACGCCATCATGCTTTCCGTCGTTGGCGGTGTCTCTGAATATCTGTCCTCGCTTGGAGATAGCAGCCAGAATGGACAACAGCGCCAGGTGTCGACGGTCGATCCCGTGACCGGCGAGACCACGACCGTAACTTATGGCGGCAATGGCTCGCAGCGCGACGCGCGTAGCATCGCCTTCGACAAATCATCGACCGCCCTGCAGCAACTCGCGCAAGAGGCGTTTCGTGATACGCAGAACATTGGCCCGACGGTCTACGTCGACCAGGGCACATCGATCGTCGTGCTGGTGCGGCGAGATCTCGATTTCTCAGATTTGTACGCCGATCCCGTTCAGGAAGAAGTTGCACGCCTGAAGGCAGGCGGGCGGCCGAAGACGGCGATCGATCCGACGCCTCTCTACGGCACGCCGAAGGATCATTTCTATCCCGGCTATGGGAGCCCGGTGAAATGAACGCCGTGCATCCCCTCCCCGACCCTTGGGCGAGAGCCCCGGTCCTGCGCGCTCATCTGGAACCGATATGGCCCTATTTGAACGAAGATGCGGTTTCCGAGATTGCAATCAACAGGCCGGGTGAATTGTTCATCGAACGCCTCGGTGCAAAGGAAATGGAGCATGTCGTCAAGCGCGAGGTCACGCCCGCCTGGATTAGGCATATCTCGACCGGCGTCGCCTCGGCGACCAATCAGGTCATCAACGAAGAAAAGCCGGTCCTGTCGGCCGCTCTACCCTCAGGCGAGCGCATCCAATGCATCCTGCCGCCGGCGGCTCCCGAAGGCGGGGCGATTTCGATCCGCAAGCAGGTCATCATGGATATGAGCCTTGCTGCCTACAACGATCTCGGCGCCTTCGAGAACACGGCGATGGGCAGCGGCCTGTCGCTGTCAACCGAAGAAAAGCGACTTGTGGAGATGTTGCACGACACGTCGCCGATGGACTTCCTGCAATATGCAGTGCGCAACCGCGTCTCCATCGTCGTTTCTGGCGGCACGTCGACCGGCAAGACGACGTTCTTGAATGCGCTCTTGAAGGAGATCCCGCCTCATGAACGGATCATCACGATCGAAGATACCCGCGAACTGCGGCTGCCGGCTCCCAACAACGTCACCCTGATAGCTTCGAAGGGCGACCAGGGCCTTGCCAAGGTCTCCGCGCAACAGCTGCTCGAGGCCTCGCTTCGCATGCGACCCGACCGTCTGTTGTTGGGCGAATTGCGCGGCGCCGAAACCTTCGCGTTCCTCCAGGCGATCAACACCGGCCACCCGGGTTCGCTCACCACCGTTCATGCCAATTCCGCCCGATCCGCCTACGAGCGGCTGGCGCTGATGGTCATGCAGGGCAGCTCGGGCCTCTCACGGAGCGAAATCCTCGACTACCTGCGCGAGGTCATTCCGGTGGTCGTCCAGATGGTCCGCACCGAAGGCGGACGGCGCGGCATCAGCGAGATCAAGTTCACCAAGGCGGAGACGATCTAGCGGGGTCTATCCATGCAGAAAATCGCAACAGCAATTTTCATGGTGCTCATGGCGATGGCCCTGGGCGCCCTGGCCTTCACGGTCGCCTATGCCGCGACAGATTGGTTCAGGACTGGCTCCCACGTCCTGTTCGACCAGTTGAACGCCAATCCCTTGCCGGTCGTTCGTCTGGCCTGGGCGGATACGATAGCGAGGAATTTTGGCCGGGTACAATACGCCGTTGCCGCGGGAGCATTAGGGTTTCTCTTGCCACTGGTCAGCTTGTTTCTCATGCGTCCGAGAAAGCGCAATGATTCTCGCTTCATGACGATGAGCGACGTATCGAAAACCGGCCTGACGAAAGTTGGCGGCGTCTTCATCGGTCGAGCCGGCGGCAGGCTTGCCGAAATTCTGTCGCCCGGCCGCGATCAGCGCTCCGGCAAGATCCGCTTGACGCAGCGCAAGCTGATCGGAGGCAAGAAATTGTGGATT
This sequence comes from Mesorhizobium sp. M0522, assembly GCF_040321085.1. NCBI lineage: Bacteria > Pseudomonadati > Pseudomonadota > Alphaproteobacteria > Hyphomicrobiales > Phyllobacteriaceae > Mesorhizobium > Mesorhizobium sp. M0522. Next base: position 36,129 of record NZ_JAMYQW010000019.1, read on the forward strand.
GATGGCGATGACGTCGGCGGCTTCGTCATAGGGCCGCCGCGCTCCGGTAAAGGCACGTCTCTCATCATCCCGAACGCCTTGACCTGGCCGCATTCGCTCGTGGCTCTCGACCTGCGGGGCGAGACCTATGCGGCGACTGCTGGTTACCGTTCGACGATGAGCCGCGTGGTGCGTTTCGCGCCGGCTGATCCGGACGGCAATACCGCATCCTACAATCCGATGGACTTCATCTCGCTGGATTCGGCGCAGCGCGACATCGACCTTCGCAATATCGCTGCGGCGCTGTTTCCGCGCCCCCCGTCCAACGCAGACCCCTATTGGGTTAACGACGCCCGCCTCCTTTTCACCGGCATCGCGTCCTTCGTCATGGAATCGCCTGCGATTCCGAATGAGAAGAAGACCTTCGCCACAATCCTCGAGATCCTGAACGGCGTCGAGCAGCCGCTCCTGGAATTCATCGGCTCACTGCGCGAGGAACGCCGCCGCGAATGCTCGCATTTCACGCTGCAAACCTTGCTGCCGTATTTTGAGATGTCAGAGCGGCAGTTTTCCGGCATCTATGCTGGCGTACGCACCGGCATGGCGCCCTTTCTCAACGAGTGCCTGATGCGAGCTACGTCGCGCAGCACGTTCGATATTCGCAAGCTCAAGGGCGACCGGATTTCTCTCTATCTCGACGTGCGACGCGAGCAGATTACGTCGCTTGGACCTCTGTTCAACGTCCTGATTACGCAGATGATGAACTTCATGTCGGAAAGTCTGCCTCAGCCGGGCGAGCATCCGGTGCTTGTGCTGCTCGACGAGTTCCAGAACCTCGGCAAGCTCGAGAACGTGACCGAAATGGCGAGCGTGCTTGGCGGTAACGGCGTTTCGATGTGGTTTTTCGTGCAGTCGCTGAAGGCCGTAGACGAGATCTATCGCCAGGAGGGGCGCAAGACGCTCATCAACGCTGCTCGCGTGCAGATCTTTTTCGGTGCGCAGGACGCTGACGATCTGCGCTATGTTTCCGAGCAGCTCGGCGAAACGTCGGACGTGCAAAAGGACGTGACGCGCACCAAGGCAACGTTGTTCGACACCTATTACACGCGCTCGGTCCACCGCAAGGAAGTGCGGCGGCCCCTCATGCGGCCGGACGAAATCCGTACGCTCGACAAGAACAAGGTCATCATATTGCCGCGTGGGGAACTGCCAATCCTCGGCACGCGCAATTTCTATTTCGCCGACGGCCAGCTCGCTAAACGTGCGTTCATGCCCCTGCCCGCCTCTATCGACGCCTCGCGCACGAAAAGCCCTGCGTTGGACTCTTCTGCGGCGGTTCGATCTCCTGCGCTCCCGACGATTGTGCCGACAGCACCTGCGTACCGCTCAGGCCTCTTGCAGACGCGCCTGCGGCGCGGCGCGACATTCGCCGCAAAAGCCGGCCGTATGGCTCCGCCGCGGGGCCGGCGCGCAATCGTGAAAGAACGGCTGAAAGCAACCGACGCTGGAGGTGTGCCCGCAAATGCGCCCATAGATTTTTCCGCGTTGGCGGCTAAAGCGGTCACGACAAGGATAGCACCCGATAAAGAAGCGGCGGTGGCGGCGATCCTGAACAATGTGCGCTCTCTCCGGGCCCACGCATCCGACAAAGAAGCTTTCGACCGAAATTTGAGCGTCGTCGAAGACACCTTGCCCGATGTAGTCGACGGGTAGGAACTGCTGCGCCCTGCTCGTGTCAGATAGAAGAGCGGCAACGTCATGCCTCAGGCCTTCCGTATCAGCCGCCAGTTGCCGGGCGGTGCCGCTTGAGCACTCCAGTCAATCGCAGCGTAGAATCTTTGCTTCGCGCGCGACCGCGACGAAAGCCCTGCGGGCGGCGGGTGGATGAAGCTCACCTCGTATAACCTTCAGACAGGCGTCCATAGCTGCCCTGTGCTTCTCCGTCTGACGACCAGCAAGATCCCGCAGCAGGATGGAGGCCGCATCATTAACATCGAACACGGTGCGTTCTGTATAGCGGCCAATCTGAATCACAACTGGCCTCTCAAATCTTACCAAGCCGGTCATCTACCCTCACCCTTGAAGCTCTATCAACAACAGCCTGCGATCACCGGCGGAAGAAAAATCGCGTCGGTTGATCCCGCTTGCGGGTTGCCCCGGTCGGCCGCTCAATCGAAAGTTTAGTAAGAGGTGGGTTTCCACCCATGTTCAATTCGAGCAGACGTTGGTCCAATTCCTTGTCCGCCGCTGTGAGGCGATGGTTAAGGCGCAGATAGTCCATCCAGGTCGGCGTGCGGAAGGTTTCTGTCCAAAGCGAGGAATCCTGAAGATCGCGCTGGAGGTTCCAGTGCCTGGCGCCGACACGGCTTTGCACTCGCCGTCGTTCCTGCATCTGATCGAGGAAAGCTTCGACGTTTGCCTCCGGTATTGAGTACTCGATCTTGATGACGATCGGGCCGCTTCTCGGCTTCAGGTCGAGAGCGAGTTGCGGTGTCTCGAAGCCAAAAGGATCCTGATCGGAGTCTTGCCATTGACGGATCGGCAACAGGAACCCGGTGGCCGCGACCATCAGTAGCGCAGCAGCTGAAATCTCCAGGGCTGAGGCAAGTGAATAGTTCTCAGCCACCGTACCCCACAGCCAACTGCCGGCCGCGATACCACCCGACGAAAGGGCATAATAGATCGAGAGCGTGCGACCAACGACCCACCTTGGGCTTGCCAATTGAACGCTTACGTCGAGCCCCGTCCAGGTGACAACCCATCCCGCGCCGCCGAGCGCCAGCGCAATAGCCGCCACTGCCACTGAAGACGTGAGAGCAAGAGATAAACAACACGCCGCGCAAGCAATGCATGCCAGTATTGTCAGTCGCTCCTGGGAGAGCGACCGTCTCAAAACATTGTTGCAGATGCCGACGCACAAGGCGCCGGTCCCGAAGCCAGCCATCAGGATGCCATAAACGATCGGTCCTCCGCCTAATTGATCGCGGGCAACGACAGGCAGGAGCGCGAGTATGGAGATGCTGGTCAGGCCAAAAAGCGCGCCACGCGCGATTGCCGCCTTGATCTCCGCCGATAGCGCCGTGAAGCGCGCTCCGTCATGAATGGCCGTGGTCAATGGCTCGCGCGGGAGGGGGGACGAGCGAACATCCCATTTGCGGCGCCCTATGGTCCACAGCAGCGCTAGATAGGTCAGCGTCGCAACAGCGAAAGCTGTCAAAGGTCCAAAGGAGGCAACGACAATGCCACCAAGCGCCGGACCGACGCTTCGAACAGCGTTATATCCAACCGAGATGAGCGTAACCGCGGCTGGAACTTCGCGTTTTCGTAAGATGTCGCCGACCGACGCGTGCCAAGCGGGATCGGTGAAAGCGGCGCCCGCTCCGGCCAAACAGCTGAATGCAAGAACCATCCATGGATTGAAAATTCCCAAGCCTGCAAGAACCGTCAGCATCGCCGAGGACAGCGCTATCACGGACCAGCCAGCGAACATCAGGTTGCGGCGGCTGAAATTATCAGCCAGGGCTCCGGCGATGATCGACAGGATGAATGTAGGCAACGTCGTCGAAGCCTGCACCAAGGCGACCATCACGTCGGAAGTCGAAATGGTCGCCATCAGCCAACTGATGGCGACAGTTTGAATTAGCCAGCCAAAGCTGGACACCTGCGTAGCAAGCCAGATCGATCGGAAAGTTGCATTCTCGAGCGGCGCAAATGTCGCCGACGAAGCTGGAGTCGCATCTGCGGGCGCCACCCTGCTCATTGGGTTGAGCCCTCCCCTCGGTCTATCGGTCGCGTTTAGAGGTGCCCTCCCGGCGCAGGTGCCCGTGGAGGAATAGCAGCATGAGCGCATTTGCTAGGGATAGCGCAAGACAATTCTACACCGCCGGCGCTCTGGCCGAAGCGATTACTTGGTCTGGAAGAAAAGGCGGATGCAGCCTGACCGCAAATCGGGCATCGCACCGAGTTAGGAATTGCCGCCTTCGGGAAGGAGACCTTCATTCCGCGCGGGAAACGATGCCCATGGAAAGCCTGGGACGACGGCGCCGATTTCTATCAGAGAGCTGGCCCGCAGCGGATTCAACGAAGCCGGGCCACACCTACCTAGCCGCCTTGATGCACGGCGATAAGCTTTTGACGGCCTGAAGCGACGTTGTGGTCGCCGTTGCGGTGCTTTTCCACGCGCCTCGTCAGGCGCCGGGATTGCTCCGTCGTGATGGCAGGCGGGGGTTTGCAGGTTGCGGTCGACGGGTTCGTTTCGGGGCGTCTGCCCCCATCGTTATGTCGCGAGTTGGGGGATGCGATCGAGGACGATGCGCAGGATGCGCTGGTCGGGGCACGATGTCGGCAGGTGCAGACGGATTTGCGATTTCATCTCGACCACCCGCGCAGCGATTTTGATGAGGCGCAATCGCAGCGTGTCGAATTGGGCGACGGCAAAGCTCGAGCGCCTCGGCATCGCGGCCCGCAAGCCCCACATCAACCAGTAAGCACCGGCATGCAGGAATAGCCGGAACTGGTTGGCCGTCGCTCTGGTGCAGGATGTGCGGTCGGCGGCAAGATGCGTCTTCCACGACTTGATGTGGTTCTCGGCCGCGCCGCGCCGGCAGTAGACATCCTCGTAGAGCGCCTTGGCCTTCCCACCGGCAAGGTTGGTGACGACGAAGCGGATATCGCCACCTTGGGCGCCGACCTCGACCCGCGCGATGATGCGCTCGACGCGGCTCCAACTAGCGGCGCCGTCAACGAACTCCTTGAACCTGCGGACCTTGCCTGTCTTGGCCGACGCTTCGAAGCGCGCCGTCGTGCTGGCCTCCAGATCCGCGACATGCTTGCGCAGGGTCGTGGTGGGCGCGAGGCCAAAGATGAAGTCGACACCGTTGGCGCGGCACCAGTCGATGACCTGCGGGTTGCAATAATGGCTATCGCCGCGGAGCAGGATTCGAATGTTCGGCCAGTTGATCCGGATCGCCCGCACCAGACGGCGCAGGTGGGGGCGGATCTCAGCCCCACTCGGCCGCTTGGCCGGTCGCAGGATCGCGCTGACGAACCGTCCCGCACCATCGAACACGACGATCGGCTGGAAGCCGTACTCGTCATGGTGGGCATTGAACAGGCGAAGCTGTTGGCCTCCGTGCACAGCGTCGAAGGTGTCGTCAATGTCGCGTACGATCCGCTTCGGCACCTGCCGGAACGAGGCGCAAATAGAGATCGATCATCGCCCGCCCCATCGCCATCAGCTCCCGCACGCCGGGCAGGTTCTCCAGCCGGCACAGCGTCGATTGCGACGCCAGATCCCGAGCCGACGGCAGCGCATCCTGGGCCATCTTGAAGACCGGATCGCGGCGCAGCCGGTTGGCGTCGTTGCCGTCCTCGTAGCCGGCGGCGATCATCTTCATGCGAAAGCCGATCATGTCCGCCAGGCTGTGGACCACCTGGTCCGGGCAGCGCGGATCGTCGATGCAACGCGCCAGACGCTCGGCCACCCGCAACCGCTTTTCCACCTCGGCCAAGGCCAGAACGCCGCTGTTGGACGACAGCATGCCGCCGTCGAAACGGGCGACGACGGACTTGCCGCCGACTGATGACAAACCGCTCAGCGGCAGCGCAAGATCGTTCATGGTGGGTGTGGTCTCCGGGAAATGGTTCGGATCGGCTTAAGCAACCAAATCTACGTCATTTCAACGGCTTGCGCCACATCCACCAACCCCCATGAATTTTTCAGGCTAGGATCCGGACCCATCAAGGGATTCCACTGACGGTGGTTTTATGAGTCACGGTCTCCAAAGGGAGGCCACAGATGAATCGCGATTATTTCTGGCTGACGGAGGGAGCAGGTTTCGCGGCCGCAGGCGCTGCTGCCAACCGACACGCGCGGCAAGCCAAGAGTCGATGACCGCCGAGCGATTGGCGGCATCGTCCATGTCCTCAAGTCCGGCGGCCGCTGGGTCGATGCCCCGCAAGTCTACGGGCCGAGAAAGACGCTCTACAATCGCTTTGTCCGATGGGCTGCCAAAGGCGTTTGGGTCGACATCTTCCACGCCCTGGCCTCGGCTGGCGGTCCTCCGGCTGAGGTCCTGATCGACTCTTCGGCCGTGAAGGCGCATCGCTGCGCTTCTGGCGGCAAAGGGGGGAGCAAAATCAGGCGATCGGCCGGTCGCGCGGTGGGCGAACCACGAAGATCCACGCCCTGACCGATGGCCTGTGCCGCCCGATCGCTTTCCTCTTGACCGGTGGCCAGGTCGCCGATTGCAGCGCCGGAGATTTGCTTCTGGAGCAGATGCCCAAGAGCCCGATCCTGCACGCCGACAAGGACTATGATACCAATGCCATTCGCCACAGGTCTAGGCTAAAGGGGCGATGCCGAACATTCCGCCGAAGCCAACCGGCGCTGGAAGAACTGCTTCTCCCCGTTCCTCTACCGTGATCGCAACGCCATCGAGCGCATGTTCGGACGGCTCAAGGATTTCCGCCGCATCGCCACCAGATACGATCGATCGGCCACGAACTTCCTCGCTGCCGTCTGCCTAGCCGCTACGGTCAGTTACTGGCTGTGACAGTTGTCCTCGACAAACAGAAGCGAACTTGCGCCCTGAAGCAGCGTGATCGCTTCAGAAACGGTGCGAAGGAGTATGTCACTCGCCGGCTCGATGTCGTGGATGAGGCCGGCGGCCTCACCAATCATGATCGCGGCTATTGTGGGATCGCCGCTTGCCCACGCTTCCCGGTAGGCAGCGGACTGCGCGTCAATGTCGGCAAGGAGATGGGCCTCATTGCCGTGCCAGGCTTCCGTAAAAGCATTCTTCCGAACGCGCAGTGAAAACCGCGATGGCCAATCCAGGCGGCGCGCTAGGTCCATCACCGAGGTTCGAACCGTGTCGTCTCCGGTCGCGGCAAGGGCAGCCTGGTGCAGATTTGGATGAACGAGAGCCTCCAACGAGGCCCAGAAACGTGATCCCATCACGACGCCATCAGCGCCAAGCATCAGCGCCGCTGCAAGCCCACGACCATCGGCGATGCCGCCGGCCGCGCAGATGAGCGTGTCCGGCGCCCGTCGCCGTACCAAGTTCGCGACCTCCGGAACAAATGTGAATGTCGCTCGCTTTTCACCGTGACCGCCGGCTTCCGCGCCTTGGGCGACGACAATGTCGGCTCCGGCATCAAGAGCGCGGCGCGCGTCGTCGAGGCTCTGGACCTGGCAGATCAAGGGGACCCCGGCGGCCCGTATTGCCGGCGAAAAAGGCGCCGGGTCGCCAAAGGATAGGAAAATCGCACTTGGTCGCCGCTCCAGGGCCTTATCGAGTAGGCGCGGGTTCCTGGCGAGTGACCAAGTTATGAAGCCGCAGCCGACAGGTCGGTTGCCAGATCGCTCGAACTCGCGCGTCAGCCAATCAGCGTCGCCATAGCCGCCGCCGATAAGCCCAAGCCCTCCGGCTGAACTGACCGCACCTGCGAGTTCCCCGCCCGATGCGAATGCCATCGGCGCGCTGATGATCGGATGCTGCAGTTTAAGCCGATCAGTGAGACGGGTTACGATGCGCATCATCACTCCAATAGATTGCCTTGAGTATCGCAGGTTCGGTTGATCCTATCGAGCCCCGCTCAGCGCCCGCGACTAACGGCAACCAGAGCCGCCAGCGCAGTCGACCGACGGTTATGAGTCCGGACCCTAACCCATCAGCAAACTTACGACCGGGCTTTGAGCCCGTCACCGATCGATCCAATGGCGCTGCGGTTACCTGGACCGACCTGAAACCAGCCTGTCCCAGCCTTAGCTTCAGTCCATCCAGCAATGCGGCACGAAGCAGATTTCAAGATCATGCGCGGCGTGAGATCTGCGTGGCCATCATCCTGAACCTCGTAGGCGCCAAATGGGCCTCGGCACATGAGGTCACTAACACTCTCGGTCTCTTTAGCCGCAGGCGGCAGTGAGCTCGGCTCAGCGCTCGTAATCGTTATCATTTGAGCGCTGGGTCTTGCGGTCCTGCTCTTCCGACTGCCGTGCCTTCTGTTTGTTGGCGTCCTTCTGCTTGGCTGCCACCTTCTCCTGCTCGGTGCCGGTGCGCGGCTGCTCCGGCTCGCGGGGATCGTCCCGAGTTGGAAGGTCTCGCCCTCGCGGCTCGCGCTCGGGGATCGGCTCGTCACCACCACGACGCTGCTGCTGCCGCTCGAATTGCAGCCGCGCGAGACGGTCGTGCATCTTGTCGTTCACCTCTTCACGATACTGTTCGAACTGTCCTTGATGCGCCGGCGGCAGCGTCTCGCGCATGTTGTCCAGAGCCTGATTGACGCGGGCCATCTGACGCCGCATTTCCAAGGGGGTCTGCGCCATGTCCAAATCTCCTATCAGTGCATTCAATTCTCTCATACCGGGATGGGACAGGAAAGACTTTTGCCCCGATTGATCAGCTCCGCGACCCGCGGCAGGACCTGGTTGCCCCTCACCTGTCCGATCGCGACGGAACCGCAGAAAATTGTTGCCGATCGATTCCGCTGCCGTGAGAGCCTGACCGACTATGCCCGCGGTCCGCATCGTCGTCACAGTCTTTTGCCATGCGGCAGCGATTGCATCGCCGTTAACGACAAGGGATTGCCCATCGATACGGCGTTGCCGCTTGGCCTCCACTCGCTCGATCGTCCTGGTGCTGACCTGGTAGCGCGGATCGCTCTGCGCGCGGCTATAGGCTCCGGCATGCTCCTTCGTGAATGGCCGCGTCATCGCATGATCCATGCGCCGCGTTGCCACCATCGCAATGCCGTTCTCGCGTGCTTTTTCCGCAAAGGTCTCGCGCCAGGCTGCGAGATCAGGCTTGTAGAATTTCAGGCGTTCGCCGTCGGCTGACCGTGCCTGCACCATCGCATGGATATGGACGTGCTTGGTGTCCTTGTGATGCGCGAGGACGAACTTGTATCCTGACGCGCGCTCCTCGAGCACGCCGCGCGCCGCGGCCATGACGGCGTTGGCATCGGTGCCGGCCCTTGCCGAAAAAAGCAGGTGATAGGCATTGCGGCGTTCACGCCCCGAAAACTGCGGGCGCCATTGTTCATAGACCGAAGCGGCCGCCTTGGTGGAATTCTTCACCCCGGGTACAGGCTCGCCATTTGCGTGGCGAACCTGGCTGTGGGTGCGGATGAACTTCTGCAGGAAATATTTCGCTTTGGGTTCACGGCTGACGGCCGCCGTTACCTCCGCCTTGGCGACCACCCCCGCCGCGCCCATGGCTTCAGACAACCGCGCCTCGATCCTGTCGAGCGCCTTGCTGCGCGAATTCTCCCGACCGCCGGCAAGCACCTTGGCGAGCGGTCCTGCCCGCTGATCGGTGTGCGCGTAGACCTGCACCGTCTGTCCGTCCTGAGCATAGATGAACGGTTTTGCGCCGAAGGCCTTGGTCAGCGCCTCGCTCAAGGCGGCATCGGTGACCTGGCCGGCGAGCTCGAAACGAACCTCGATAAAATTGGTGTTTTCCAAGGGCGGTTCGAACGTCTCGCAAAACGTTTCCAGGAACGCCTTTCGCGCGCCGCCTGTCGCAAGAACCTGTCCATCTTCGTCGAAGATCTCGATGTCGTGTTTCTCGCCTTTTTCGTCCTCGCGCTTGCCGATGTAATTGAGCAGCCGCGCGGCGGCTTCCCTGGTCGACGGAGGATTGGGCATGACCTTGAACACGGCAGGCTGCGCACCCGCCGCATAGCCTGCCCTCGCCGCCACGGCGCGCGCCCGATAGCCCGCCCGCGCCGCTCGTCCTGTAGCGCTCGCGCGATCGGTACCACGGCCGCCGCCGCCGCGCCGCTTCCAGTCTTCCTCCTCCTCTTCCGGCCGGAAACCGGCGAGCGTGGCGCCATAGACCATGATCGGGGCGCTAGCGGCCCTGGGCAAACTCGCAGCAGCAGTGGACTTCGGTGCCCTGCTCGACATGGAGCTCCCCGCCACTCCTGTCCCTCCCGGCGACGAACGAGGGGCGTTCCTGCCGCCACCTCCCATCGAGCCTGCTTGTCCTTGCCCGAGGCGTCCGCCGCCGCCGGCCCGCTCATGACTGTTCACCGCCTGGAATTCACCGGCCTCGCGTCGGGCGCTCGTCAGAGACTCGTCGTTGTCCAGGTCCTCGCGCTTCGCTCCCGACTCGCCCCGCAGATAGCGTTCGATTTCGGCCGCGTAGCCGGCGAGACGACCGCTCATGGCCTTGCCGCTCTCGCCTTGCGGGAGCCCCCAGTCATCGCCTTCAGTTCTTCGCGGAACTGCCGCACGAGGTCGCCCACGGCGATCAGCGCCTGCTCAAGATTCTCGTCAGAAGGAATGCGGCCGTCGTTCATGGCACGCACGGCTTGATTGAAATTGACGCCGACGCGCCGCAGCTGATCAGTCATCTCCACGATCGCCGGCCGCAACGCCTCTGACGCGATAGGCAGATGCCCGGCCTCTGCCCGCACAAGACGCCGCACGACTTCGCTGACGGTCACGCCGTCCCGCTCCGCAATGGCTTTGAGGCTGGCCAGCTCGTCAGCCGAAAACCGGATGTGCGTCACCTCGCCATAGCGTCGTGACGCACTCTTCACCGCGGCTTTCTGGGCGTCTGCATCCATCTCTCAAGCCCGCTTGCGGGCGCTAAGGCCCGCCAGGGCCGCGCCGCCTATTTTGTGTGTATCACAAAATAGGCTATCCTGCCAGCAAGAAGCAGAAAGATTGAGGGCGTGTCTTCTCACCAGCGCAGTTGTCGACGGCACAGCCCGACTCAAGCGTCGCAATGTCTCCATCGTGATTTGTTGTGATGTGGCGTTGAAGACTTGTTTCCATGTTAACATGGAAACATCAGGGCGGTCTGCACTCCGGTCAGCCCGGCAGATCATTCCTCGCATGAAGATGGCAACCGCCGCGTTAGTGACTGCACCCTGAACGAGCCCTTATCGGTGCGCGCCTGGGTTGCCAAACCAGTCTTCCCCGTTGACTATGTCACCATGTTTTGACCGTGATATCGTTCCCTGTGTCCATGATGACTTGTGTCCTTGTTAACATGGACACAGGGAGCCCACGCCGGAAGGAGGCCGCCATGATCATCTCCGCTGCGATCCCCAAGGGCGGCACTGGCAAATCGACGATGCTGCGCGCGCTCGCATCCGTCGCGCTGCATCGGGGCTATTCGGTCACTCTTGTCGACGGCGACCGGCGGCAGAACATGAACCGCTGGTTCCAGATGCTGGGTGAGGCTGGCAATCGTCCTGACAGGCTGCAACTGGTGAGCGCGATGACCCCGCAGGAAGTCCTTGACGCCGCAGCCATTCACAACGGTGAGCGCTCCGTCGTATTGATCGATACGGAAGGCACCACAAATGACAACCTCATGGCCGGGCTCTACGCCGCCGACATTGTTGTCGTGCCGGTCTATTTTGCCCTCGACGATGTGACCGCCGCCATCCAGATCACTGACCACTACATCCCGCTGGCGGTCGAGAGCCGGGGTAGACCGCTGCCTGCGATATTCGTGCTGACCAAGCAGACCATCATCGATGGCAGGGCGCGAGCCCTGACCGAACTGCGCGCCATCATCCAGGCCAACGGCACGCCGATTGCAGAACACGTCCTGCACAATCGTGTTGCCTACCGCGATCTTCAGACCGGGCAGACCCTTTACAGCCATGGGGTGCCTGATGCGAAGGCGATTGCCGAGAGCGAAGGGGTCTTCGACGACCTTCTGCAAACCTTCATCGAAGCCACAAGGAACGCGGCATGAGTGAAGAAACCGCACCGAAACCCGGTCACGACAAGAAAGCCCGCATGATGAAGGCGATTTCCACGCAGCCGCCGGCACTGCCGAGCATGTTCATTTCATCGCCGAAGATCGAGGCGCAGAAGCTGGAGCCGAATGTCGGATCGGCGATGTCGCAGACGCCCGAGCCGGCATCGGGTGCAAGCCCTGACTTTCGCAAGCTGCTGCGGCAGGGTCAGAAAAAGGATCCGATAGCCGGCAAGAAGATTCGCGACGAGGAGATGATCCGCTGCGGGTATTATTTGACGGCCGTGGAGCAGCGCCATTTCAAGCTGCTGGCGATCAGCAACGGCCACAGCATGACCGAACTGCTGCGAAAGGCTGTGCAGGATTATATCCGCATTCATAAGCACAAACTGCCGAAGGAATGACCGACGGTATGGAGCCGCTATCGCCTGTTGCGACAGGTGATGTTCGTGGCTCTTGCTATGTGCGAAAAAAAGGGCCCGCGACGATACTTCGTCGCGGGCCCTGAGATGTTTGCCTACTTGGATTGCTTGAGGTGTTTCAGCAGTTGACCAAGGAAGTCGTCCCGGTCCGGAAGCGCACTGGCTGCCGCTTTGTCGCCGACCAGCTTTGCCGCCAGTTTGGGCGACAACGGCATGAAGTCGTAGCCGTGTGAGATGGCTGCATGGCGAAGATCGTCAAGCGCTTCGAACGCGCGATCGCGGGTGCCAAGCCAAAGACGGGGCTCGTCGGTTTCCTGGTGCGGGAACGCTTGCAGGAAGTAGGTCCGAAGCGGTGGGTCGTAGCCGATGACAGCGTCTGGATCGGAGTGGCCCTTTCCGGTGACGGTGCCAGTGACAGTGATGGTGTAGCGGCTCATTGCAACCTCCTTTTGCCGGTGGGGAGCCGGCCCCTTGCGGGGCCGGCCACCGATGCCTCACTGGGGGTTGTTCCAGAGGATGACCTTCTTGTTCTCCTCGCCGCCCGGGGCGGGTGCGAGGTTGCCGAAGATGACGCCGATCTCAGGCGCTTCCAGCTTGACGGAGAGGTATTCCTCGCCCGAACGCTGGGAGGTGCGGTGCCAGCCGGCTCCGATCTCGAAGCCAGTGCGCTTGTTGACGATCCGGTAGTCGGGCGCGTCCTCGCGCGACTTGTTGGTGTTCGGGATCAGGGTGATCGGGGCGTTGACCCGGAGCGTGGCAAAGACGCCTTCCATCGAGCCGTCGGCCTTGGTGGTGAGGTTTGCGATCGTGGTGGCCATGGTAGTTCTCCTTCGCTTGCATCGGGACCATTCCCGATGGCGCCAAAGGAGAGGGCCGTCCTGCTGCGGTCATCTCGGCGAAAATTCTGGAAAATTCTATTTGCCGAAAAATTGCGGGCAGGCCCTTCGCCTGCCCGCAGACAAAAACAGAAATCGAATTTTCCTGAATATTCGCCGAGTGTACCCCCAACGGGGGTTGACCGCACAAAGCAGGCGGTCGTCTACAAAGGCGACATGAAACGGGAATGGCCCCGATGCAACCGAAGGAGAAGAACTCAGGCCACCATCGCTAGATCGCCGACGCAACGCTGCCGGATCGCAGGAACATGCTGCAGCCTCTCGGGTCATGTCGTCGGCATCGCCAACACATCGACCAGCAGCCCGGCGCGTGACCGCCTTGCATGTTCGGTATGGCGGCATAGCGGTTTCGAGATCGGAGCCGGCTGGCAGCGAACTTCACGCCCCTCGGGGACGATACCGCGCAGTCAGGTTGGATGACCCGGCAAGCCAGGATATTGTTCGGCACGCTTGCACCCGCTTCAGAGGCGAGAAGCGTCAAGATGATCATCCGTACAACGCCCCGCGGCTCTGCGCGTGGACCGGTTTCGAAAGGGGCCGGCTCCGTCCGCTCATACAAGTGGTTAGGCGGCGAGGAGCCGGATCACATATCGGATTGAACCCGCAGGGCCTGTCGGCAGGACCGCATCCATCATCCTGGCAACGTTAGACGCTCATCCGGCGTCATGCGGGCTTCGGCTTGGCGGCGAATGTCCGGATCAGCATGGCGGAGCATCGCGCACCAGTCTTCCACATTGTACGTGGTCGCCATCCGGCCCCTGGCCAGATCGTAAATGACGCACGGCTTGTTCGCGATGGCGAGCCGAAGCACGTTGACGGCCGTGCCCGGTGATGCGCCGTCCCAGACCATCATCCCAAAGTCGGCGCGCCGCACCATCTCCCGGTCCTTGGCGGCGTGGAACCAGTGCTCGTGAGCTCCTTCAGGAGAAGGAACATGGTAGGCGGCCCAGTCGCCCAGATTGTTGCGGGGTTCCTTGCCGGCATGGAAGACCCCGACGTGCTCGTACTTGTAGCCGGCGAGCAGGCCCTGCGCCTCGGCATCGGCTCCAGGCGCGTCGCCAACCAGCACGCCGTGCTCGGCAGCAACGATTGCGCCGATGCGAGCGATGGCAGGTTCCGGCAGCTCGAATATCTCGCGTGATCCACCTATGAATATCATCGACATGGTGACTTTCCCTTCTCTCCCGCGTCCCCCGCCCCGCGCCGGCCGCCCTCTCCCCTGGCCCTGCGCGAGGGATCGTCACCCGAAGGCCGAGACGGCAAAGCTGGCTCGGGAAGCGGCGGGACGCCGCGACGAGAGCCCGGCCGGCCGCAGGCCGGCGCGCCCGGATCCTGCAGCTGCCGGAGGCGCTACGCGCATCTGGCTAGTTGCGCTTCGCGCTTGGAGCTAGTGGTCTTTGTCGGCCAGCCAGAGGCTCACGTCCTGGATCGAGCGCATGGCCGCGAAAGAGAACGTCAATCCAGACGGCTGACGCGGCGGCCCTCGCTGCGCGCTTCGATAAAGGCGCCTGCGATTTTCATCATGAATGCCTTGCTGAAACGACCGAGGGGCTTACCGTCGGCTTCGATGTACCAGGAGCGTTCGGCAATATCGTAGTTGTATTCGTCAACCACGATCCAGCAGCGTTTGAGATCGGTCAGACCGGCGCGGCGGCACTCGATAGTGGAGATTTCCAAACCGACCCGATCGCTGGTTGGTGGTTGGGTGGTTATCGCCAGGAGCGCGAGATGGGTCAGGCCATCTCTTGCGCCGCGGACAGCGATGACCACGCAGGTGGGCCGGCTCTTGCGGCCTTCCGTTTCGCCGCGCTCGTGTTGCCATGCCCAAAGATACGGGTAGGAGATCACCTGACCAGGCAGGAATCTACCGCTCATCATCGTATCCTTCCCCGCGCGCCAATCGGTCGATCTCGGCGGCGAAGAGTTCCGTGTGTTCCTCCGGCATCTCGGAGACACGGTATGCGCGGCGGGGATCGCCGCCGATGCGCATCCGTTCGTAGTGCTCGTAACTCATCAGCACGAACCGGGGTTTCCGGTGCTTGGTAAGAATAACGGGTTCGCGGCTGGCAACGTCGGTGACGTCGCCAACCTGCTTGTTGAGATCCCCCGTCGTGAACTGGCGCATGGCTGGACTCCTTATCGATCTCCATATTATCTAGATTTTCTAGATTTGCAAGAAAACGGCGCTCACGCGCCGTCCTCCGCGAACCGCCACACGGGGATGCCGAGCCGACGCGCCTTGTCGGCAAGGTTCTCGGTGATGCCGGAACCGGGAAAGACGATCAGGCCGTAGGGCACCACCGAGAGAAGCTGGTCGTTGCGGCGGAACGGAGCCGCCTTGGCGTGTCGGGTCCAGTCCGGCTTGAAGGCGATCTGGGTGACCTTGCGGTTCTCGGCCCAGCAGGCGGCGATGCGTTCGGCGCCACGCGGGCTGCCGCCGTGGAGCAGGACCATGTCGGGATGCTTCTCGCGGGCCTTGTCGAGCGCGTTCCAGATCCGGTCGTGATCGTTGCAGTCGAGACCACCGGCGAAGGCAATCTTGGTGCCGGCAGGAACGAGCACCTCGGTTTCGGCGTGGCGGCGGGCGGCGAGGAAGTCTCTGGAGTCGATCACCGAAGCGGTCATCGCCTGGTGGGAGACCTTGGAGCCGGTGCGCGGCCGCCAGGCCGATCCGGTTTGTGCCTCGTAGAGGTCGGCAGCCTCATCGCGCATGATTTCGAGCACGTTGCGGCGCTCGATATAGGTGATGCCCTCGGCGGTCAGCCGTTCCAGCTCGACCGACTTCACCTCGGAACCGTCCTGCTCCTGTTGGCTCGAACGCTGCGCCTCCTCGTTGCGGTCGAGGCTGCGGGCGACGCGCTCGGCGGCGCGGTGGAAGACGTTTGCGAAGGACCAGAGCAGGTCGTCGAGATCGGGTTCGAGCCTGGTGTCGCCGAGCATGCCGGCGAAGGTCTCGACGATGCCGGCGAGGCCAGCCCGGATCGCCTCGTCGTCGGGCAGCGGGCGGGGATCAGGTTCGTCCTGCTGCGGGCGATGGCCGTACATCTGTAGTTCGAGGATGACGCGGTCGGTCGGCGAGGAGGCGTGGTAGGGCTCGCAGGCGTCGTCGAGAGGAAGCTCGTAGGTCATGGCGTGTCTCCGTCGGTTGTGGCCGCGCCCATCGCGGCCTGACAGCGCATCCCGGCCGCGCCCCGGACGCGGCCGCACCGAAGGCCGGAGCGCAAGCGGAGGACGGCGCCGCCGTTGCGGCCGTGACCGGGGGGTGGCAGGGGTCGCCTCTCAGGCAGGCCGCGGGCGCGGCCTCTCTGGTGGAGCGCCGCCATGTCTGCAGGCTGTCCGGCGACGCCGCGCCGGCCCGCGTGCCGGCCCGACGCGTTCATCCGAGCGGCAGGAAGAGACGGGCATCCTCCGGGACGAGCTGGTCGCTGAGCCATGCCGCGAGATGGGCCGGGCCGAGATGACGCAGGTCGTCGTTGAAATCGCCGAGCTGCGGCCGCAACACCAGGGCGAGGATCCCGGCCTCGCCGGCTCGCTGGCTGAGACGCTCGATGCCGTGCCGGCCGGCGGCGTCGGCATCGGCCGCGATGTAGAGGCGACGGCAGCCGGGCGGAAACGTCAGGCCGGCGAGGTGATTGGCCGAAGTGGCGGCGGCAACCGGCAGCGCCGGCATCACCACCTTAAGCGACGCCATCGTCTCGAACCCCTCGCCGGCGGCCATGACCGGGACCGGGGCCCCGGGATCAAGGCCGAGCCAGATGGCGTTGCCCAAGAGATGACCCAGTGAGCGGCGTGGATCGGCGAGTTGCGCCTTGCCCTGACCCGAGGGATCAAGCCAGGTGCGTTGCAGGCCGGTGATCTTCCCGTCGAAGCTGGTGACAGCGGCAATCAGCGCAGGAAGGGTCCGCGTCTCGCCGGTCACGAGATCCCGGTAGTAGCAGCCGGGATGGAAGCGCAGGGCGCGCTCACGCGGGGAGAGCAGAATGCCGCGGCCGGCGAGGTATCGTTCGGCCGGCGTGCCGGCGATCGGCTGCGACATGGCGAACAGGCGACGCGCGGCGTCGGGGGAACCGCGTGACGCGGCAGGCTGGCGCTGCGCGCCAAGGGGCTGGGGCGCAGGCTGGCGCGATGGCAGCGGCATGGAGAGGAAGCGACGTGCTTCGTCCGCGACCTCGCGGAAGTCGACCAGACCACAGCTCAGCTCGATGACGTCGAGCAGGTCGCCATGTTCCCCCGACGACTCGTCGACCCACTTTCCGGCTGCCTTGCCGCCCACCGCTTTGAGCCGCACATGCATGGAGCGGCCGCGCGTGTTGCGGACATCGCCGACCATCCAGTAGTTGCCGGAGCGATGGCCGTTGGAGAGATATTCGCGGCACACCGCCTCGGCATGTTCGCCAAGGCGGCGTGCCAGCTCGGAGGCCGAGACGGTCATGATCGTCTCCCCTCACGCCGCTGCCGCGCGGTCGGTGACGCCGACCAGTGTGTGGCGGTCGAGCAACGCGGCGAGGATGGACGGCCCTTTCTCGCTCGTCGGGATGAACAGTCGGAGCTTCCAGGAGATGATTTCGGAGATCAGCCCCAGCGCCTTCAGCCGGGGGACCATGGCATCGGTGAAGCCGATCAATTCGACACGGTAGTCGTTCATGACGCGGCTGCGGCGCAGAATCAGGCCACCGGCGAGTTGCAGTCCGACTCTGCCTTCCACGAGCTCGGTCCAGGCATCTCCCGGCGCGAGCTTGGGGACATCGTCGAGACCGAGATTGCGGAACATGGTCGCGACAAGCGTCGGCGCGATGTGACGGCCGATGATGCGTTCGCCGGCATCGGTCTGGATCCGGTAAACCTGACAATCATGGTCCGGCAGCCGCCGCCAGATCGGCAGCAGCAAACCCGTCACGATGTGAAAGGTGCTGGTGGTAAACTCCGGGACGGCAGCGACTTCTGCCTGCCACAGGTCGCAGAACAGTTCTCGGTCGGCGGGCTGCCAGTGGGTTTCGGCAAGGGCATCGAGACCGAAGCGCAGTTCGTCCGTCGGCCGCAGCAGGCGCACTCGGTGTTCGACGGTTCCGTCGTCGAGCATCAGGCTGGCCGTCGGCAGCTGTATCGCCGCTCGGTTCGACCGCGCGTTCACCAACAAAACCGATTGCGGTTCCGCCCGGACGATGGCCAGCGCGTCGACGAGGCTGAGCGGCCGCATACGGTCCTTGCGCGCGACGATGAGCACATGCGACTGCGCGCCGGAAACCGGGTGCGCGTAGACGGTGCGGCGATCGGTGACGACGATGCTCTCCGCCGTGATGGTCTCCAGTCCCCTGTCGTAGTTGCCGGCGGCAATGGCGCCTTCTATTTTTGCCGCCATCAGTTGTTCGAACACTTCGAACAGCAGATTCTGGGTTTCGATGCGCAGCGCCAGCAGGCGGTTGAGCCAGGTCGTGATCGGCGGCAGGTCGTCACGCAGCCCGCCCTCGTCAGTCGTCAGCGACAGCCCGGTCACGGTCTCGAAGGTCGTGAGCGAGCAGCCTTCGATCCTCCCCTGATGCAGCAGCATGTGAAATTGGCGAAGTGCGGCCCGCGCGTAGGGGCTTTCGAGATTGTCCTCGGCACGGAACAGCCCTGCCCCGCCGGTCTGGCGCTGCCCGCGCGTGATCGCGCCCAGCGTGTCGAGCCGTCGTGCGATCGTCGACAGGAAGCGTTTGCCGGCTTTCACGTTCGCGGCCATGGGCCGGAACAGCGGCGGTTGCTTCTGATTTGTGCGGTGGGTCCGCCCGAGACCCTGGATGGCGTTGTCGGCGCGCCAGCCGGCCTCGAGCAGATAGTGCTTGCGCAGCCTCTGGTTCTTCACCCCAAGATCGGCATGATATGAGCGGCCAGTGCCGCCGGCGTCGGAGAAGATCAGAACGCTCTTGTCGTCATCCATAAAACTCTGGGTTTCGGCGAGGTTGGCCGAGCCCGGACGGTTTTCCACGGCCAGCCGGTCGATGCCATCGCGGCCGGCCTTCCTGACGATGCGGCGGGACCGGCCTGTCACCTCGGCCACGGTGTCGGTGCCGAAGTGATGGATGATCTGGTCCAGCGCGCTGCCGACCGGCGGCAGCGATGCGAGTTTTTCGACCATTTCGTCGCGCCGGCGAACCGCCTCGCGGCATTGAACCGGATTGCCATCTTCGTCGTGGACAGGCCGCGAATAGACGTTCCCCTCCGCGTCCGAATATTGCTCGAACAACTGGGTGGGGAAGGAGTGCATCAAGTACCCGCCGACATACTCGCGCGGCGTGACGTCGATATGCAGATCCGACCATTCCCCGGTGGGGATTTCGGCAAGGCGTCGCTCCATCAGCGCCTCCCCGGTCGAGACGATCTGTACGACCGCCGAATGACCGTCGGCGAGGTCCTGTTCGATCGCGCCGATCAGCGTCGGCGTCATCATCGAGGTGATGAGATGGCTAAAGAAACGCTGCTTCGTGCTCTCGAAGGCCGAGCGCGCGCCTGCCTTGGCGTTGCGGTTCAGCGTGCCGGACTCACTGGTGATGTTGGTCGCCTCGAGCGCGGCGGTGAGGTTGTTGTGAATGACCTGGAACGCATCGGCATAGGCGTTGTAGATGCGGATCTGTTCGTCGCTTAGCTCATGCTCGAGCAGGTCGTATTCGACGCCGTCATAAGAGAGCGAACGCGCCGCATAGAGGCCAAGCGATTTGAGATCGCGGGCGAGCACTTCCATCGCCGCGACACCACCATCCTCGATCGCCGCGACGAATTCGGCGCGGTTGGCGAAGGGAAAATCCTCGCTGCCCCAGATGCCGAGACGCTGCGCATAGGCGAGGTTCTCGACCGCGGTCGCACCGGTCGCGGAGACGTAGACGACGCGCGCGTCGGGAAGGGCGTGCTGCAGCCGCAGTCCCGCCTTGCCTTGTTGCGAGGGCGCGACGTCGCCACGCTCGCTTTTGCCGCCAGCGGCATTGGCCATGGCGTGGGCCTCGTCGAAGACGATGACGCCATCGAAAGATTTTTTGGCCCCCGACGGGTTTTCTCCAATCCCTGTCTGGCTTTCTCTAATCCCCGTCGGGCCTTCGTCCCTCCTCGCCTCTTGTCCGACCCAGTCGAGGATCTGAGCGATCCGGGATTTCTTGCCCTCCCGTTCCTGCGAGCGCAGGGTTGCGTAGGTCGTGAACAGGATGCCCTCGGCAAGGCGGATCCGTGTGCCCTGCCGATAACGTGACAGCGGCTGGACAAGAAGTTTTTCCTGGCCGAGTGATGCCCAATCGCGCTGGGCGTCTTCAAGCAATTTGTCCGACTTGGAAATCCAGATCGCACGGCGGCGGCCCTGCAGCCAATTGTCGAGGATGATGCCGGCGACTTGCCGTCCCTTGCCGCAACCGGTCCCGTCACCCAGAAACCATCCACGGCGGAAGCGGACAGCGTTCGCAGCACCCTCTGGCGCAGCCGAGACGACATCGCAGGTCTCGTCAACCGTCCAGGCGCCGGTGAGATGGCCGCAATGGGCTTCGCCGGCATAGATCACGCTTTCAAGCTGGGCGTCCGACAGCAGGCCCTCGTCGATGATCGCATCAGGAAGAAGCGGCCGATAGGAAGGTTTTGGTGGCGCGACGGCGGCCATTGCGGCCGACTGTACGAGGGGCGTCGGATGCGGTTTGGCGCGGGGAATGTCGATCGACTGGAGCGCGTAGGGTTCGTAGATTGAATCGGTGAGCCGGCCGCCCTCCTCCGGCATCCAGTCGCGCAATTCGTAGGCAAGGGGAACAGCCGGCGTGCTGTTTGCCATGACCTGGCGAGCGGGCTTCGCTCGTGCCATCGTACGGACCGGTTGGATGGCCTTCGGAGCAGCCATTGAGACAGCGAGGGGTGCGGCTCTCGCCCCCGATCGAGCAGCCATGTGCATGGCGGCATTGCGCGGGATGACGTTGGACAGCGCGCCGATCGAATCCGGAAAGCCGCCCGGTGTCCGAGGCGGCAGATCCGTGATCCAGGAGAGCAGCGTTTCGACATCCGTGGCCTTGCCGGGCGACCGGACGAAGCTTTTCGGGTCGGCGGCCGGTACCTTGTCGATAATTGTCAGGCGCGTCTCAGTGGTGGTGCCATGGCGGGCGTAGACACGGCCGTCGATCACCGCGGTGAAGATGATGGTGCCTTGCTCCTGCAGGCGTTCGAAGGCGCCCCGCCATTTGGGGTTTTCCGGAGACAGCCCGGTGCCTGTGATGGCGACCAGGCGTCCGCCCTGACGCAAGCGTGCGAATGCGGAGGAGAGGTGCCGCCATGCCGCGTCGGCGACATGGCCGTCGACATAGGCGCCGACGCTGAAGGGTGGATTCATCAGCACGACGGACGGCTCGATGGCGACGTCGAGATGATCGTCGATATGGGCGGCGTCGTGCCGAGAGACGGGCATGCGCGGAAACAGCAAGCCGAGGAGATCGGCCCGCGTCGCGGCAAGTTCGTTGAGGGCGATCGAGGCGCGCGCCATCTCGGCATTAACGGCGAGCAGACCCGTGCCGGCCGAGGGTTCGAGAACGAGGTCGCAAGATGTGATCGCCGCGGCGTGCGCTGTGACGAAGGACAGCGGCAAGGGCGTGGAGAGCTGCTGCATCGCGTGACTCTCGTCGGACCGTCGCCTATGCGTGGGAAGAAGTTCGGCGATGCGCTTCATCCTCGCCAGCGTTGCCTGCGGCGTGGTGGAACGGGACAGGATCGCGGGGCCGAACTGGCGCAGAAACAGCACCTGGGCGACTTCGAGCGCCTCATAGGCGTCCTTCCAGACCCATAACCCTTGCGCATCGCTGCCGCCAAAACTTGTCGTCATGGCGGTGCGCAGTGCGGCGGTGGTGACAGGCTCGCCCTGCTCCAGGAAAGGCAGAAGCCGCATTCCCGCCTGATGGATCGCCTGGGCGGTGCCGATGACGTCTTGTGCCGGCGCGGCGAGGGAAGCGGCCGTACGTGCGACGATTGAGGTGGTCGAAAGAATGTTCATGGAGATATCCTTCGCGAGCGGGGAGTGGCGCCCCGCGCCGGCACTCTCTCCGCGCCAGCCGGGCCGCACTTCTCCCGGCTCCCCCCTGCCTCTGGCGCCGATGCACCAATCGGGTTGCGCTCTGCGCAAAGCCATGACTTGAATGCGGACAGCGATGCGGCGGCGACCTGGAGCTGTGGAGGTGATGCGACGGTTCAGAATTGGCAGTGCGGTTTACGAGGAAGGGGCGCCTGACCTGCAGGGGGCGCTGGCGAACGCCTATGCCCGCACCGAGCGCCCGCTATGCCTGTGCCGCGAGCCGGGCTGCCCGATGTACATCGCCCGCATCGGCGACCTTCACCTGATCAAGCGCATGCCGCTGAGCGGCGGCGGGCATGATCCATCCTGTGATTCATATGAATCGCCTTACGAGCTGTCCGGGCTGGGCGCGCTGATGGGCAGCGCGATACAGCTCGATCCGCAAAGCGGCATGGCGGCCCTCAAATTGGACTTCAGCCTGTCGAAGACAGGGAGCCGGGCAGCGTCCGTGCCTGCTGGCCAGAGCTCCGCCAGTGTAACCGGAGACCCCAGGAGGATGTCGCTGCGTGGCCTCCTTCATTATCTCTGGCACGAGGCCGAATTGACGGTCTGGACATCCCGATGGGCTGGCAAGCGACATTGGTGGAATGTCCGCTGGCACCTTCTCGAGGCTGCCGGACAAATGACGGTGAGGGGCGGACCGCTCGCGGATATCCTGTTCGTGCCCGAGCCGTTTCGCGCCGAGAACAAGGAAGCGATCGAGCAGCGTCGCAATGCGATTCTTGCACCTGCGCTCCCGCCGAAATCCGGCCCACGAAAGTTGCTGGTCCTGGTCGGCGAGGTGAAGGAATTCATGCCCGCCCGATCGGGTCAGAAACTCGTCATCAAGCATTTGCCCGGTTTCCCCTTCATCATCGACGATGGATTGCACCGCCGGTTGCAGGCACGTTTCGAGAAAGAATTGTCGCTGTGGGGAGCAGATTCCAGCTCGCATCTCGTGGCGATTGCGACCTTCGGACTGAACCCGGCCGGCCTTGCAATTGTCGAGGAGGTCGCGTTGATGTTGGTATCCGAGAACTGGATCCCTTACGAGACGATCCCGGAGAAGAGGCTCGTTGACGCGCTTGCCCGCCTTCGGGAGAAAAGCGTCAAGGGATTGCGCTACGACCTGCAAGCCGACCAGCCGATCGCCAACGCTTTGCTCCAGAACAGGCAGCAGCCGATCGCGCTCTTTATCGTCCCCGCCGGTGCGGACGAAGCGTTCGAGGCGTCGTTGCAGGATATGATCGCGAACCGGCCGGAGATGGGTGCGTGGATCTGGCGGGTCGGTGACGGGGAGATGCCGGCCCTTCCATAGGCTGGGACGACATCTAGGTTTCCATCAATGCCGTGAATTGATTGGCGGCCATCGATTCAGACAATGCGTTGAACAAGGATCCCCGCTGTCTTGGACCATGACGGTTTGGTGGGGGATGACCAGTGATCATCTTTTTCGGTGAGCATGCTGCGGGTTTGCGAAGATCCGTAGCGCGAGGACAGTGGGCGCCTGATACTCGGCATGCCATTCGCCCTTGCCGAACCCCGCGTTGCGACAGGGAACAACGCGACCGTAGGACCCGAGAAATCTAGTTCCGTGCAACGCCAAACACTGAAAAGTCGAAGGTCTTCACATAATCGCGGAATGCGGCCTGCGCCTTGGACTGGTTCTTCAGGTTGGGAAAGATCAGCATCATCTCATAGGGTGGAATTTCCCACCCAGGCAGCAATTCCAGCAGGCGGCCGACCGCGACGGCCGGCTGGCATACATAAGCGGGAAGGAGAGCGACACCGCCGCCCGCGATGCAGGATTGCAGCAGAAACCCCATGGAATCCGAGATCGCAGCCGGCGGCGGTCGTAGGACGATCGGTGTGCCGTCTGACAAGAACACCCATTCGGGCTGCGCATCGTGAATTAGGCAGCGGCGATACAGGAGATCGGTCGGTTCCCGAAGAGGACTGCCAGCCGCCAGATAGGCTGGGGCGGCGACGAGAACCCGTTTGATCGAGGAGACACGCCGCACGATCAGATCCTGACCTGTGCTCGTGCCAACGCGAAAGGCGAAATCAACCCCCTCGCGGATGATGTCAAGATGCCGGTTTGTGGCGATCAGTTCGACGGCGATGCGGGGAAACTGCGTGGTAAATCCGTGTAGAAAGGTGGGCATGAAATAGGTGGCTGTTACCTCTGGGCAGGTGATCTTCAGCGTCCCGACCGGTTGTTCCTTCAGATTGGTCATCGCCATGTTCGCGGCCGAAACCTCTGCGCGAACGCGGCGGCAGTATTCGAGATAGACTTGGCCGCTGCCGGTAAGGCTCACGTGCCGGGTGGAACGGTTGAGGAGCCGCAATCCCACACGGGCCTCTAGCTGGGCGATGCGTTGGCTGACGGTAGATTTGGGCATCCCGATCCGCTCCCCGGCGCGGGTAAAGCTGCCCGTTTCGGCGACTTCGGCCAAAAGGATCATGTCGTCCACGCTGTCCAAAATCGGGCACCCCTTTTCATGTCGCCGCTCATTGTACAAGAACACAGACAATCTTTCCGTATAAACACAATTGTTGGAACGTTCTCGGCTCGCTAGCCTGGGCGAACGAAGCAGAGACGCGAGAATGTCGATTAGTCAGACGGCCCGCAAAGTGGACAGGGTGGGCATCGCCGTTGCGGCGATGGTTTTCACTAACCTGACGCTTTCCATCGCGGATGCGATCATCAAGGTCACGATCTCGGACGTGCCGCTGTCGCAGTTCGTTTTCCTGCGGTCCTGCGTCACGCTGCCCTTGTTGATCTCGATCCTGAAATGGCGCTTTCCACAGGTGTCGTTGCGCCCAGCCTATCCTGGATGGGCCATCGTGCGAAGCAGCCTGCTTCTGTCGAGCCTGCTGACCTACTACGCTTCGCTACCGTGGCTCGATTTTTCGATGGCGGCGGCGGTGTATTACACGATCCCGCTGTTCATTACTCTTTTTGCGGCCATCTGGATCAGGGAACCTGTCGGAGTGCAAGGTTGGGCCGGAGTCGCCCTCGGCTTCGTCGGTGTGCTGCTCATGCTGAAGCCGCAGGCCGGTGATGTTAGCATTTATGCTGTGATGCCGCTGGTTTCCGCGATTCTTTACGCTCTGGCGATGGTGCTGACGCGTACCAAGAGCCGCGGCGAAAACCCCTTCGTTCTGGCGCTGATCTTCAACCTGTTAGCGATCGTTCTCGCGGGCGGCGCGAGCCTGGCGACCGTGACGGCCGGGAGCGAGGGCGGGCAAAGCCTGTTCATCGGCGAGTGGATTCCAATGGGCTGGACCCAATGGGCACTGATAGGGTTTTTGAGCATGACGATGCTGATCGGCAGCATTGGCACGGCCATCGCCTACCAGTGGGGACCATCGTCGATCATCTCGACCTGGGACTTCTCCTACCTGGCCTTCGCAGTGCTATGGGGCGTCGTGCTGTTTTCGGAACGTCTGGATGCGGCTTCAATGCTCGGCATCGTTCTCATCGCACTGGCTGGGATTATCGTCATCCGGCGTTAGCCCACGCCTCCCCGTTCGCAAAGTAACGATGTCGCTATCTGGGTGGAGGCGCTGATCCCCACCGAAGCGGCGGTCGCGACCCATCACGGCGGGGATGCTGACTGTGCATACAGGCGTCAGGACATTATTACGGCTGCCTAGGAGGGGTCTGGATCGCTATCGCCTCGACTGCGTCGCGCGGGAATTGCCTGCAAGCGGCTGTCGATCTCATCGTCCGACAGGTCCTCGAGCAGTTTCAGGATCGTGCCATTGCCACCATTGTTGAGCGAGAATGACGCGTTTGCCACTCCGCGGCCCAGGTGCCGGGATTGATCTCGCCGGCGATCCCCTCGAAGTCGGGAGCGTCGTGTTCCAGATCGCCTCGAGCTGTTCCGCGCGGGTCATGCTGTCGCTCGCGCCGGTCTCGTGGGCGATGATGGCGGCGCGCATCTTGTCAGGGGACTGCCGATCCGTGAGGTCGCAAAAGCCATGAAACCAGCGTTCGCGGCCCCTGATCCGGATCGCGAAGAATACGCTGGTCACGTTGCCGGCCTTGAACTCCGACGTGCCGAACATGCCGGTGCGCATGAACAGCGGTGGCAGCAAATCGA
The DNA here is from genome assembly GCF_040321085.1 of Mesorhizobium sp. M0522. Classification (NCBI taxonomy): domain Bacteria; kingdom Pseudomonadati; phylum Pseudomonadota; class Alphaproteobacteria; order Hyphomicrobiales; family Phyllobacteriaceae; genus Mesorhizobium; species Mesorhizobium sp. M0522. The sequence goes on from NZ_JAMYQW010000019.1 coordinate 62,298, forward strand.
GCCTGAAGTGATATTCTGACGCGGGGATTTCGAACCACTCGCCTGAATAGGGAGTGCCGGAAAGCGGATCGATGACGGGAGTGTCTTTGTGTCGGCTGAACAGTTGGAACATCTGCTCGCGGGTGGCGACGCCGTCGAGCACCTTCCTGAAGGGTGGATGTGCGGTGATGGGGTTCTCCTAAACGCAGGTCGGCCAGGCGCGGCATGAACCGCGTCGCCGCAACTGTTTGGTGGTGTTGTGGCTGTCGACTGGCCGAGCCTGCGGTCGGCGCGTGCACCGGCGAGATGGGGTTTGCAGGCTTCAGGCGGCGCGTCGCTCGGAGGAACGCGAAGCGCCTCGAACAACCCCAGTGATGGCACGCACGGCGGCGGCGAGCGCCGGGATGTCGTCAAGCATGCCGAGCGCAACGAAGTGGTTGGCCCCGCCGACATAATCCTTGCGGCCCTTGCAGGTGCGGATCAGGACGCCGTGACCTGAGGACAAACCGAACTGGCCGACCTGGATGTAGGCGCGGTCGTGGTGCAGGGTAATCTCACCGGAAACCGCTATGCCCGCCTTGTTGGAGCGCAGGTCAAAGCAGCCCGAGGGCAGGTTTAGTTCGGCGGCGAGTTTCTTCAGCCGTGAACGGGCTATCGTGTGGAAGCGTCTCTTGTGCTGCTCGTCATAGGAGCAGCTTCTGTTCCAGTCGAACATGTCGATCTCCATGAAATGGAACAGGCCCGCGATCGCTCGCGCGATCCCGGGCCCGTTCGTCAGGGTGGTTCTATGCGGTGAAGTGATCAAGCGGCCGTGCGGCCCTCGATGATGTCGGCGCCGACCTCATCGGCGGAGACTTCCTCGAGATAGGCCCGACGATACTGGTTGTTAGTGAGCCAGCGTTCGGCAGCCTCGCGATCCTTGGCGAGATAGAGCAGTTCCGGGCTGTCCCCGAGTTCCTGCAGGACGCGGACCATGCCGATCATGGGACGCTCGATGACCTCGAATCGCAGGTCGGTCTCGACGGACCAGGTGCGCCTTACCGAGACGATGATGATGCCGCCCTGCCCGAAATCGCCCTCATGCAGGGTGAAGTAGGCCGGCGAGCTATAGGTCGCGCGCTCGCGCGGCGGTTCCTTCCTGACCAGGCGACCGAGGCCGTTGCGGCTCTCCCAGGCGGCGAGCTTCTTGGAAAAGCGAGCCGGCGGCTTCGCCGCGCCGTCGCTGTATCGGATAAAGCTCCCCAATGGGGCGGATTCGTACACGATATGTGCGGACATGCGGGTTTCTCCATGTCGGAAAACGAAAAACGGCCCGGCGGAGTGCCGGGCCCGGTGCGAGCGTGAGGCCGATTATTCAGCGGCCTGGAGGTGGTCTGCCTCGTCGCCGTCGATGGTCACCGGCTCTTCGGAGGACGGATCCGCATCGTCGGCGAGGAAGGCCGGCAGCTCGGTGGCATCGCCGTCGAGCGTCACCTCGTCCGACATATCGCCGGCGACCCCGTCGCCAGCATCGGTGGCCACTTCATCGACCTCAAGGCGCAGCGGCTCGGGCAGCCAGTTCGATCCTTCGAGAAGACGCGCGGCTTCACGGGCCATGATGTCCTTCTTCATGTGGTCGATCAGCTGCGCGGAGTCTGCGCCACGCGCTTCACGGACAGCCTGTAGAATCCGCGCCTTGGTGAGCCGCCCCAGGAACTCGACTGTAGGCGTCCAGCCTGCGTCGACCATGTCGAACTGGAGGGAACGGCCGAGCACGTCTGCATGCTCGAGCGCCTTCGCTCGCCTGTTCCAGGGTTCGACCACCGCATTGAGGGTCAGCGAGACGCAGTGCGCGAACAGCGCCTTGCGGCTTGCGTCGTCGAGGCCGAGAAGGAAGTCCCACAGGCCTTCCGCTTCATCGGGCAGATCGCGATCCCAGGCTTCGTGCCGCTCGGCGATCTCCTTGGCCCAGGACGTCTCGGCAAGACCCTCAACCTGGCTGAAGCTGCCGCTCTTCACGCTGATCTCCAGGCACGTGTCCGGCGCGAAGCGATAGAAGACCTGCAGGACGAAGGCATGGAGTGCCGCGACGAAGGCAATGTCGACGTCACCGGCGAGCGCGTTGCGCAGTGCCAGCGTCCGCTGCGCGGTTAGGTCGAAGACCAGCCGATCGGGCAGCGGCTTGATGCCGTCGTCCTCGCCGTCGTCGTTAGAGCCGTCTTCCACCGGCTTGCCGTTGACGTCAACACCATCGCCATCGTCGTCGCCATTGGATCGGGTTCCGCCGTTGGCGCCCCTTTCCTCGCCCTCGTCGACGTCGCCGGTCTCGGTCCGCGGCTCGTCCTCCGACCGCACGAAGCCGGCGTCGACCTGGAGCTTGCCGTTCGCGGCAAGCGTAACGAACACACCGGCAATGGCCTTCTGGGCGGGATCGTAGCTTTGAGGACGATCATCGATCGCATCGAGCTCGGCGCCCAACTGGTCGAGCTTCGCCTCGATTGCCTCGTCGGCGTCCTCGGCCCGGGCATAGTCCGCGTCCAGCTTGTCGTATTCGGCCTTCAGCGCGTCGTAGCGTTCGATCTCCTCGGCGCTGAGTTCCTGCGCCTCTGCATAGATGCGCCGCATGCCGGAGGTGTGGCCATAGGGAAAGCTGATCGCCGCCTCGACCCATTTCCAGCCTTCGGCACGGATCGCCTCGGCATCTACCTTCAGCCTGTCGAAGACGAGCTGCTCGAGGAGCGCGGCGTCCTGGAACCAACCGCCGGAATCCTGTTCGAACAGGTCGCGCAGGATGACGCCGCCAGCCGCCTCATAGGCTTCCGCGCCGACATAGACGGCCCGTCGATCATCGGTCCGGACCGTGGTCTCCGTCAGCAGGCGCCTGATGTAATAGGGTTCCTGCATGTGCGAGCTGCAAATCCGTTCCCAGACCTGCTCCTGGCGCGCGTGATCGTCCGAGATCGAAAACGCCATGATCTGTTCGAGCCGGATTTCGTCCTTCTCGTAGAGGTCGAGCAGCTTGGGTGAGACCGATGCGAGCCGCAGGCGCTGCTTCACGGTCGAAGGCGATACGAAGAAGCGGACGCCGATCTCCTCCGGATCGAGGCCCTGGTCGCTGAGACTCTTGAACGCGCGAAACTGGTCGAGCGGATGAAGGTCTGCACGGCGCAGGTTTTCGGCAAGCGAATCCTCCTCGGCCGAGGTCTCCTGCCCGCGGTTGACGATGCAGGGGATTGGCTCGTTCTTTGCCAGGCGCTTTTGCTTGATGAGAATGCCGAGCGCGAGATAACGCCGGCCCCCGGCGGGCACCTCGAACGTGCCGGTCTCCTCGCCCTCGGCGTCGAGCACGGGACGGACGTTCAGGCTCTGGATCAGCTTTCGGCGTCCGATGTCTTCGGCCAGCTGTTCGATCGACACGCCGTCCTTGATGCGCCTAACATTCTTCTGCGACAGCATTAGCTTGTCATAGGGAATATTCTCGGCGGCGTTCATCGCGATCTTCTGAATGGCGTTCTTTGCCATGGTCAGGTTCTCCATGACGAGCGGCCCGGGGCCTCTCCCCGAACCTCCAAGCCCGTCAGGAACCTCCCCTTCCCCCTCTGCCTCCAGGCCTCACACCGGCGCCGGCCGCCTGCCGCCTGCCGCAAAGCTTCGCTGGACTGCGGACGGCAGATGACTATATATCTTCCATGAACGTGGAAGGATTATTGTCATGCCGGGGTTTAGTACCGAAGTGCTCACCGCCAATGAGGCGGCGGCGGTAACGCAGGTGCCGCTCAAGCAGGTGCATCGCATCATCGATGCCGGATTGCTGCGCGGCCGTGTCGAGACACGCCGCGGCAGCCGCGTCATCATCGGAGCGGGTCTCGTCGGCCTACGCCTCGCCTGGCTGACGGCGGAGACGCTGACGCCTGCCGCGCGGCGGCGGATCGTCGAGCACGCCATTGCCGATGAAGCTGCGCCCGTGGTCGCGGACGATCCGCTTAAGGTCGACCTGAAGCCGATCACCGCCGGGGTAAGGACCGGCCTCAGCCGGCTGAGGAAAGCCAAGGCCATGGTGGCGCGCGATCCAGCGGTACTTGGCGGTCAGCCGGCTTTTGTGGGAACACGCGTGCTTGTTCATGACGTTGCCGACATGCTCGCCAATGGCGATACGCCCGAGACGATCCGTGCCGCCTATCCGCAACTGACTCTCGACCAGATCGGGCTCGCGGCCGACTATGCGCTCGCCTATCCGCGGCGTGGCCGTCCGCCGGTCAAGCCGGCGTGGCGCAGCACGGCAGCGAAGTCGAGCCGCACAATCCGTCTCGACGATCTGCCGGCCGTTTCGTGAAATTCCTGATCGACGAATGCCTGAGCCCAGAGCTTGCGAACGCGCGAACGGGGTTTTCCCGAGTCGAGCCATGTGCGCTGGCTGGGCTCGCCGGCGCCAAGGACCATATGGTGACCCGGCGCGCGGTCGATGACGGCTATGTGCTCGTCACGCACAACACGACCGACTTTCGCGGCCTCTATCGCCGCGAGGAGCTGCATGTCGGGCTGGTCGCCTTCAACACCGCCCCTGGCCTGATGAGCCTCGATCTCCAGCACAGGCTCTTTCATCTCGCCCTTTCGGAGCTCGGTGGCGAGGAGGCATGGAACGAAGTGCTGGAGATTACGGTGGATGTCGAGCGTACCATCACAATCGAACGGTTCAACCTCCCGACTGACGGACCTCCGCGTTCGTTTCCTGCAATTGGGCTGCCAGAAGCCGCCGCTCGCACAACGAAAAAGCCCGCCGCGGGAGGAGGTGCGGCGGGCTTGATTTGGACGACAGCATTCGGGAGGAATACGTCCCTGATCGCCGAGGTCGGGAGGAGGTGACCCGGACGAAACTTGATACCGACAACCTACTCCCTTCCACGCTCCCGAGAAGCATTAATTGTGCATAGCAGCATTGCGATTTTGTGCAGCGCACACCTAGACCTGATAGATGTGTTTGCCAGACCGGCAGCGCAGGCCGTGTGCTGCGCGCCGCAGCGATGCACATGTTCGAAACTGGCGGCATCAGCAGCCCGGTGACGTTACCTACTCCCGCGGCGCGCAGCATTGCGGTATCATGCTGCCAGATCGTGAAGCTTCTTGGCCTTGCCCTCCATCTCCAGGCGAACATCCTGATGCGACTTGTCGCGCGCCACCCGCGTAATGCCCTGCACGAAGTCGAAAATCGAGGCGGGCGGGTGCCCTTCCTCCGAAAGCACGGCATCGATGATCTTCGTCGTCTCAGCCTTGGAGAAGCCGCGCTTGCGCAGGAAGCTCTGGCGATCTTCATCGTCCCGAGCGACGACACGCTCCCGCGAAGCCTTGATGCCATTGACGAACGGCATGGGCGAAGACTCCGCGAACCGGATCAGCGCTGGCTCGGCTTCCAGGGCAAAACGCGAGGCGGCATATTTAGAATGCCGGATAGTGATTTCCTCGAAATCCTCCACGCCCCAGAGGCAACGATTCTGGCACACTGCACGTAGATAGAAGCTGGCGATTCCAAGCGTGCGGGCGCCGACCTCCGAGTTCCAGCAATAAAACCCCCTGAAAAAGACGTCGGGCGAGCCATCGGGCAGCTTGCCGGCTTCGATCGGATTCAGGTCGTCGACGAGGAAGACAAAGACATCACGGTCGGACGCATAGAGCGTCGTCGTGGCATTGGAGATGTCGACATTCGGATTGTAGATTCCCGTCGACCAGTCGAGCACGCCGGGCACCTTCCAACGCGTGTCGCCGGTACCGTTGCCGGCGATTTTTTGGACGGCCGCGATCAGCTCTTCATCGAAAATCCTGCCGTAGTCCGGACCTGTAACCGCTCGCAGCTCGAGGCGTCCGTTCTCGATTTCCAGCGTCTTCACCTGCTCGGCGCGGCGGTTGAGGAGACCGTGCTGAAGGTTGATCGCCGCGAGCGGGGCCGGAAGCTGGCGCAGATAGGTGGCCGGTGCACCTACCAGGCTGGCGAGTTGGCCAAAACTCCAATGCGTGGGGGCAACTGGGGCAGGCGCATCGGGCAGCATTAACCTCAGGCGCTCCGGATCGTCGCGGCTGGCCTCGACGCGGATCAGCTCACTCTCGACGATGCGGGTCTTGCTGCGCTCCGACCGGGCCTTCACCGAATTCCGAAGGTCGGTGAGCGACAGGTATCGCTCGTCCGCCGGCCGGTTGAACCATTCTGACGACACGCGGCCGATGCGCTGACCGCGGCTGACGTCGACCTTGTAACCGGCACGCTCGTTGCGGGTGGGCGTGTGAATTTCCATCTGTGTCATGGTTGGAGCTCCTCGGCGGGCGCCGGGAGACTCTCTCCCGGACCTTCACCCGCCACCGCAGCCCACCCACGCTCTTCCTCTGTCGGCATCCGCGCGCCACCAGAAGCGTCGGCATTGCGGAAGCGGCCGCGTTAGGGGCCGACACCAAGCACCGCCAGATCCGGCGCCTCGTCAACGTCCGCGAAGGCGGCGAAGCATGGCCTCCCCAGGATTTCGGTCTGACGCGGATCGATGAACTGGATGCGCCCCGAATATCCGGCGCTGACGACGGACTGGGCCAGCCGCAAGCCGAATGAGCCTTCCCTGCCGGACACCCCGGCAACCACCATGGAGCGGGCGTCCAGCATCGGTGCCAGACGGTGCTGTCCAAGTAGACCCGCGCGCGTTGTGGTTACCGCGTCCATGGCTACTTCCCCTTGAACTCGGAATTGCGCTTTTCCGAAAGGGCGACGGCATCTTCGTTGAAGTCATCGGAGCGGAGCATGCGCTCGTAGTGCTGTAAGCCGCTTTTGCCCACCCATGCCTTGTGGCTTGCCTCAAACGCCGCCTCGACCGAGAGGTGTGCGGTGGCCCGAATGAATTGAAGGTCCGGTCATGATCGTTACCATGGACCGTCCACGACGGATGCCATCGATACGGCCGTCAGCATGATGGTGACACGGATGTCCTGAGGCCCGGCACTCCCTTTCTCCCGCAGCCGGAGGCTGGCGCTTCATTAAACGAGCTCATTCCGGATTAAACGAGCTCATTCTGGCGGCTTGACCGCCGCACCAGGTTTGTTGTGATTACCCCACTATAAAGGCGACCCAAAGGAAGCATGCCAGGACAAGACGTGGTTCGACTGGAAGCAATGGTTCCAGCATTCCGGGGTAAACGTGTCGGAAGGGGCTGCCGGGTCCTGTGTTCGACAACCACCTTACGATGAGGCAGGCCTTGGCTGGCAGCGGAATAGCGTTGGGTTGGATTGGCACGGCGAGCGAACAGGTACGCCGCGGCCAACCGGTTGAGCTCCTGCCTGGGGAAGATCAACGCCCTGGTAACGTCTATCTTGTATCGCTCAAAGAAACGCCGTGGAACAAAGCTGCCGCGCTTTTTGCAAACTGGCTCATGTCCAAGCCTAGTCCGGCTTTCGATCCAGTTAGACATTCCACGACACGGAACAATGCGACCGTAGGACTTGAGAAGTTCGCAAAACAGCCGGGAAAGTTGTGGCCGTTTCGGCGTGTACCGCGAGCGCGGCAGGTGTCATTCCGAGTGCGGCCTCAAAGGGCCGGCTCGGCAGAGGCGCCACCCGACGAAAAAGCGCTGCAGCTCTCGCCGCATGGCGCGCGGCAGCGACCCGCTTTCCCTCGCGGATTTTCACCCCGGCCGCCGCCAACAGGATCAATCCCTTGAACAAAAGGCGATGCTGAGTGCTTTGTTTCGCAGCGTGCCAAAGAGGCTCCCAAGCCTCATGGGCTTCCCAGTAATAGCCGTGATTGAAAAGGTCGATACCCCATCGGAACCCGTTTGAGCTGAGTGATTCCTCGACGGCAACAACGGTCACCGGGTCGCTTTGGTAACTGTGACCCAGCGGGTCGCGAACCGGATGCGGATGTTTGCCAGGCAGGTATGCGTAGCCCGGGAAATTCTTTTCGGGTAGCAAGCGACGACGTGACATAGACCCCAGCAATCATGAAAGCACGTCGATGACAATCATGTCATATGGAATCTGATGGACACCGCTGCATTGGCTGCTGGGTCCTTCCATCCCTGAGATTTCAGCCTCCGCCGTACACGAACGACGCCGGACGTCTTCGGTGGCAGACGCCGATAGCGCTTGACCGTCTTGAAGCCCGACTACTCGCGCACCGAAGACTGACGCTGCTTCTGCGAGCAGCAAGCCCGGTCGCAAGGCCGAAGGCGACCCCAAGGTAGTTCGGATCGATCTCCGCCCGGAGCCAGTCGCGCCGGCGTTCAACGTGAGCAGTTTGATGACGGGAACGAAGCTGGGTCTAACTGCGGAGAGGCTGCTGCTGGCGGGGATTCGCGCGCCTGGTGCCTCATCGCCGCCGCGCCATCTGCTTAGCCCGCAAGGTAGGAAGCGGCGCTCAGCCGGCTAGAAACGGGCGAAGTGACCTGAGCTCCGAAGTTTGGCTAGCAGGATGATGGCCGTTCCGCGGTGGTCAACCCTCGCTTGCTCACTCAGCGGAGACGCATCCCAGGCAGCCAATTCTGCCACCAAAAGGGCGGTGTCCCCGTTTACCGATGCGCATCTAAGTTGTCCGTTCTTGTCCATCACGATTATTGCTGTGCCGGTGACGCCATATCCAATCGCGGCCATCCGCTGAACGCAGATATCGCCGTCGACACGAACATCGAACAGAACCGACCCTGCGGTTTTCTCCGCAGCGTCAGCCACACGATCACAGAACGGCCGATGCAGGCCTTCGATATTGCCGAGTACAACGCCAACTCAACATGCTGCGCCACCATGGCTGCAAAATGCGCGCCGGCTGGCACAATCGACAATAGGCCAGCTGACTATCCACGCACCAATCGCCCTCCAGATGCCTACATCGCAACTGCGCTCTTGGCCGGCGCTACTTCGCTTGTCCGCGGCATGCCCAAGCCGTTGGAGCGCTCCTCAAACAGATTGCGCATAACATCACAGCCCAAGATGGCCAATAGGACGAACGACCTTGTAATATCGCTTCATTCGTCCTCGCGAGCGCCGCGCTTCTTTTCCACAAGAGTTTCGGCTTGCCGGAAATTAGCGTCTCGGTGGATAAATCCGCATGGCTTTTCGGGTGGGTGCTGGCAGGAAGACTTATGCGCGGGCGAGGATGGATCAAGGCGTTGCGTCAGGACGACGCTCGGCAGGTGCGTGCGCATTGCGAAGCCCGAGCGCGACTCATGGCCGACCAAATGAGGAGCGAGTCAAGGAATGATCCCTGCACGATTTTCGCGAGTCACATTCTTCCTGCCAGTCGAACCGGCAGATTGCGAATTTGGTGGCGAGTATATCTTTTGCATGATATATGAATATCATTCAGAGGATATACAAATGCCGCTCTTCATTCGCGATCCCGACGTTGATGCTTTGGCCGTCGAGCTGCAGCAGATCACAGAGGCGCGTAGCAAGACTGAGGCCGTCAGAACCGCCTTGCGCCACGAGATCGAGCGCAACCGCAGCAGCGTCCCGCTGCGCGAGAGACTGGCTAAGGTCAAGGAAATGGCACGGCGGATCGGGCCGGCCAATCCTGATTTCGACATGAAGGAATTCACTGACGAAATGTGGGGCGACGACTGATGTTCGTCGACGCGTCGGTGATCGTCGCCATCCTCAATGAGGAGCCTGGCGCGGAAGAACTGGAAAAGCGGCTCGCGGCCGCGACCAGGCCGCTGTACGTCTCCCCACTCGTCCGCTTCGAGGCAGTTCAAGGTCTCGCGCGAGCAGCGGCTGAAGCCATCAAGAAGAACGCCAAGCCCCGCCCGACATGTTGGCGCAAGCTCGCGACACCGTCGACGCGTTCATAGCCGAGGTCGCTGGCAAGGAAATCATGATATCCGGCGATATCGGCAATCGCGCGATCGAAGCCAGCATGAAATACGGCAAGGCTGTGGGGCACAAGGCCGATCTCAATTTCGGGGACTGCTTCGCCTATGCATGTGCGAAGGCCCACCGGCTCCCGTTGCTCTCCCAAGGCAACGACTTTTCGCAAACGGATCTGGCTTGAGTTCGCTGAGATCGGTGCCCTCACCCGGCAGGTCAGGGCGAAGCGCGATGACCTTAGCGTTGTTGCGCGGCTTTCGCTGTCGTTCGTCTCGCTTGCTCCGTCTCGGCATGGCCCCTCTCAACGTCATCGTGAGAGGCCAAACTGGCAGAACGGCGCAGCCGAGAACCAGGCGCTACATCCGTTTGGCGATCGGGCAATTCCTTTCCTTTGGTCATTCGAGAAACCTCCGCCCGAAAGACTCAGAACCATCTCCGACACTGAGCAAAATCGTCCTAAGCCACATTGTCGTATTGCTTCATTTGGCATTGCTGCTCCGCCCGGTCAGAAAGCATTCTGATCCGCAAACCTTCTTGTGTCGGAAGCTGGGCAAGAATGTCGGAAGCCCTACCAAAAGGGAGAGAGGGCGGGTCACCGGTACCGAGAATCGGTGCAGCGCAGACGATACGCCAATTCGGCACGCATTTTGCTCCGATTTTTTGTCACGGGGGACGGCGATGGCAGATCTCCGATCGCCCCCGCAGGAGCGGTTCGTGAAGCCGCGCCTTCGTGCGGCAGCCAATGACAGGCGTATCCGCCGGATCGAGCAGTGGAGGTAGGACAGCATGGTCGCGAGGCATTCTGATGCGCGGGAGGGCGGCGGCCAGTACGTGATCGCCGTCAAAGGCAACCAGTCGAAGCTGGCGAAAGCGACGACCAGCGTGTCGCAGGACAGGCAACGGACTGCCAGACGCCGATGGCGTTCAATCGAAGGCCTGATCGCGGGAAGCTCGATCTTATAGTGTTCGCTGACGGATTCGGCAGCAAGATCGCTCGACAGACTGGCCCGGCAGCCAGGGCGATCGAAATCCTCGCTCAGGGCGGCTGTGACCCTTATGTCCCGCCTTGGCGCCGCCGGGCTTCGCCTTGTCCCGACGCTCCTTGCGATCGGCTGTCGTCTCCTCGTCAGTATGGCCTCCGCCGGCTAGATTACGGGCAGGTCGCCCAGACCTTGGGAGTTAAGTTTTACTAAGATCGGTTACCGATTGATCAATGACCCCCTTTTGTCGCGCCTATTTTGGTGCGCTGGCCATCGGAATTCGAATTTCTTCCCGTCTCGCCATGCCAGGCCGAAGCCGTTGTCCGTTGCTAAGGCGAGATCGTCCGGATTCGATGGCCTGCAGTCGGTCACAACGAGGAGTCGCGGATTGCCCTCTTGCTTCTGATGGTAGTCGAGCAGTTGGCCAATTGCGGCCCGTATCGCGAAACGGATCGTCAGCGGGTCGGTCGGCTTGATCTCTGCCAGCACCGGTCCGAATTGCGCGTCGTGATAGCGGACATCGACCCATTCCATGTTGGGTACAACTTGCGTGGCGTTGGACGCTTTGAGAAACGCCTCGAAAGCCGACTGCAGGTGATGATGCTTGGGCGTAATTTGGAATTCATTTTCCTGGAGGTAGCGGGTGTATGGATCGGTGGCCGTTCCAGCGCTTTTCCTCCCTTTGCCCCTAGGTGGAGGCGCATTGCGGACGCTCCGGTCCCGCACGTCGTCGAAATCATCCGTCGATAGCCACGCTAAGATTGGATGCGAAGATGGCAGCCTTTCGGCGATAATGGCCAAGGCTTGATCAGGCCTCACCGCTTGGTAGCTCCCATGCATCTTGATAATTGCCTGCCGAGGCGGCGACGGAGGTTTCGAGGGTATGATGTCGTCAGGGATGATTAAAATCGACGGGCTGAACCAGACGAAGTGCGATTGTGGACAACGCCATTGGACCCATTCGTACGCATCCTCCCAATGGGCGTCGAAAGCTGCCTTGTTCTTCTTGAGGCTTTTGATCCCGGGTAACTTCCAGAGTGCATTGCCGTTCCTACGCAGATCCAGCTCTTTGGCAATTGCCGCTCGATCGTTCTCATCATTCTGATAGATGGCGCATGCGGCACCTACAGCATAGAACTGACCGTCCTTCATCGTCGTCATGATGATGCCGAGGTTGCCCTCGTCGGCATAACTGAACATTCGGCCTTTCCCTTGGGTGTGAAAAACTTTCCAGCCCTTCCAGACCCAATCGGACCGACCATTCCATTCCTCGTGGCCATAGCCATGAACTCCGGCATAACCGCTCGACGTGGTTCCGCCGGTGGGGCCGAGATAGCCATTGCTGTTCCAAACGACTGGCTTCAACACGACCATCTTACCCATGCGGAGCTCCTCGATGATCCAAACCGACAAAAGTCGGCAAACAAGAGTTCAACTGGCGGAATATCAATGCCAAGGCTCTATGGGGGCGTCGTCTCGAGTACTCGGTCCAAGTCGAGACATCGAGGATGAGCCGATATTTGTCTCTCACCCCTTCGAACATCAGGCGGTCGCGCGGAACACGAACTGGACGCCGACTGCCTTTGGCCTCCTATCGTTTCTGCTCTTGAGCTCGTCTAAGGCCCGCTGAACACAGGCTGTGAACTGCCGCATTCTCGCGTATAAGTGCCACGCGACATCGACTTCCCTCAATTGATCAAGCATCCGGTGCAGTTCGGGGCGCTCCCATCGACCGCCGGAAGCTTCCTCTTCAAAGATCCGTTCGCAACCGGCATCGGTGAGCGCCTTGATCTGCGCCTTCTTGGACTGCTCGTCGCCTTTGCTCACCCGGGCATAGCCGATCAGCATGGAGCTTCCTTTCGCAAACGGTCATTTATGGAAGGCCGAGGGTGTCCACGAGAATACAGGTGCGGAGCCTTTCATAATCCTCTTTCATTATGGCGCCGTAAGGCAAGCGGTTTGTGAAGGGATGAACGATGCCGGGATATCGATGACGAAGACGCAGCGGGAGAAGCTTCCGGTGCAGCCTGACAAGGCGTGGGCGTGCCTTGTACCGTTCGGGAGGAATCGACCATGCGAAAGCTCTTGCCCGGCCGGGAGCGAAGATTTAGCGCTCCTCGCGCAGCAACTTTGAACAACGCAGACGTTCCTTCGCGTCGCGAGAGGGGAGAGTACCTGCCGGCCCAAATTGACCAAAGTTTTCAAGGGCCGGATTGACGACATTTCCATCGTATCCGAAGCCCCCGATCTCGGAACGCTTTTCCATAAACTTTTGGAAAAGCGACCAATCCCCCTGCTTGAGCGCTTGTCTCGTTCCGGACCATCCCAACGAGCCAGAGAGCCATATATGGTCCACCAGCCCCTGGCGCTTCATGTGGTGTCCGACCGTGCCCGATCCGTAAACGCCAACGAGATAACGGCCAGCCAACGCATTCCGCACACTCCTGAAGTAGGGTGCTATCCGTGCAAGATGCTGTGGTGTGTGGTAGTCCCAATCGACTGCAAAATAGATTCCGGAGCCTTCGGGCTGTCCCAACGCGGCGGCCAGATCAAGCGCACGACCGGAGTCTCGCTCTCCAGCCGCACCATGCAAGTCTCTGATATTGCCGCCCGAGCCACCCCGCTGCTCGAAGGCCACAGCTACCGATATTCCAGCACCATGAAGGGCGGCGAGTTCCTCCCCTGTCAGACATTTTGAGGGAAATGGTGTACTATTCCGATGGTTGTAGTACCGGATTACTGTATTGACACCAGATTCTGCCAAGCACACAGCAAAATCGCCGACGTTCTGCGGGACGTCGATAATATCGTGCATAGTCCGTCTCCCCGAAGGCCGAAATTATATGGAAAATGCGCAGTTTATACGGTCACCTCGCCCTCCCACGCTATTTCTTCGCGCAGCCTTTTGATGTCATTTCCCGCAGCCACCAACGCGGCGCAGACGCAATCAGCTATACCTCTGTTTGCCCCTCGGTCTGCTGCAGAATGTCGCTACGTCTCTGACTGTGGGACCGCCGGCTGGAGAACAAGCGCAGGTAGTACGGTGAGTCGCTCGGCGAGCTGAAACGGCCGAAAACCTGCGCGATAATGGATTGCGTTTGCTTGTTTGACAGGTTCAGCGATGCGGAGAGCAATATGGAGGTGATGGCGAGACTGTCAGCGCTTCCAACTTCGACCACGGCAAGGCAGGTTAAAGATAGACGGACTTCCGCGGAGTCGGATTGATCTAGGACGAGGCAATTGAACGCCGTCGGTTCGCCGTGTTTGCTCAGATAGCTACGGATTGCCTTTGCCAGACCGACGCCAGCTTCATTGCCGTCGGCGGCATTCGCGCAAATTGACGCAAAGGCACTGGGCAATTCCGCCACGTCCATCGTGCGGTTCAGCGTTCTTGAAGTCGTGGCGGTTTCCACCTGGTTCGGTACCATTTGCGCGGCATTCTGCCATGTTCGAGAATCCAGAGTCCGGGTTGGGTCTTCGAATAGTTTCTGGACTATGGCAGAGCAAATCCTCTCCGCCTCGAGCGGTTGGCTGCTCTGCGGGCCGATCACCAGGAAAAGGCCCGCAGCTGTTTTTGCGAATGGGTTCATGTCTGCTTCCCTATGGAAGCGGGACCGGAGTTCGCCGGCACCGGGGGCGCGACAGAGCATCGGTAGTTCGCAAGGGCTTACCGGACCGCTCTATCGCATCCATGATGCGGGCGACGTTCGTCCAAATCCACGCTATTGGTTGGGTGCGCTGCTTTCGCGATCAAAGGCCTGACGATCAGACCTGCGGCTTGATGTCTTGTTGCGGCGTCGAGCCACCGTTGAAAAAGTTCTTGGCCTTCTTGAACTGGTCGGTGGAGTTCTTATTCACAAGCTCCTGGAAGTTTTCGTGATCGGGGCCGCCTTTGCGGATCCGACGGGTCTGAACGAGATTGGTGACCTCGGCATAGTCCATGTCGACGCGGACGTAGTGGGTCGACGAACAAGAGGATTTCAGCTCGAGGAAGTGCTCTTTGAACTCGATCTGCCGCAGAACGATTGCTCCGTAGTCGTAATATCCGCCTGCCCCATTATCGAGAAGGTAGCTCTGGTAGGTGCATGTCAGCGCCTTGTATCGCTGCGCCTTGCCGTTTGCACTGAAGGTGAGATTCCCCATTTCTGTAAGGAAGGACTGGAAATCCAGCAGCAACGATGCCCCGTCGGTAATGATCGCCTTGGCAATCAGCGAGAGGAAAGTAGCTGAGACCGACGTCCCGGCCACCTTTTTTGAAAAACTCTTCAGTTTTTGCCCGCCCATAGAGAGATCTGGAATGTTGCCAACAACATCGGTCCATGTGTTGATATCAAGCTTCTGTGCATCGATGTTCGCATAATGGGTATGGATGTAGTCGTTAATAATTCCTCCTATTGCCAGTAGATTGTCCTGATTCTCATTGAGGGTGCCGCTGTACGTCGGATCTTCGGTTTTTTGGCCGATGAGGTGAAACTGCACTGTCCCTTGAGCGTTGGCGATCGTGTCGTCACTGGGGGGCGCAGCATCTAACTGGGCCAAAACAAGGGGCTTGGCGTAGAAAAATGCGGACGCCGCCTCATAGTGTTCTTTGGAATAGCGCTGTTCATGCTCTTGAACATTCACTGAAAATGCGTTCGACATGCTTTATCCTCCTGCTGTGAGACATGAGCGTTGGTGCGAGAGCTTAAGGTGCCCAAAGCGCGGAAACGCCTCGGAGATGAGATGATCTTTGCGTGCCCGCGTCGCCTTATACCAATTCGCTCCGGCCCCCACCTTTGCGTTAGGCAGGCTTTTCTCTGCGCCGTATCATTTTGCGATAGCGCAGTGGCGAGAGGCCATGAAACGCCTTGAAGGCTGTGGAGAAGTTGTTGCTGTTCTCGTAGCTGAAGGATTCGGCGACCTTGCCGATGCTTTCATGCCCGTTACGCAACCGGTCAGCAGCCTCCGTCATCCGGTAGCGCCGTAGCCAAGTCATTGGCCCGCAGCCAAACGATGTCTCGAAGCGGGTGGTGAGCGTTGTCCTGTTGGTCCCCACCATTCGCGCCAATTCGACGAGGGTGATCTGCTGATCGACCCGCTGCGCCAGCAGACTGCATGAATTCTGAACGATCGGATCGGCTGAGAAGAAAGGCGGGGTAGAACGCTGCGCGAACTGAACGATGCAGGCGGTAAGTCTGCGCAGAACTTCCTGCTCGGTGAGCGGCCACAACAGGTAATCGGAATACCCGTTGGAGAAGACCGCTTGTCGATCCAGGCTCTCTTCCAGAACCAGAGCCAGTTTGACAGGTTCGGGCGAGAGCTTCGCACGCCCGTGCTTGTCGTGAATCGGTTCGCGACAATCGACGATGACGATCTGCGCGGAGCGCCCTGCCCGCAATAAACGGTGATCAAGGATATCGATCTGCCTCAGAGAACTCGCGATTAGTGCCAAGGACTTGCATGCTTCGGGGTCCGAGCCAAGATATGCTGCCAGCATGCAGGCACCTCACAGACACCATGGGAAGCTGGCCTGTGGAAGGCTTGGCGCGGCCGAATGGCGGTCGAAGAGAGGCGGTTTTTGGCCTGTATATAGATGGCTGGGCGTATGATACCTTCTCGTCTGGCCCTGTTGCCTCGCTTCAAATTGTCGAAACCGGCACGGTTTCAATGCGCTGGCACAGCAGAGCCAGCTTCCCCTCCCAACGGGCGAGCAGGGCAATAAACTTTTTCCGTCATATCCTGACGATAGCCCCGGATTCGGATCACGTTTCTTCCCTAGGCGACTCATCAGTCATTTGCCTTCCCAGTTGGGATATTTTGCTCTGTTCCCGCCGCCGCGGCGACGGCGATCTCGTGGCGCAGCCAACGATGCTCCGGGTCGCGATGGGAACGCTCGTGCCAAATCAGCGCGACTTCATAGGGTGTCAATTGCACAGGCGGATCCATGATCGCTAGCGGCAGCAAGGCGGCGATCCTGGTCGCGACGCGGCGTGGTACAATCAACAGCAGATCGGTCGCCGCGATCGCCAACGCGGCCGTCAAGATGTTGGAAACCAACACCGGATCGCGACCCTGGAGATCTAACTTGACCAGTTCGTCATGCACCCGGCCGAAGCCGTCTTTGGAGTCCAAGGCAATGGCTGCGTGGCGCAAGGCCGCGAAGCTCTCGATTGTCCATTCCCGCGCCAGGGCTGGATGGTCGTGGCGCAGCAGGCAGGCAAACCGGTCGGAGTAGAGGCTGCGCCTCAAGTATCCGGGCGGCGAGGCGCTAATCTGCCCTATAGCCAAATCGATCTCGCCTAGCTCAAGCCGCCGCATCGCGCCGGAGAGAAGCGGATCGATGACGACGTCCAGATGAGGCGCGTGCTGGCGCAGCCGGGGCAGGAGCCGCGGCAGCAGGACCAGTCCTTGATGATCGGGCATCGCCATTATCGCCTTCGATCGCCAATTGGCTTGGGCAAGACTGCCGTTCACTATCCCGCGGATCGCATCCAGCACCGGCGGCAGCATTCGGCTCAAGCGTTGGGCCTGCGGGGTCGGAACCAGGCCCATGGAGCCGCGAACCAAAAGATCGTCGTTGAAAATGCCACGCAGCCTCCTCAACGCTCGGCTCATCGAGGGCTGGCTCAAGCCCACGTGTCGAGCCGCATGCGTGACGTTGCGGTGTTCCAGCAGCGCTTCGAGAGCAAACAGCAAGTTCAGGTCAATCGACGCCAGCATTTGCCGCTGCCGTGTGGCGCGAGGTTCCGCGACAAACGGCTGCGTCCGCTTTTTTGAAGTTTCGCGACTGCAAGCGAGCTCATCCACGGCCTTCTCCTCTTGTCTTAGTAAGCGGTGTGCTCGCGCTAAGCGTCAGCACATTCGGCATCGCTCAGCGAGGCCGAAATGCTGCCTGATTCACTTGGTCGCGGTCAGCCTCATGCTGGCGAAGCCAGGCCCAGGAACGCGGCAAAGCTCAGCGCTGATCCAGGCCTAAGAGAAAGTCGTCGCACCAGCGATAGACGTTGTATTCGCGGAGCCGGCCGATCATCGCACGCCAACGATCGATCCGCTCATCCAACTGCATGTCCAGGGCTTCTTCGATGGCCTTCGCCATCGCTTCCGGATCGTAGGGATTGACGAGGATCGCTCCGCCTAGCTCTCTGGCTGCGCCGGCAAAACGCGAAAGCACGAGAACACCTGGATTCTGTGGGTCCTGTGCGGCGACATATTCCTTAGCTACAAGGTTCATGCCGTCGCGGAGCGGCGTGACCAGGCCGACGCGTGCCATGCGGTATAGACCGGCGAGCTCGCTGGGTCCAACGGACCGGTTGATGTAGTGGACGGGCATCCAATCGATCGTTCCGAGTTCGCCATCAACGCGCCCCACCCGCTCGGCGACGTCCTTTTGCATCGCCAGATATGCCGGTATTTCCGTGCGGGATTTCGGTGTGATCTGCAGCAGTTGCGTCTTGCCGATGCGGTGGTCGTTGCTCCGCAGGAAGCGGTCAAACGCGACGATGCGCTTCTCGATGCCCTTCGAATAGTCGAGGCGGTCGACGCCGATCGCGACTTTACAACCGGCAATCCTCTGAGAGGGCTCCTGCAGAGTCTCGCTGCGCGCCGCCTGCTCGGCCAGTCGTTCGAACTCGGCCGTGTCGATGCCGATCGGAAAAACGCCGCAGCGAAACACACGTCCATAGGCTTGGCACACACCGTTTGTGATGGGGTCCGGTAACCCCTGACGGCGCAAGCATTCGGCGAAGTTACTAAGATCGTCATCGGTATGAAAGCCGACGAGGTCATAGCACGAAAGCCCGCGTAGCAAATCATCATAGTGCGGTACGGTGAAGAGGATGTCCGCCGCCGGCCACGGAATGTGCAGAAAGAAGCCGATCTTATTGCCGCAGCCGAGGTTCCGCAGTTCTTTCGCAAGCGGGATCAGGTGATAGTCGTGCACCCATATGACGTCGTCGTCGCTGATGAGCGGCTGCAACAGCTTTGCAAAGAGTCGGTTGACGCGCTGATATCCGGACATTCGTGCTTCGGAATACTCGGCGAGGTCGACTCGGCAGTGGAAAACCGGCCAAAGAACCCGGTTGGCAAAGCCGTAGTAATAATCGTCCAAATCTGTCTGCGAGAGATCGGTAAGCGCATAACTGATCCCGCGGGCCTCCCGGCGTGAGATCGGCCCTGACGGGTCCTCCCCGGCTTTCACCTTCCCCGACCAGCCCATCCATAGGCCGTGCCTTCGCTGGAGCGCAGCGCTCAGCGCAATTGCCATCCCGCCTGGCGGCGGGGAACCATGCTCGTCGGGCAGCGAAACCCTGTTTGAGACTACGACCAGTCTACTCATCTCCACTCTCCTGCTCTCGGACATCCCGCCGTTCATGAAAGCTCCGCCCCCTGAGCGATCTGCACAATAAGACATGCAAGTTCAAAAGAAAGAATAGCATGGATCTAGAAAGGGGATTGGAATTATATAAAGGGTTGATCATCATAAGTTTCCTATAGACAGCGGAATTGACATCAAGGCGAGTTGTGCGTCTGATCAATAAATCTCGACGAATCCATACGAATGTCAACTTTTCAGCGATTTAAATTGAAACAAAGCTGAACTGAATTGGAGCCGCCGGGAGAGGAAGTTGGGTGCAAAAGCGCTCCAGTGATGGTGCCAGAGGACCGGAGCGATACGAATCTCAGCGGGGATAAACCCGGTCTGCCGAACGAGTGGTGGCAGAGGACGGACAATCCATCAAAAACTAGCAGGCTTTGGGGGCACTGTTGCGCAGCAGGAACTCCGCATAGGACCTATTTGTCTGCGCTATTCCGCAATACGCCTGATGAAGATTGTCCCACCTGCTGAGCGTCACTAATTTGACTACCGTCCCCGGCAGCCCAAGCTGCAGTCAACAGGAAGTGACCATGAAGAACATTCTCATTGTCGGTCAGGACGCGTCGACGAGAGAACCGCTTATGGGCTTCTTGTCTAAGCATGAGTTTAACATCAGAGCGGTCGAAAACCGCCAGCAGGCCGCCAGCAATATGGCTTCTGAAGCGATTGATCTAGCAATTGTCGACCTGAGCTACGGCCGAGAGGACGGTTTGCAGTTCGTTCGAGATTTCGCTGCCAAGAGGGATCTTCCGATCATCATCGTCAGCGGTGACTACGTAGATGAGGCCGACAAGGTGGTTGGCCTCGAAACCGGCGCCCGCGATTACATCACCAAGCCCTTCGGGCTTACGGAGTTCCACGCCCGCGTGCGCGCCGCTATGCGCCAGCGGCCGGAGCGTGACCGAAATACCATCTACCATTTCGATGACTGGCGAGTTAGCACCAAGCGTCGGAGCTTGCGCCGGGGAACGGATCCTGACGTCAAGCTCACCGCCGGCGAGTTCAACCTCCTGATGGCCTTTCTCAAGAACCCAGGTCGGGTCCTTTCACGTGAGCAGCTTCTGATGGCGACCCGTGTCTATGATCAGGAGGTCTATTACCGCAGCATCGATGTTCTTATCGTCCGCCTTCGCCGTAAGCTGGGACAGGGCAAGTCGCCGCGCCCGCAGTACATCCGCACCGAGCGGGGCGCGGGGTATATTTTCGACAGCGTCGTGAATATTGAGGAACTAAGGACGCGCCGTGGTTGATGGACGGGCAAGATCGCGCGGGAAGCGAACGTGACCCAGCACCACTGCAGCGCTTCAGAATATCACGAATAGGGTCAGGCTTTGCCTTCATAGGAATGGCCTCCAGCCACCTGGGCACCTCGTACTACCGGCGTTTCGCGGACCGGTAGGGCCGCGCTGATTTCTGCGTGGTCTGATGACGGCGATCGCTTCGGAGTTGGTTGTTGAGATTGCCGATTTTGGCATCGCGGTGGCGGTTTGCGCCGCCTTCGCCGTCATGCGGGCGCAGTTCGCCCCTGGTGCCATACGGGACTGTGGCACCAACCAGACTCGAATGGACTTATGTCTCGGGTGGCGATTACGAACTCGCGAGCAGCTGCTGTGGCGGCGACGTAACCTTCGGCCTTGCCGATCACTTTACCAGTCGCTTTCGCCTGTACCATCAGACCGGCATATTCGCGCGAGGCATCCAGGTCGCAAGCAAGACGCGATTTCAAATAAGGGGCGTCTCGCGGCGCCGACAAGGTTTCGGGATTTTCCGCTCCTCGCAGGTCGGTAGTGACTGTTGCATACGTGCAACTCAAGCGCGAAGAGTTATCTCAAGGGCAACACTATTCTTGAATTCGGCGGTCAGAATGCGAGTAATCAGCCAAGCCCGCCCGATCGAGTCTTCTCGCTACGGGCCACCAATCAACCTGGGACGCCCCTGTGAGTGCCGATACCATTGCTGACGCAGTGAGCCGGGAGAGCCTCTCTTCCCATACCTCCGCATTAAACCCGAGACCACTGTGCCAGCCCAGCGTCCTCCGCCGGCTGGCAGCAAGATGACGGCTGCCAAACGATGGGGCTCCGTGCTCTAAAAATAGAAAATGACGTGTGGTCTACTGCACACCGGGCTTTTGCCTGTGATCGCTGCCAAGCCATCGGTGGTCTTGGTCGTGACGAAACCGCATGCGTATGTTTGCCCGCTGTGTCTAGACGGCGATCCTGCCGAGCAAACTGAGCGTTTTGACTAACATTCTCGGCAAGCTTAGAAGGAGTGGTTCGCCCGATAACAACAAACCCCGAAAATACCTCGCTCATTGTCCGGACCACGCGCTATCTGCATCGTGGAATTTCCTTTCATGAAGAAAACAGCGGCAGTTTTTAATGAGAGATGAAGTAACCGATCTTTTAACTGAGTTGGCCCTTTGGGCGGATGTGGTGATGAAATCGGAAAGGGGCGACAGAATTAAAATTTGCGCCGCCTACGACGCCGGTCTGCAGCTAATAGCTGAGCGTACTACGCCCGGGTCTCCGCCCCGACCGGGCATTGAAGCTTGCATCCTGCAGCATGAGAAACTGAAGGCTGCCGAAGACATCAGCTGCGTAGGTTGGATACTGGCCGCGATCGCCACGCGTGTTGGGGAACGAGATCTTCCAAAATGGGAGGAAACTCAGAAGGTCATTGGCGCCACGGTTCGGTTGCTTAGTCGCTACCGTCAAACTCGCGTTCATTGAAGCCATGGCCGCGTCGGCGGCATGGCATTACAATGCTGTCGAGCATTCCCTGTAGCGTTGCACGGACGATGACGCTGGTAGTTTACGGCTGTATGAACTGAGTGCCTCCGTCTCCGGCTGCGTCAGAAAACAGGTAAGTCAGTCGTTGTCGGGTTGGAAAAGAGGAAGGGCGCTGGAAAAGCGGGGCCAACCCGCCTCGCTTGCACACAGCCTGCGTTTTGCCAGCTCCTCAACCGCAACGTGCTGTCAATCTTCGTCTTGCCATGTCTTGAACGCCGAACTGTTCACGCCATTGGCGCCGCTTTGTCATCCCGTGCCCCGAAATGAGGCCGTCGTTCGAACGATATGCGCAGTTGCTTATCCGCCAGAAACCGGCGAGCCAGATCGGTGTCGCGCTTACCCACGCGTGACACCCAGTCCGAAAACAGGCGAACCGCGCGCCGGTTCATATGCCGCGAAGGACAGACCAGCCAGTATCCCGGAAACTCGATGACCTCGAACTCTATCGAGACCGGAACCAGAGAACCCGACACCAGGTCCTCGAATGCGATGGATGTGCTTTCCAGGACCACACCTGCACCGTCCTTCGCCAGTTGAACCGACATTGACGAACGGTCGAAACGATAGGGATACGTCATGCGGGCGCCCTGGATACCGTTGCACGGCAGCCAATAATCCCACCGGAAATAGGCCTTCACACTGTCGATCAACCGCGCATGGCGAAGCTGCTCGCGCGGATCCGGTGAGATCGCGCGCAGTTCGGCAAGATAGGAAGGCGAGCACATCGGCAGGATCAGATCGTTGACGACGCAATCCGAATAAAGGCCGGCCCAGCCGCCGTCGCCATAACGAAGATCGAGATCGATGACCTCCGTTTCGAAATCCGAGAAATTGGGCGTGGCGTCGACGCGCAAATTCCAGCTCGGATAGCCCTTGCTGAACTCGGCCAACCGCGGCGCCAGCCATTTCTCGCCGAAGGAAGGACTGACGCGCAGGCTAAGCTGGAAGCTTTCGCGCTGCCGCACAATGGCATTACGCACCTCGCGTATGGATTCGAAAGCCTGGGTCGTGGTCTGGAAGAGCCGCTCACCGTCGATCGTGAGCGAGAGATGGCGCTTTTCGCGCTGAAAAAGCCGCACCCCGAGTTGGTGTTCGAGCAGCCGCAGCTGCTGGCTAACCGCCGAAGGTGTCACCTACAATTCCTGAGCGGCCTTTGCCACGCCGCCGAGCCGCGCAACTGCCTCGAAATGCGTCATCGAATTGAACTTGATGTCTGACCTCGTCCTCGTCAGTTAAGCTCAGCTACACAGAATGTTAAGAAACGAAAATTGAGCCGAATGTCAATCGGTCGCACAGTGGTCCCGGAAGGAGATACAGGATGGAGCCGAGTTCAACCCAAAGCTTGGGTAGCGCCGGCAACGTGCCGGGAGTTGGACAGGTATTGACCAGGAAGCCCCTGATCGAAGCTGCGAATATCGAGAAGAGTTATGGCGCAACCCGTGTCCTGCGGGGTGTGAGTTTTCAGGTCCGGGCCGACGAAATCCACGCGCTCCTGGGCGGCAACGGCGCCGGCAAAAGCACTCTCATCCGCATCGTCACAGGGCTGACCTCACGCGAAGCCGGCGAGATTGGCTTCGCCTCGTCGAAGGCCGACCACAACAGCCCGATCATGGCGGTGGTGCATCAGGAGCTGGCGCTGTTGCCCGAGCTGTCCGGTCGCGGAAAACATCGGCATTGTGCATGCAAAGGCGGGCTGGTCGCAGATCAGCCGTCGCCGCATGCGGGAAATCGCGCTTGGCGCCCTGCGCCTGATCGACCCGGCGATCGGCGAAGAGATCATCGATTTGCAGGTGCGCAAATTGTCCCTCCACGAAGGCCAGATCGTAGAGATCGCCCGCGCACTTTCGACCGGAGCGGAAGTGCTGCTTCTCGATGAGCCAACCGCCAACCTGACAGCCGGCGAGACGGTCAAACTCTTCTCGGTGCTACAGCGGCTGGTGCGAGAAGAAGGCATTGGTATCGTCTTTGTTTCTCACCGTATGCGCGAAATCCGCGAGCTATGCGATGTCTGCACTATCTTGCGGGATGGCGTCACGATCGCGAATGCCACGCCCCTCGCCTCGCTCAGCGACGCGGACATCATCCAGCAGATGGGCCAACACGCGCAGCGTCCAGCAACCCATCGCAAACCGCAAAAGGGCCTCCGACAGAGCGCACCGATCGAGCTGCTGGGCCCAGACGACGTCAGGATCGCGATTTTGTCCGGGACCATTTTGGGACTGGCCGGCGCACCGGCGGGCCCGACCGGCCTCATTGCTCCCCTTGTGGGTGCCGGACCCGCAGCTGGCTGGCGCCTTTCGGGCCGGGGTTTTGGGGACCGTTTCTCGTCCCCAGCGGCAGCGGCGCGGGCCGGTATCGGCTTTGTTTCGGGCGACCGCGCAACCAAGGGGATCCTTTCGCAGCTGCCCATCGTCGATAACGTGCTTGCAGCACGCAGGGTTCGCGAGAGGCGGCGGATCGTAGCCGCAGCCGAGCGGCAGGAATGTCACGGCCTCGTTTCGGCGCTGAAGTTGAAAGCCGGTTCGATCTGGGACCTGCCGGCTTCGCTGTCCGGCGGCAACCAGCAGAAGCTTCTCGTCGCACGCTGGCTTGGACTGCCGCTCAAGATGGTGGTGCTGGAAGAGCCGACGCGAGGCGTCGACATCGGCACCAAACATGACATCTACGCCCTGATCCGGGAGATGGCCGACGCCGGCACGATCATCGTCTGGTGGTCGACCGAGAATGTCGAACTGCTTGAGCTTTGCGACGCCATTTTCGCCTTCGACACCGATGGGCAGCCGAAGGGATTCCTGCCTGAAGAGCACTTCACCGAGGAGGGGCTCGCCGAACTGACGGGGATGGCGGCATGACCGACGCAACCAACGGCACCACCACCACGAACAAACTCCGGACCACCACGTCGCGCGTCCCAGTAGTTCTCCTGTCCTACCGCACGGAAGCCGCGATTGCCGCTGCGATCGTCGTCCTGGTGTTGGCCGTCGGCATGTTCGTGCCCGCAGCACTCAGCATGGGCAATGTGCAAAACATCATCCAGGCCGCCGCGCCTCTCGTAATCATGTCGCTCGGTGTTTTGCTGGTCGTCATTACCGGCGGAATCGATCTTTCGGTCGGTTCAGTCTTTTCCCTGACCGGAATGGTGACCGCGCTGGCGATGGCCAGTGGCGCTGACGGACTGACCGCGAGTGCTGCCGGCCTGGCGGTCGGCCTTGTGTTCGGCTCGATCAATGGTCTTCTGGTCACGGTCGTCGGGCTCGCGCCTTTCGTCGTCACGCTCATCACCTACGCGGTGGCGGGCAGCCTTGCCTTCATCGTCACGAATGGTCGTTCGATGCCGATCGGCGCGCCGGATTTCTGGCTCCTGAATTCGGGCGAGATCATCCCAGGCATCCCGAACCATCTTCTGTTCTGCATCATATTGATGATCGCGCTGGAATACGTTTTGCGCAAGGTCGTGCTCGGACGCTGGTTCTATGCCGTCGGCTCGTCGGCAATTGCTGCCCGGCTGCTCGGCATTCCGGTTCTGCGCATCAAGTTTGCAGCCTATGTCGCTTCGGGCCTGCTTGCCTCTTTCGCGGGGCTGCTGACCGTCAGCTACATCCTCAACGCCGAAGCCACGGCAGGGGCGAGCTTGATGCTGCAGGCGATTGCCGCGGTGGTCATCGGCGGCGCCAGCCTCTTTGGCGGGACGGGCAGCGCGATCGGCGCCGTGCTGGGCGCGCTGATGATCACCTGCATCCAGAATGGCGTGAACCTCATCGGCGTGAACAGCTTCTGGCAAGGCTCAGTCACCGGCGCCGCGATCCTGCTCGCGGTTCTGATCGACCGCTTCAGCAACAAGAACCGACTCTAGATCATCAACGGGAGGAACCAAGATGAAGTTGAAGACCATACTACTTGCAGCGTTGGCGGCGGCCGCCATGTCCAGCGCATCACACGCGCAGGACAAGAAGACCGTCGCCTACATCGCCCCGTCGCTGGACATCTCCTACTGGCAATGGGTCGGGTACGGCGTGAAGGAGAAGGCCAAGGAACTCGGCATGGACTATGTAGAGTACACCTCAGAAAACTCACCCGCCAAGCAGATGGACAATGCGCGGACCGCCGTGACCAAAGGCGTCGCGGCCATCGTGATCGGCCCCGTCAGCTCGACCTCGACACCTCCGCTGCTCGACTATCTGGCGAAGCAGAACGTGCCGATCGCGTTCGCCGGCATCGGGCCGCAACCGGGCCTCACCAACTATACGTCCTCGGTCACCGCGAACAACTATGAGACCGGCAAGGCGCAGGGGAAATTCACCTGCGAGCTCGCCAAGGAGCGTGGCGGCAACAAGGTTGGCATGCTGTCGCTGCCGCAGGACCGGGAGAATGCACAGAAATACCTCAAGGGCGCCAAGGAGGCGTTCGCGGCCGCAGGGTGTGACCTCGTCCAGATGCTGGAGACGCGTGGCCTGACGATCAACGAAGCCGTCACGCAGGCAAATGACCTCTTGACCGCCAATCCCGATGTCAAGGCCATCTACGGCATGTATGACGAAGCCGGCAGCGGCGCCGCCAAGGTGGTCGAGACCCGGGGCCTCACCGGCAAGATCGGCATCACCGTGGCCGACGGCTCGCCGACCACGATCGCGCTGCTCAAGAAAGGAGCGATCCAGGGCATCTTCTTCCAGGAGGCGGTGGGCCAAGGCATCGACGGAACCCAACAGGTCTACAACGCACTGACGGGCGCACCGGTGACCCAGGACCTGGCCTTGGTCATGCCTCTTGTGACCGCCGACAAGGTCGAGAGTCCTGAGGCCAAGAGGGTCATCGCCCGCGTCTTTCCGCCGAGCAACTGACCGCCACCCAATGGACCCCGAGCGAGGAATCCCGACCGTGGCCGAGCTGCCGTTCATCGATCCGCACCATCATCTGTGGGATCTGGAGACCAACTACTATCCGTGGCTGACCGACGGGGTTAAGCCGTCAGCTTTCGGTGACTACGAGGCGATCCGCAAAAGCTACCTTCTCGACGACTATCTGGAAGACGCCAGGAACCAGACCCTGGTGAAATCGGTGCACTTGGACGTAGGGTTCGATCCCGGCGATCCGGTTGGGGAGACGCGCTGGCTGCAGGAGATCGCCAACAAGCGGGGCTTCCCCCACGGCATCGTCGGCTATGCCGACCTGTCCATACCCGATGTCGGCGACCTCCTCGACCGCCACATGGAATATCCGAACTTCCGCGGCATCCGGCAGTCGATGAATTATCATCCCGACCCCGCCAAGACCTATCTGGCGCGGCCGGAGGCCAGTCGTACGCCCGAATGGCGGCGCGGCTTCCGGGAGCTGGCGAAGCGCGGGCTGAGCTTCGACCCGCAGCTCTACTATCCGCAGATGAGCGAGTTCCTCGAACTGGCGCGCGACTTTCCGGACGTGCAGATCATTCTCAATCACACCGGCATGCAGGTCGACGGCGCCGAGCATTTTGGCGCCTGGAAAAAAGGCATGCACCAGTTAGCGCAAGCGCCGAACGTCGCCTGGATCTCGGGCCTCGGCATGGGCGACTGGACTTGGACCACGTTCTCGATCCGTCCTTATGTCGAGGAGGCGATCGCAGCCTTCGGCGTCGGCCGCTCGATGTTCGCGACGAACTTCCCCGTCGACAAGCTGTTCTCGAGCTTCGACGCCATTTTGAACGCCTTCAAGGAAATTACGATCGCCCACCCGCACGAGGAGCGGCTCGCGCTGTTCCATGACAACGCCGCCCGGTTCTACCGACTTTAGATCACCGGCAAACAGAAATAGCAGGAGAGTTCGACTTGTTGCTGAAGGGCAAGGCCGTGGTGATTTCGGGGGCGGCGAGCCCCCGGGGAATTGGCCGCTCCACGGCAGCGCTGATGGTACAGCACGGGGCTCGCGTTGCAATACTCGACCTCGATGACGGGCAAGCGCGTGACGCCGCTGCGTCGCTTGGACCCGACCATATCGGCCTTGCGTGCAACGTCGCGGACCTCGACGCCTGCAAGAGGGCGGCGGCGCAAGTGACAGAAACCTTGGGCAGGATCGATGTGCTCTGCAACAATGCGGGCGTCACGCAGCCGGTCAAGACGCTGGAGATCAGCGCGGCTGACTGGGACCGCATCCTCGATGTCAACCTACGCGGCGTGCTCCATCTCAGCCAGGCATTCATCCCGAACATGCGCGAAAATGGCGGCGGCTCGATCATCTGCATGTCGTCAGTTTCGGCCCAGCGCGGCGGCGGCATCTTCGGTGGCCCGCACTATTCGGCTGCCAAGGCGGGTGTTCTGGGGCTTGCCAAGGCCATGGCGCGCGAATTCGGTCCCGAAGGCATCCGCGTCAACTGTGTGACACCGGGCCTGATCCAGACCGACATCACCGGCGGCAAACTGACCGACGCCATGCGCGCCGACATCATCAAGGGAATCCCGCTCAGCCGGCTGGGCGACGCGCGCGACGTCGCCGGCGCCTATCTCTTCCTGGCGTCCGATCTGGCCAGCTACATCACCGGCGCCGTGATCGACGTCAATGGTGGGATGCTGATCCATGGCTGAGTGGACAACGGATCTTGAGATGCCCCGCGCTGGCAGCAATGTCAGCCTGGCCGAACGAGCTTATCGTATCCGCCGACATGCCGTCCGGATGAGTCAAGTCCAGGGCCAAGGTTATGTCGGACAGGCGCTGGGTGTCGCCGACGTGCTTGCCGTCGCCTATTTCCATGCGCTTCGCTACCGGCCGGACGACACGCTGTGGGAGGGACGCGACCGCTTCCTGCTGTCGATCGGACACTACGCCATCGCGCTCTACGCGGCGCTGATCGAAGCGGGCGTGCTGCCGGAGGAAGAGCTCGAGACCTATGGCAGCGACGATAGCCGCATGCCGATGTCCGGCATGGCGGCATACACGCCCGGCATGGAGATCACCGGCGGCTCGCTCGGTCACGGCCTTGGCATTGCCGTTGGCATGTGCATGGGGCTGACGCGCAAGCGGAGCGACAGTTTCGTCTACAATCTTTTGTCCGACGGCGAGCTCGGTGAGGGCTCGACCTGGGAAGCCGCGATGTCGGCCGCCCACCACAAGCTCGACAATCTCATCGCCATCGTCGACTTCAACAACCAGCAGGCGGACGGTCCGTCGACGGCCATGCTCTCCTCCGAGCCGGTGACCGACAAGTTCGAGGCGTTCGGCTGGCACGCGCAGCGCGTCGACGGCAACGACATCAAGGCGGTTCGCGAGGCCTTCGACATGGCGCGCGGCCTGAGGGAGCCTCGTCCGCGTGTGATCGTTTGCGATACGCGCATGGCCAAGGGCGTGCCGTTCCTGGAAACCCGCGACATCACGCATTTCATCCGCGTCGAACCGCACGAATGGGCGCTGGCGCTCGAAGCTTTGGAAAAGGGACGTCCGCGTTGAGGTTGTCAAAGTTCGCGCCGCGCCACGCCGCCAATGCCGGTGAGCGCAAGACCACATCGGCGATGATCGCCTCGATCGCGCCCGATGGCGTGCCGACACGCAATGCGCCGTTCGGGCACACCCTGGCCAGACTGGCGCACCAGCGGCCCGGGATCGTCGGAATGACGGCAGACCTCGCGAAATACACCGATCTCCATGTCTTCGCACAGGAGCATCCGGACCGCTTCTATCAGATGGGCATGGCGGAGCAGGTGCTGATGAGCGCCGCCGCCGGCCTGGCGCGGGAGGGCTTCACGCCCTTCGCGACGACCTATGCCGTCTTCGCATCGAGGCGGGCCTACGATTTCATCTGCATGGCGATCGCCGAGGAGAAACTCAATGTGAAGATCGTCTGCGCCTTACCGGGGCTGACGACCGGCTACGGCCCCAGCCACCAGGCGACGGAGGACATCGCGATCTTCCGCGGGATGCCGAACCTGACGATCATCGACCCTTGCGACGCGGTCGACATCGAACAGGCCACGGAGGCGATCGCGGACTACAACGGGCCGGTCTACATGCGGCTTTTGCGCGGCAAGGTCCCTGTCGTGCTCGACGAGTACGATTACACATTCCAAATCGGCAAGGCACGCCTGTTGCGCGAGGGTGAGGATGTGCTGTTCATTTCAAGCGGCCTGATGACCATGCGCGCGCTGGAGGCGGCGAAGGCGCTTGAAGCCGACAGGATCGGCTGCGCCGTTCTGCACGTTCCGACGATCAAACCTCTGGATACGGAGGCGATACTCGCTGCCGCGCGCCGTTCGGGACGGCTGGTGGTGGCGGCGGAGAACCACACCATCATTGGTGGCCTTGGCGAAGGCGTTGCCGCGCTGCTGATGCGCGAGAGAGTGACCCCAGTCTTTCGCCAGATCGCCCTGCCCGACGAGTTCCTCGACGCTGGCGCGCTGCCGACGCTTCACGATCGCTACGGGATCTCAACTTCCGAGCTCGTGCGCCGCGTCCGCATTTGGAGCGAATGAGAAGTAAGAGCTCTCCCCACACAACAGTTGAGCCATCGACTTGAACTGTGAGCTGGCTAACCCCGCCGCGGTTGTCGCGCTCGTCACAGCGTTGTGGACTAAGGACCTGGGCTTCCCTGATGCCTGTCAATCGGGCACATCCTGCGCGGCACTGATTGAGCACCGGCCTCCTGTTCAGATGCGGCTGGACGAGCTGTCTTCCAGTGGTAAGGAGAGAACTTCCTAGGATCTTGAACACACATCGAGGGCATTCGAGGACTTGGTGTCAGGCCCCCTGGTGCCGGTCTCCCGCGAGTTCGACGTAAGCAAGTTTCGGGATGTTGGCTCGTCTGTCCTTCGCGGCATATGGACCGGCGCGCGGCTCGCCTGTTCTCGGAACGGGTGTCACGGCACCGGTTTGGTCGAAGGTGAGATGACCCAAGCCTACCAGTTCATCGTAAGCGCGAATTTCCCCGCACCTTTTGCTGTTGAGTGCTCTGATGCATGAGGTGTCCACCAAAATAGGTGGACACCTTGTGATGGAAGAAGATGAGCAGAAACTGCGGGTGAGGCTTGTCGGTCGGGATGGGCGACGCCGATACGACCCGGCATCGAAGGACCGTCTTGTCTCGGCCTGTCTTGAGCCTGGCGTGTCGGTATCGAGGCTTGCGCTCGAACATGGGGTCAATGCGAACCTTCTTCGGAAGTGGATAAAGAAGCGGGCGGAGACCCAGTCCGTCCCACAGCCCCCACCATCGGCGTTCATCCCGGTTCAGATTGAAAGCACTTCCGATCGGGCCTTGCTGCGACAGAGCAGCATGGCTGCGGTGGATTTGCCGGGGACTTGCGATGGGGCACGTAGGTCGGCACCGAAAAGGACGGCGCCTTTTTCCTCTCCAGCCAAGGTGAGCGCGTCGCTGCCGAACGGCGTGAAGTTGACGCTGGAATGCGGTGATGTGGATGCGTTGACGGCGACCATCGGAGCACTGGGTCATGTTCAGACTGGGCGCTGACCTGAAAGTCTACCTGCACCGCGAGCCGATCGACTTCCGGGCCGGCATCAACAGCCTTGCGGTTCTGGTCCAAGAGACGATGGCGCTCGATCCGTTTGCTCCGGCGGTTTTTGCGTTCTGCAATCGCCGTCGCGACCGGATGAAGCTCCTGTTCTTCGATCGGTCGGGCTTTGTGCTGGTCCTGAAGCGGCTGACCGAGGACAAGTTCCGGTGGCCGCGCGGGGAGGCAGCGGTGGTCACGCTTACGACCGAGCAATTGCACTGGATCCTCGACGGCATCGACATCGATGCGATGGTCCGCCATCCGGTGCGGCAATATCAGGTTGCGGGTTGAGGGCTCTCGAATTGAGCGGTTGACGCGGCGGCATGCTTTCGATTCAAGAATCTGATGAATCGACCCGGCGAACCGACTGTTGAAGCGTTGATGGCGCGTATTGCTGCGCTGCAGGCGCAGAACCGTCAACTCACCGAACGCGTCGTCAAACTCGAGGAAGAGCTGGCGCTTGCACGACTGCATCGTTTTGCGCCGCGCAGTGAAAAGCACATTGACCGCCTCTTCAATGAAGCCGAACAGGCCGCGGATGAGGACGCCGCCGACAACGAAGATGGCGGCGTCGTTGTCCTGCCGGACACGGGCTTGCCGGCGAGCGAAGGGGCGACGGGAAAGAAGCGCGGCCGCAAGGCCTTGCCGGAAAACCTGCCGCGCGAGCGCGTCGAGTATGACCTTCCCGACGATCAGAAGGCTTGTCCTTGCTGCCGTCACCAGATGCATCGCATGGGCGAGGCCGTTACCGAGCAACTTCATATCGAGGTGAAGGCGAAGGTCCTGCAGAATGTGCGGTTCAAATATGCTTGCCGTCATTGCGACCGTACCGGCATCAACACGCCGGTCGTGACCGCGCCGATGCCCGCGCAACCCTTGCCGGGCAGCATCGCCACGGCCTCGACGCTGGCCTTCGCGCTCGTTCACAAATACGTCGACGGCACACCGCTCTACCGCCTGGCGCAGGCCTTCGAGCGCGCGGGCGTTCCTGTCAGCCGTGGCGCTCTGGGTCACTGGGTGATCGGCTCGAGCGAAAAGCATCTCGCCCGCATCTATGACGTGCTGAAGCTGCGGCTCAGATCGCAGCCCCTCATCCATGGCGACGAGACGACGGTCCAGGTGCTGAAGGAAATGGACAGAGAGGCCACCAGCACCTCGTACATGTGGGCATACCGGAGCGGCCACGACAGTGACGAGCCGATCGTGCTGCTCGATTATCAGCCGGGTCGCGGCCAGATACACCCGCAGACCTTCTTGGGCGATTACCGCGGCATCGTGATGAGTGACGGTTATTCCGCCTGGCGCACGCTGGAAGGAGCAACGCATCTTGGCTGCATGGCCCATTCCAGGCGGCGCTTCGTCGATGCCCTAAAGGCGAGGAAGAAAGGCGGCGGCCCGCCGGAACAGGCACTCCGGTTCTTCGAACAGCTCTATCGGGTTGAAAGGCAGGCGCGGAACGAAATCCCCGATGACGGCGAAACGCGAGATCACTGCATTCGCCACTTCCGCCAGCAACATAGTGTCCCGATCCTCCATGCTCTCAAGGCATGGCTCGACGACATCGCCCCAAAAGTCTTGCCGGACAGCAAGCTCGGCGACGCCGTCTCCTACACCCTGAACCAATGGGGATATCTAACTCGTTACACCGAGGACGGCAGCATGCCGATCGACAACAATCTTCTCGAGCGTGACATCAGAATCTTTGCCACTGGCCGGAAAAGTTGGCTGTTCAGCGATACCGTCGACGGAGCCAGGGCCAGCGCCGTCATCTACAGCCTGATGTTGACCTGCCGCGCCTGTGGCGTCGAGCCGTTAGCGTGGCTGCGCCACGTCCTCACCGAATTGCCCCAACGCAACGAGGACGCTGATATCTACGATCTGCTGCCCTTCAACTTCGCCAAAGCAACAGCAGCCTGATCAGACCAGATACCGTTCCCGATTCGAAGGCCATCCGTCGAAAGCGCCCGCGTCAAGGTGCAGCGAAAATAGCGCTTACAGTTCATCGGCGGCCATCAGTGGACGATCCCCATCTTCCTACTCCGGTACCATGCAGGGGTGGAAAGCTCATCTTCGATCTGGCTCGCGATCCGGCTCGCGTTCGTGAGGTTC
This sequence comes from Mesorhizobium sp. M0522, assembly GCF_040321085.1. Lineage (NCBI taxonomy): Bacteria > Pseudomonadati > Pseudomonadota > Alphaproteobacteria > Hyphomicrobiales > Phyllobacteriaceae > Mesorhizobium > Mesorhizobium sp. M0522. The sequence continues at coordinate 95,782 of NZ_JAMYQW010000019.1, forward strand.
CCTGCGCCACCGGTCGCCGGGCTGAAGCGTCAGGATATCGGCGAAGACGCGGCATCCTTGAGCGTCCAGCTTGGGCGCGAGCCAAAGAGTAAATTCGGATCGCATCAATGTTACGATCGCAAGCGGTGACACTCGGTCCGCAGGCCCAACTTTGATCAATCGCGGCCGGGCGCCAATCTTTCACCGCAGGTCCCCGAGCGCGCGCATGCAGTGCCTCCCAGCATTTGTCGGCCGGCGAGCAACGAATTTGCCCTGCAGTGGATGACATTTAGCTGGCCAATCTGCTTGCGGTGATCGATGCGGGGGCAGCATTGTTGGGGTTTGCACGAAATCCGCGTCGCACTGAGCCGGCATCAGCCGCCCCGATCTCGCCAAGCAACAAGGACAGGCCGCACCCAACCCAAGGCCACCGAAGCGGCACGGACGTTCAGTCGATGTTTACCATTCGCTATTATCTTTCGCGAAGCGGCAAGGTTCTGAGTACCGCGCAAGTCAAAGGGCCTGCTCCAGACAATGGGGCGGGCCTTTTTGCGTCACTTAGGAGAACGGACCCCAACGAATTGCCGGTTACCTGAAAAATGGGCCCCAGGCTGTGAAACGTCGAACGTGGCCGGGTTGTTGGTGCATCCGCAATCGGTTGGAAGGCAGGCCCCATTCTCGCGATACTCTGCCAGCGTCAGGGCTGGGCCAGGGGTAGGTTAGGGCGTCACGACCCGCAACATGGCGGCTTCATAGACGAACGAAACACGATTTCGTCCATGTTGTTTCGCTTCAAAAAGGCACCGTCCGGCAGTGCGAAGGACGTCCTGAGCATCTGCATTGGAGAGATTTCCGCGCCTCCAATGCTGACAGTCACTTTCACGCCATGAGAGCGCGTTTAATTAAGTTGGGGTCAATTCGTGGCAGCAGGGTTCGTGCTATGAAGAAGGGACCGGTTCCCAACCGCGGCAAGGCACTTGCCTTCAAGAACTGCAGGCACTGCGCGGCGGGTCTCGTGTATTGTCGCGTCGACTGACCAGTGCGCTTGATGCGCATGGTGGATGCGGTGGGTTCACCTGGGTGACCGCGAAACCCAATCGATGTTTCCTGGTCCAGGGAACCAAAACCTTTAACCGGTGCGAAGAAAAGGCATGACGTCGGCGCGAAAAAACAGCCGGACGGTCACTCCCTCCGCCAGGTGCCGTTGATTTCATTGAACCTTTTGTCGGTATCTTCTTGCGGCCCCAATTTCGGCCCTAACGGACAGACTCGTCAGTGAGTCGTGGGGCTCGGGAACAGGAACTTGTCCCTTCCTTGAGAATCCACCGGGCGCGGGCGAGATGAGTTTCCCAGGCTCGGTGCGCCCGCTTCGGTTCCTTCTCGGGATCGATATGCAGCACAGTCCTGGCAACCACGCGCCAATCCTCGTCGTCATAGGCGGCGTCCAGCAGCCACATATACATGGCGACGCGTTTATTGTCGTATGGGGTGAGGTAGGGCTCGCTTGGCGCTTCGTCCGCGACCTCGGGATCCGGAAGCGGGCTGACCACTACGCCGCCTTCTTCGGGTCGCCGATGACGCGCGCCGGCAGATACGCTGGAGCCGGGGGCGGCAGCAAAAAATTGTTGTCAGCTGCAGTGCTCATGGGCGCAATATACATTGCGAATAGTGCCCATTCAACGCTGCGATCAAGATGGACGCGGAACGAGTCTTGCATGGCGCTCAACACGGCGAAGACCAAAGAAAACCGCGTGCGCTCCCTCGGCCATATCAATCGATTTTATCCGACGTGTCACATCCGCGTGATCTAGCGACACCTAATGAAAGCGGCTAAGGGGGACTGTGGTTTGGGGAAAAATTCTTATGAACAGCCAAAAAGACGCAGAGCGTATCCGTGCCGAAATGTCGATCGCACAGGCGATTTACGACGCCATTTGCGAGATGAACGGATCTTCGTACAGGCAAGACAAAGTACCTTTGCGGTGGGATACTTCGTCAGGCACACCGTTGAGCCTGATGAGTATTGACGGCTTTTTCGAATTGCGGGAACTGGCCCGGCGGATAGCGTCGAAGATCGACACGCCTGCGCTCATCAGTCTCAAAAGCCACACCGCGCAGCCGTCGAAAAAGATTGACTTCCACTAGGGTAGATTTGCCATCGCCGTGAAAAGGTTGCTCGAGATCACGTCGAGGATGGCATCCACCTGGCCCGTGGCGCGGTTGTCGCGCTGGTCGACGCCATCCGCGCCTGCGAGGTCGGTGACGCTTGCGCCGGCCCAAGCACGCGCGCATTCTGCCCCGAACCAAAAACTGGGGAGGGCCGAATGTTCGAAATCGGAAGAGATTACCGCATCACCATGATTGTAGCGGTTCCGGGCGACTGGAGCGACGAAACTGGCGTCTGGACGGTCGCGGAAGTTGATGGGACGCTAGTGAAACTCACCAATCCCTACACCCCGGACACGATCATTAACACGGCGTCATGGCATTTCGTCCGCGCCGAGATTGTCTAGGCGCAACTTAGAAGTTGTCGAACAGCCCCGCCGCCATCATGCCGCCGATCAGGTCCTGTCCAAGATTGTTGGGGTGAGTTCCGTCTCCAGGACCCATCCAATGAACGTAGTTGAACTGGTTGATGATGCAGCGGCGGTACAGATCGACCACTGGCACCTGTTTAGGGCGCAGACCTCAAGCATGGCGTTGGCGTAGTCGATCAGCTGGCTTCCGGCTCCTCCCGCAGTGCCGTCCAGCGTCCGCCATATCGGCGTCGTGAAGATGAGCTTCAGGTTCGGCCGGGCGGTCATGATCGTCTGGATGCCGTAGTTGATGGCTCCCTTGAAGGTCGCCCCCGTTATGTCCGCATTGGTGCCGATGGGGCACGTCGGGCCGGCGCCGGTGAAGTCGTTGGTGCCGAACGAGGGGATCAGGTAATCCAGCAGGCTGTAATCCACCGATGCCATGCGCGCTGCAATCGCTGGAAAGGTGCCTCCGATGACCGTTGCTGCGGCTATCTGTTGGGAAAAATCACCGGAGGCAATGGCATCGGCCAGCCGGTAAAACGAGAACTTGTCATAGTTCGCAGCATGGTTGGCCATGCGGGTACCGCCGCCGCCGCAGTTGGTGATCGTCATGCCGGTGCGCTGGGCAATCTTGGCGGTCGGCGTGATGCCCGGCCAGATGACACTTTCGATGATGCTATCGCCGAAGTGCGCACCGATCTTGCCGGCGAACTGCGAGGCCGGCACGGAGGCAACGTCCTTGGCCAGTTTGTCAACCGGCCATGGTTATCGATCAGCCGGCCCGGTGCCTTCTGGATGGCCCAGCCGAGAAGGTAGGCATCCGCGGCCAAGGCCCCTGTCGGAAGGATGCGGAGCTGGTGATTAAGGCCGTAGGTAACGTCGTTCTGGGTGACCACGATGGGCAGCGAAATATACGTCAGGCCATTGACCGTTTTGGTTATCTGAGCGGTCTGGGTCACCCCGGACGACACCGGAATGTAGTGGATGAACTGGATGGACTGGGCACTCCCCGCCATGAAGGCGAAGATACACCAGACAGTTTCTCCCACCGTCAACCCTGCTTCGGCTACGGGCGTCTTGATGTCGTGCAGCGTGGCCGGCCGGCAGCTTGATGGCCTTGGTGCCGAAGGGCGAGCCGGCCGGCGCGTTGACCAGAACAGGAGGAAACCCGCCAGCCGATGCTCCGATCAGGGGGTTGCCAGCATAGTCGTTGGTGACGCCGCTGGCCGCAATGCGGAAGAACGGGTCGATGTTAAGCTTCGGGTGCGCATCCTCCGCCACCATGGCCGCAGATTGGAGAGCCCCGCCGATGTAGGTCAGGCGTGACTTGGCCTTCTGGACAGCCCAGCCGAGCACGAACAGGCCATTCGCACCGACGCCGGCAGCGATGTTGAGCCGAACCAGCAGGCTCGTGCCAAACGTGACATCGTTCTGGGTCGGCGTGACGGTCAGCCCAACGCTCATGTAGCCAGCCCGCCCGCCACTGCCGGGTTGACCGTGTTGCTCTCGTTGTGCGCCACCCCGGATGACACCGCGATGCTGCCGATGATCTGAAGGCTTTGTGCGGCGATCAGATCAACGATGATTTCAACGGGTTCACCAACCCGCAGGCCGAGGTCGGCAGCGGACACTTTGAGGTCCAAAAGCGTCGCCCCGACCGACAGAGACAAGGCCGGCGTGGCAAATGGCGACAGGGCCGGGGCGGCGACGAAGGAGGTTGTGCCGGCAGCCGGAACACCAGCCAGCGCGTTGCCGGCGAGGTCTGACGTATAGCCCAGATAGGCCATTCGGAAGAATGGATCGGTGTTGAGCTTCTGGGTGCCGGCGAGGACCGACGTTGTTCCAGGCACAGGCGCGGCAAGGTACTGCGGTCGCACGTCGCCCTTGGCCGCCGCGACCGCCAGCAGCTCGACGGACCCTACCGTGCTAAAGGCCCGAAGCTCGACAGCGACAGTAGCTGCCGGGATAACGCCAGAGGCATAAAGGTCCCTGAAGCCGGCAGCGCCAGCGGTGTAGAGGGCGATGGAGCCGGTGCTTGCGCCAGCCGCGTTGAGGGAAGCGCGTTGGAACCCCGATGGAAGGTCATGAAAACACCTCGCGGAAAGGCTCTAATTTGAGGGCCAAGCGTGATCGTTGATGCGAGGGAGAACCGAACACAACGTTGTCGATCTCCCCTTTCTTGAGCAGCCGATCCATTGCCTTTTTTAGAGCAGCCTTTGAGAAGCCGGCGGCGTCGGCATCCGACGCAAATATGGAGGGCGCATTAGTTGGGCCTGGCGATGCCGAAACATTGCGATCTTGGCTCGCGTAGGTCGACAGGATCTTCAAGAACACCGCCTCGGCTCGTGCCTCCGCTGATATTCGGTCGATTCCGCCTGCGCCGTGTTCGGGGACGAAGCGCCCCGATTTCCAGCGAAGTAGGATGTCGCCGCCTATTGGTCCATAGTTCGCTTTCATTGAACGCAGCCGACGCAAATCCACGTCCGGCTCCATCCCGTCATCGGCTTTCACTCGCTCAAGATAGAGCCGGGATCGAACGCTGTTGTTCCAGGCCGTCGAGCCGGACGTGCCGCTTCCGGCCGTCATCCCCGCCACCGAAGGGTGTGAAAGCAGGACAACCGCCGCTCTGGTAGTCATCGCGAGACCACGCAACATGCCTACAAACTGGCGGACCTGGGCGCGGTCGTTTTCATTGCCGGCATAGAGATCAGCCGACGTGTCGAGCACAATCAAGGCCGACATCAATGCACAGGCTTTGGCCGCCAGGGCGTCAAACAGCGCGGTGGCGCGGATGGCATTACCCTTTGTCATCGGACTGGCAAGAACGGCGTCTAGGCCGGCTAACGGTGCGATGGTCAGCTTCCGCAAATCAGCAACAGAGAAATCCCGCCCCGCGCATATTGCAACGAGGCGTCGGTGGATTTCATCAATGTCGTCTTCCGCCGATAGATAAAGCGCATGGCCCTCTTCCAGCATATTGCCGATCCAGTCGGTGCCTGTGGCCGTCGACACTCCCAATTGGAGCGCCAGCAAGCTCTTTCCGGTGCCGCCATCGCCAGAGAACAAGGTGACGGTGGCTGCCGGGATAAGTTCGGGAACAAGAAATTTCCGTGCTGGCGGGTCAGTGGCGGCTAGGTTGCTCGCGTTGATCGTCTTGAGTTGGGCCGCACCGCTGGCGGCGCGGCGAGAAGCGGGCTCCTCCTTCAATGGAGGCTTGTCCGACGAGTAGTCGTCGGGGGCCGGGCGATGGCCGTCCATCACAACTCACCACGTCCCGCCGCCTTAAGCGCGGCGTACAGCGCGCGGGCGAAACGGAGGCGCATCTTTCCCGGACCATGGCCCCGGATGTACTGTGCGAGCGCCTGTCGCCGCGCGGCGCACGTCCGCTGCGGCTCGGGCAGGTCCGAGCCCTCCGTGATAATACAAATGCGCTCTTCCAGAACCTTCGAACGCACAAGCGCAGTAAAAGCCGCGTCGCTGTTAGAGCGGCGCCAGCGCGTTGTACGACGATAGGCCGCCAAGCTCCGAAATTCGGAAACATCGGCCGCCAGATTGGCGTAGTTGACCGGCTCACGCTCCGCCGTTTCAAGCGCGATCTTGCAAAACGTCGCCAGATCGGCCGTAGGGGCCTTCATTTCGAAAACGATGTCGTCGGGCAGAACGTCTAGAATAGGCACGACGCGGCCTAGGGCCGGTTTGCGGCGTCCACCGTGAAATGGCGGAAAACCGTCGCTGCATTCCGGGACTCTCAAGGGATCGGCACTCAGCCCAGTAAAATGCAGTCGCCTACATAGGCTGCATTTTGTGATCCCGGTGATGTGAAGGCCGCCGCCTCGGAGAACTTCGACGGCCGTGGGCCAAGCGTAGGTAGTCGGAATACTCGGCTCGATGTTGGCGGCCTGGGAGCACCGAATCGCTTCAACTTGGTCTTCGGACAGACCCACGCCAGAGGCGATGAGCCGGTGTAGTCCACCGGGCGGATTGATGTCGGGTGTTTGCGTTTTGCAAACGCTTTGGACGTCGCCAGCGACTTGCTCGCCGGGCGCAATTTGAGTATGAACTGTCATCGGTTATCTGCCTGATTATGAGAATGCGAAGCCCTGCCGGCCATGGCAGGGCTTTTCGCGTTTTAGGCAGATTTGCGAAGGTGGGACGGCAAGGGACCCGGTTCGGCGGGAACCAAAGGAAGGGCGTCCATGTACCGATCAAAATCGTCTCTAAGTACAACGGGCCTGCCGCCAAACTTGCGGAACTGTAGCGCACCGCGAGCGCGCATGTTGTAGATGGTTGCCCGGCTCACGCCGGTGAGGTGCATTAGGTCTTTGATCGTGTAGAAATTCTTGGTCAATTCCATGTCCGTAATCCTCAATAGATTTTGTACCGGACTGACAAAATATACATATTTTTGGATGGTGAACTCCGCGATGCTGCGAAAAGGCGGGCGTCATCGACAAGCTCGGGTCTGCAGGTGCGACTCCCTCTAAGCAGTTGCATTTGTGGAGAAAGGCACGACGTTTCCTGACTTCTCGGCCGAAACATAGGTGGCCCGGGCGTCCATCAGTTTACGCCGCTTGTCCAGCGCATCCGAACGCCGGTAAGCCAATTCGGTAGAATCACCGACACGATGCGCAAGCGCCTGTTCCATGATCTCGCGCGCGAAATATGTTTCATTTCCAGCCCAGTCACGAAACGAAGATCGGAAGCCGTGCACCGTTGCGGACGGGTCCAATCCGCGCAAGCACATTGCGAGCGCCATCACTGACAATGGCCGATCTGACATAGCGCCCGGAAATACAAACGCCGCCGCTCTAGCAGCCCCTTCAGGCGCGATCTCTGCCATCCTCCGCAGCACTTCCATTGCGGCCTCTGAAAGCGGTACGCGGTGCTCCCTGCCCGCCTTCATTCGTTCCGCAGGAATCGTCCAAATCTTAGCGACCGCGTCGACCTCTCGCCAAGTGGCGCCCCTGACCTCGCCAGTTCGCGCCACGGTCAAGATCAGAAACGAGAGCGCATCGGCCGATATGCTGTCGAGGCTTCCAACGGATTGGAAAAAAGCGGGCACCGCCGAGTAAGGCATCGCGGCGTGGTGACCGCGCTGTAGTTTTGGCCTTGCCGGCAGCAACAGGGCCAAATGACCGCGAAGGCGGGCAGGGTTTTCGCCTTCCCTGTGTCCGCTGGCCTTGGCCGATCAAGAACACGTTCGATCCGGCCGCGGATTCGGCCGGCGGTTTCGCCTTTTGACAACCAGATAGGTTGAAGGACGCCGAGGACATCGGCGTGGCGATTTGATCGACGGGCATCTTCCGTATTGCTCGGCAATAAGTGTCACCCAAGGTCATTTTCCATTGCGCGACGTGCTTCGCATTGCGAAACCCGCCCTTAATCTGGTCGATCAGGCTATCGGCGAATTCCCCAAAAAGAGGTGTAGCGCCGGGGGAAGGGTTTGCGGCCTGAAGCTCCTTGGTGCGTTTCAGACGAAGTGGATCGCCGCCAGCACTTAAGACCGCCCTCGCCTCGTTTGCCGCCTCCCGCGCCCGCGCCAATGTGACATCGCGAGCGCTCCCAAGCCCCATCTCTTTGAGCTTCCCCTCGCGCCGATAAAGGAAAATCCAGCGGCGTCGCCCATCACCTGACACATTCAGATAGAGCCCGCCGCCGTCGCCGTGCCGGCCTGGTTTGTCGATTGCCGCCACGCTACGCGCGGAAAGTTTGTGCAGAGATCTGGACACGTTGCCACCATTCGACTGTCCGGTCCCTTCCATCCATCCTGGCTATGGCGGGATGCTGGCAATTAATGCCGGAAGGCGATGAGTATGGAATTGCAACATAGAGGATTTTAAGAATTATGACGGTGGTCTGCCTTTACCTTGACGGCAATCGACTCATCTGCTTGGCCGACTCGCGAATAACCGGCGATGAGCGTCAAATCTTTTCGGACAATGTTTCCAAGATAATGATTCTTCCTGTTGTGGTGACGCGATGGGGGAACAATATGCAGCCGGTAGTCGCGAGTCAGCTACGTTTTGGTTTTACCTATGCCGGTTCCACGTTGCTCGCATTTTCCGCATATGCGGCTCTCTCATCGGCCTGTCAAACATTGGCGAGCACCAACCCAAAGGGCCCACCATCTCTTGAAGAGATTGCTGGTTTCCTCAGAGTTGTTGTGACCAAAATTTCCAATTAAATCCGGAGCTCTCATAACAATCAAGGCATCTATGGCCGCGGCGAAGTCGTCCTCTTCGGACGTTGCCCTAAGCTGCGTACCTTTGCGGTGTATGGCCTCATTGTACAGGAAGATCCTGCTGATATCGCGGTGGAGAAAGTTGAGTTGAAGGACCACATCACGTCCCTCGGGCAGCCCAAAGAGCTAGCGCGTAGAACAGCAAAAGGACAGCATGCTTGGGATGCAATCGTCAGCCTGATAGATGACGCGACTGTACCCAGCATAGGCGGACGATTGCAGTGCTGTGAAGTGGACATGAAGGGGCACGTTCGGCTGGTTCCGATTCTAACTCCTGTCGATCCCCAAACCAGATCCGCATCCCTGAGCGTTGGTGGGTTCGAGCTCGAAGGGAACGGGGGGATCGGCCTCACTGCGATCGGCTATCATGCGAGAGCGGCACGCCGATGAGCTGATACAGTCAATTTGCTGAAGGCCTCCGTCGGGGAGCCTCACCAGCGCGCGTTTCGGCTCGCCGCTGTCTGACAACGGGAAGCGCCCCCGCGCGTCCTGGCGGGCGCTTGTGCCAGCGGTGCGATGGTGATTTGCTGCGCGCCTCTATGCGAACGCTCGACCGCAAATGTCGGCGCGTCATCTCCGTCGCCGGCCTGGAGAAATTCGACGACGGCAGAAAGAAGTCCCTCGGCCAGGATTCTATTCAGCCAGTTCCAATCGCACCGCTGTCGGTCTCTAGTTCAAGCAGTCCGTTCAACGGGTCGGCCGATAGCAGCGTCGTGTCGGCGGCGAGCAGGTTAGGCTCCTCAACATCCGCCGGTCATTACCGTTTCTTCTTCGGAGTGATTTCCTCGATCCGGGCGCCCTCGCCGATCTCTTTTAGCATAGCCTCTGCTTTGGCCTTGTCCTTCGTGGTCAGCACAGTGCGCCAGTACGGCTTCTCGAAAACGCTAACGATGTACGTCGTCGCAGGCTTGTCGTTTATCGCCCGTCCAGCCAATTTGCTATGCGGCTAATGTAGATCCAAGCACAAAAGCTCGCCCATTCGTTCGCATGTTTCGCTTCGAATTGACTTGAGCGCATGTATTCGTCAGCCGGCCAGTCCACCATTTTCTCGCCGGTTAGGCCCGGTGGCCGAGCCCCACGACGCGGGCCGCTGTGTCATAGTTCGCAACATGGAGGAAAGCGGTGCCCAGACCCCAACGCGCTGCCTGTGATAATCCAGAGGGCTATGACGGCCTTTTGGAAACCCGAATTGAAGTGGTAGAAGTCCACGGCGAGTGGTCGGTGCACGTAGTCGAGGAAGACGAAGAACGCATCTACGCATTCGTGCTGGAATCCTTCGCCCTAGCCTTCGCGGAGGGCCAGAGGATGCGCCTGAAACTCGCTGATATTGTGCGGCCTTAGCGCTGCGTTTGGGTGCCGTCCTTTGCCTCGCTGTAGGTGTTCTACCTACCCGACATCGGCGCCGCATGCGGCCGCTCGTAGTCGGCCGGCCTGCCGTTCAGCAGATTGATCGCCCGCTTTATATCTCCGTGCAGCCGGTCGATCACGTCCCAAGGCTCATGAAATGGCTTGAGCGACAACTGCGCGTCGCGGAGTTCTACCGTCAGAAGCCACGCCTGTCGTTCAATTTTGGCGAGGTGATATTCGGAAACGGCTTCGTGTCGGCGAGGGTGCGGCATCCCGCAGAATAGGAATATATTCCGCATGCCGTCAAGGCACATAGACTTCGTCCTGCCCTCAGCGCCTGCTCGCCGCGGGCATTTTGGGGGAAGCATGAATCAAGTTATGTGCATTTGTAGCCATCAGCGTTTTGTCGGGCTGCGCTACTCGCCCAGCCGACATCAAGCCCACGCTGGTTTCGTCCAGCGTATACGCGGCAAGTCCTGCAGCCAGTTGGAAGCCGAACTTTACCGAACGAGTTCCGACCTGGCGCCGATAATGGCCGTACAACACAGAACCGCCCGCCATGACGTGGACGGCGTGTTTTGGCTTGGCTTGCCGGTTGGCAGCATGATGGACAACACAGACATCAAGGCACGTGAAGCCAAGAGCCGAGCTGAAGGGCAACATGGACGCGATCAACGCAGCCCGACGAAAGGGCGGCTGTGTTGCCGGCACTCTGTAAGCCGTTCCAACGTTAAAATTGTCGGCTTGCTTCCCGCCCTCGCGACTGCGGAGTGGTCGTTTAATCGATTGACTCGCGTAATGCACCGGCAGTTAATCTCCCCGCCAGGGCAAAAAGAGGGGCTATGAAACTGGGAGCAAACGATGACTGTCCAAAAAGAAGACTATCGAACCAACAGAGCCGACTACGCCATAGCTGCGATGCATAGCCGAGCGACCGCTGAGGGCGATCGTGACGATTTGGTGGCGAGGAAAAAGTCCCTGTGGGTAACAGATCGGCGATCTGCAAAATTCGCTGCGAACACGTCCGAAAGCTCGCCAGAACCCAAGGCAAAACCGCGCGGTAAGTGAATCGGACGCCAGCCACTTTCTTACCGCCGCGTACTTCGTTCGCATGGTTCGATTATATTAGAGTTATCTAAAATACCAACCAGCCAGTCGAGCATTCCCTAAAGGCTCGCCGGTCAGGCCCAGCGGCCGCCCCCTAACCCAAGCTGCTGGGCCGCCCGCTAAGGAAGTGCGTTGTATCACTGATACGGTCGTCGGTGACCCCCTCCGTACCGCGGCCGTGATCGCAACCACGTCACCGATGCCAACGCCCCGCATCGTACCACTCAAACGAATGGCAATTTTCTGTCTGGATGCGTTTAGTATCCATTCTCGGGAGACCCACGCATGGGTGTCGCGTGGGAGACAAGTGACTCCCCTTTAAAGGCATCGAGATGCTACGAGCGCCGAAAAGTCAGTTCCTTAGTGTCCGTTCCAAAAAGAGTTGAGTGATTTCAGCAGGTTGTGATTCCGTCGGATTTGCAAGATTCGATGGAGATCACGATGGCCTGGACTGAAATCACCCGTGCGCATTATGAGCGGCGTTGCGCCCGCTACGCAAGCGATCTGACCGATGCAGAGTGGGTGCTGATTGCGCCAATGATGCCGTCGGCGAGCCGCATCGGCCGGCCGCGCAAGACAGACCTGCGCGAGGTCGTGAACGCACTTCTTTACCTCGCCTCGTCGGGCGGCGCGTGGCGATTGCTGCCGAAAGACTTCCCACCCTTTTCAACGGTGCAGAAGTACTTCTATCGCTGGCGTGAGGCGGGCTTGTTGCGGACCATCAGCAACAGCCTCGTCATGGCGGCGCGCGAGGCTGAGGGTCGGGAAGCGAGCCCGACGGCGGGCGTGATCGACAGCCAATCGGTCAAGACCACGGAAAGCGGCGGAATTCGTGGCTTCGACGCGGGAAAGAAGATCAACGGGCGCAAGCGTCACATCGTTGTCGACACCATCGGCCTGATGGTCGGTCTCGTCGTCCACGCCGCTGATATCCAGGACCGGGACGGCGCACCGGCTGCCCTCAAGACCATTCTCGAACGCTGGCCGTGGCTGCGACACGTCTTCGCCGACGGCGGATATGCCGGACCGAAGCTTAAGGGCGCGATGCAAAAGATCGGCACGTTCACCCTGGAGATCGTCAAGCGGACGGATAAAGCCAAAGGCTTTGAGGTCCTGCCGCGCCGCTGGGTCGTGGAGCGCACATTCGCATGGCTGGGGCGATGCCGCAGGCTGGCCAAGGACTGGGAGAAATCCCTCGCTTCCGCAGAAGCCTGGATATACGTCGCTCACATTCGCCTGCTCACCCGCAGGCTCGCAAGAAGTTGATATCAAAACACTCTTTTTGATTCAGGCTCTTAGACCTAAAGATCGGGCGATTTGCCAGCGGGTTGTCGACCAGATAACCGCCGACGCTAAATGGTACAGCACTTCGATAGACGGTCAGATTCTGGCCTCGACCACGCTGAATCTCTTTCAATCAGGGGTCGTAAACGAAACGAATTTGCTGGCACATGTTCGCGCGCGGCGCCACGACTTCACTAAACTGACAGGCTAGCTCCACCCGGGCGGAAACAGCGCGTTTCAGCAAATCGTGAATTGACCTGCATCCATGGAAGCCGGTTGGCGGCACGGCGAGGTGATGCGGTCGCTCCGTCGCCTGATCGCCGCCGACAACATGACGCAGAAGGAAAACGCCAAGGTCGAGGCGCAGCTCGCCATCGCGCGCGCGATGATACGTGCGGGCCGGCGATCACCAGACCGGCGCCAGACGGCGGCGCACTGGCGCTTGGCGGCGTCATCGTGGTGAATTTGAGACGCTGATTCAGCTGCTCCCCGCAAGCTGATTTGCGATCGAGACAACTTTACCCGCTGGCGAAACGGACCCTCAATATGCTGCCGCTAGGTTAGTCCCAGCTAAATGAAGGGGGCTTCCATGCGGGTGACCGAACGATTTTGGCGTTCAGAACGCGGCAACCTCGCCGTGGTGTTTGCGTTGGTCTTGCCGGTCGTGCTTTTGGGCGTCGGAGTGGCGATAGACTTTGCGCGCGTGAGCCGAACTGCCCAACAGTTGCAGGAGGGAGCCGACTCCACGGCCCTTCAGTTGGCCGTGGCAAGCGCGAACAGCAGCGATATGAGGTCGGAGCAGCGTCAGGAGAACGTTGATACTTTCGCCAGCCCCACCTTTGTGGCCACGCGAAGTCCCTATAGTGGTGACGCCCACCAGACGGTTGGATCAACCAATCCCACAATCGTGACGGTTGTATTGCACCAACCGCAGGAATTGGCCTTCTCGGCAATCCTTGGCGTCGTTAAACTTGATATTAGCCGAAGCGCAACCGCGATTGCCTATCCGCGATACCCAGTCTGTCTTCTCGTGTTAGATCGGTCCGCCTCGAACGCATGGTCGAATTCGGGGTCTTCATCGATAAATGGCCAGAAATGCGTTGCGCAGGTGAATTCAAGATCGGGGTCCGCACTAGCCACGAATGGCGCATCGTCCATCAGGACATTGGTCACGTCAGTCGTCGGCCCCTCCGGGCCGTCTGCCGGCTTCAACCCTCAACCGCTTTTTAATCAGAAAGAGCTGGCAGATCCCATTATCTCCCGACTGGTCTGGCCAACAGACAATGTCTGCACCTACAATAACCTGGTGATCAAAAACGCCACCGCAAATCTCATTCCCGGCACTTTTTGTGGAGGGCTCACTCTATCGGTCGGAGCGGTGGTCAATCTTGCCGCGGGAACGTATGTCATCAGGACGGGAGGGCTTTCGCTCTCCTCCGGCGCGGTTCTCGATGCAGCTGACGGTACCACCATCGTTCTACTCGACGATCAGGCCACCACCACAATGCAGGCCGGCGCCAAGCTACGCCTGACGGCGCCGACCAGCGGCCCGTGGGTGGGGATCGCGCTAGCTCAAAAACCCCAAGGCGTGGAGAGAACCTCGACGCTCATTGGCGGTGGCGATACAGATCTAGGCGGTATAGTCTATCTGCCGTCACAAAAGCTTTTTCTTACAGGGGGCGGTGCATTGTCGACCGACAGTAAGCCTCGCATCTTTGTGGTCAACCGGATCGAGATGAACGGCAATGGCTCGATTTATCTTGCTGGCGCAAGTGACTTATTGACAACGAATTCTGCAACGAGACTGATGAAATGAACTTGGCTGTAGCCAGCGCAGTGTTGTGAGACAGACTACATTTGAGGTTCGCTTGCTTCCGTGTTGGACGGATCGAGCGACTGACCCGCGGCCCCAATTGAGGTGCGCCCCTCAGCCTCGCTCGATCATGGGGACCTAAGTCTGACCTGGCTGCGCAATGGTCGGTGCATATGCGGCGTCGGGAACAACCGTGGCCCATTCACAGTGGATAGCGCCATCTGCGGGAGGAGAAATCGGCGCAAGAAAAGTCCCTTCATTGCGCTGAAAAGGCCCGCCGGCCATTCCTGGACTGTCCTTGCGGGTGGTCTTTGTCATGGGTGGTCATCCCAATTCGAGAAACCGGCCAGGCCGGGTAGTCCGTTTCCGCAATGCGCGGGACGGGTAGTCAGTCGTCATCCTTTAAATCTTCGGCTTCGTCCTTGAGCTTCTGCCAGTCAGCGCCGTGCTTCCGCAATAATGTGCGCGCCTGTTTGGCCGATAGGTCCGTGACTTCGGTAAGGTGCTCTACCTCAAGTTCTGCGCCCTTCTTAACGCGGCTATCGTCGCTCTTTTTCTTCACGGCCATATCTCCGCGCTCCTCGCCCATCGATCAGAGGCAACGAGCGCTAGTGAGCATTGTTCCGGACCTGTGGAACTATCTGCCCGCCGCATTGGTTTCTCCATTGAAAGGAGGACGATCATGCTAAAATTTTTACTTGGCCTTGGCGCGCTCATGCGGTGTTCCAAATCGGCCGAGACTTACAACGACAATCCTCCTAAGTCCCGCTTCAAGATGACCTGGTTTGACGACATTGCTGATAGCCGCCCTAAGAACTTTCTCATCAAGGGCGTCTCTCTCTCGATGTAAATAATCCCGGCCGTGTCGGCGTCACATTCTGGAATGTTGTCGACCACAACGCACCAGCGGAGGGCCTCACTGATATCTGCAGGTTCGTTGTCGGATCGCGGCTGTAACAGTTCGCGCTTGAACGTGTAGTGGTCCCAGGCCACGTCTTCCGGCGCAACCATGATCGATCCGCCTGTCCTGGCCATATTGCCGTAGTGAAAACTGGCCAGCCTCTCTGCGTCGCCATTGTTGATAAGGTCGAGGAACGTTTCTGCTTCAGTGTGGGTGCGGTCATTCGGCGTCGGCTCCATGAGCGCGGCAACAGCGGCGCTGGCAATTTCGGCAACAAGAGAACGAGAAAACGTGACGACGCGCCCACCATGAGCGTTCGGCGCGAAAACGGCGAAGCCGCCATCGGGTCGCTTGGACACCTTCAGATTATAGATTTTCACGGCATCATCCAGTGCTACGTCGACGCGCGCAATGACGTTGCCGCAGCCTGGCGGCTCCGGTCGGGCATCAAGGATTTTCAAGGGGAGCGGTCCAGTCTTGGAGTGCCGCCGTTGGTCGGCGGTGTTTTTTGAAGAAACGCGCGGCCCGTCAGTGTGCTCACTCTCGAGTGATGCGCATTGCTGTCATTTCAATCAATTCGCCAAGGAAGCGGATGCTGACTAAGTCCTGCGCTTCTCGATCTTTGTCTGTTCGGTCGATGGGCCACTCCTCTTGCAGTAGGTGCAAGCCGGTTGCGAACTTTTCCCTATTGAAGTCCGGAACATCCTCTATCAAGCGGATCAGAAGATGCTGCAGGAACGCCTTCTCGGTAGCCTTCCAAAGCATAAACATTTCGCAACAGTTTCGGCATTGTGGCTCATGCTGCCGCGCTCGCGGCGATACGCTTATCAATCCACTCTTCGACCTCGGCACGCATATATGCACTACGTCGTTCGGATAGCGAAACGGGCTTCGGGAACCCCCCGGCTTCGGCCATCAAAATCAATAGTGTACGAGAAAGAGACGTGGCTGCCGCCGCGTCTTTTGGTGCGATCAGGCGCGGTCGGTTGTCGTTTGCTGTCATCGGAATCCCCATTGCAACCCGGCGCAAAAAGAGCGTGCGGAAAATCCAACGTGCGAAGGGGCACGTTCAAAATCTGAATCTTTAGAGAGGGATTCGGGTCGCCGTTAACTTAGGCGAGGTAAGCCAAGGTGAAGAACAATATGCGTTTTCGCCTGTAATGTCAATATGGTCAACGGGCTTTATTTTCACAATACTGTGCCAGTCTACCATCAAGCCGCGTCTTTTTTGCGACGCGGTGCCACTGTATGCGGCTTCGGTCTTGTCCTTGAGCACATGAGCCAAGGCCGCCTCGGCTACATCGCGCGGGTAATCGGTCTATCGCCAGCCCAATCACGGAACGATGAGCGCAGACCATGCAAGGTCGCATCGCCCGCACCAGCGGCCCTAAGCGCCTTCGTCATCGCTGTGTCGCTGATTGGCCTTCCGTCGCGTCCACCTTCGAACACCAGATCGCTGGTCGACTGCTGCTGTGTAGCGCGGAGGATTGTCACGGCGCGCTCGGAAAGCGGAACCTCATGGTCGCGCGCAGCCTTCATCTTTGCGGCGGGTACCGTCCACAAGGCCGCATCAAGGTCGATCTCCGGCCACACTGCGCCGCGAACCTCACCGGAACGCGCTGCGGTCAATGCGGCGAACTCCACAGCCCTAGCTGACACGCCAGCGGCGGCTCGTAGGCGCTTGATGATGGCAGGCAGTTCCTTGTAGCCGACTGCTGCGTGATGGCCGCGCGTGAGCTTCTGTCGAGCCGGAAGCATATCCTTCAGGCCTCTCCGCCAGTCGGCAGGGTTGTCGCCGACATAAAAGCCGCCTCGCCTTCGCGTGATCCATTTACTGCTGCAATGCACATGCGGAGGCGGTCAGCAGTCTCTGGTATCTTCTCCCAGATCGGCTTCAGCGTCTCGACCACGTCGTCGCGCGCGATCTCGGCGATCGGCCTCTTGTGCAGCGGCTTGGCATATTCACGCAACGTCATCGACCACTGCGCCTTGTGCTTCCCATTGCGGAAAGACTTCTCCTTCACCGCTATCACGTCGTCCATAACGTCCGCGAATATCTTTCGGGCGGATAGTTCGTCACCGCGCGCCAGCCGTTGTCGAACCGGCTCAGCCTTCTCCCGCGCAGGGCAAGCGAAACCGGCGCCGTGCCAAAGCCGTACCCACCGAGGCCAAGCTCGGTTCTTTTGCCTGCCCGCTTATAGATAAAGAACCACTGCCGCGACCCCTCTTTCCCGACGCGCAGGAACAGGCCGTCTCCATCCGAATGGATGCCTACTGGAAGGGTTCGAATCCGTGTTTCGGAAAGCTTGTGCTTGGCCATATCGATTCCTCTTGCCATAACCTTGATATGGAAAATAGGGAAAATACGGCAAATAGCAATGTCAACACATAAACAATTTCAATATGTTACGGAAACAGGCGGGGACTCCCGACTTTGTGCATCCCGTCGCTACGAGGGACTGAAACATGCCGCCGCGGATCGCATTTCTCATCGCTGTCGCCTGGGGATCTCTTCTACTATCCGCACACTTCCTTGAATGGGACCGTCAGTGCGAAGGTCAGCGTCCAGTTGGAGTCTTTCGGGAAACTTTGCTCCGCGCGTTCGGGATGCGCCGGCTTTGACCACTCGTCGAACGGCGACGTCTGCAGGCTGTTCGCAAGCGTTGGCGGCGCTGAGGAAAGCCAGGGGCAAACTGCCGGTGCCCGCAGTCTCGTCGCTGGCTACCATCCGCCGATCAATCAACCGCTCCTCCACAGCCGGCCGAATCAGCGGCGGAGCAGCAGGCCGTAGCCGTAACCCCACCGCCCGCAACGTTCAGGCGCTTCCTCAACAGGGACCTCAAAAGCACAGCCACCGAGACCAGGCGCTGCGTCCTCTTCGACCAACCGGGCGAATATTCAAGCAGCCGGGGAACTGACAGCGGCGCAAAACGCCAAGATTCATCGGAAAGCGAGCCGGGAACGTGTCTCGCTTGACGATCGGACGACCCGCTGTTTATTAGCTTTTTCATCGGCTTCTTTCTTTGCGTCGGAATTTGTCCTGCCTGCATGGGTGGCTTTTCATATTGGCGGTTCGGGGTTGGTTGGCCTCGTGTTGCTGTCGTCCAGCGTGGCGGGTCTGGTGCTCGCACCGGTCGCCGGCCATCTGGTCGATCGTCATGATCGAGCAAAGAACTGAGGTCTTTCAATTTGAACCTAATTCCCGCAGCCCCGACCGTCAGACCGCTCTTGTCGCGGACGCCGTAACCACATCTGACAAGCGGAGCGTGTCGCCGCCTGTTCGCCCTCATCCGGCGAACAATTCCTTGTAACCAGTCGTCACGATCCAGTTCGCCCGATCGAGATGGCTTCGCACGGTTTTCCGGGCGCGCTCCGGCTCTTGCACCGGATCGATGCCGAGGATGACCTGCGCCATCTCCTCATAGCTCGCATTGTCAGCGGATGCATCCAAGAACCTCAGATAGGTCGTGAAGTGCTGGCGGTCGTAGGTGGTCAGGCTGTCAGACCAGGGCACTTCTTCTTTAAGACCTGGTTTAACGTCTGGATATTTCATCATGATATTGGGCTCCGGAAGTAAGTGATCGAAGAGCGATTGTTTCTTTTCGACAGCCTAACCAAGCGGATGGGAAACATCGTAGCTAAGACAACATCGCGATCATGACCCGCAAGCGCCCGCTCGAGGCGATATGCGCATCTTCTGAGCGGTTCAACCCAGGTTAAGAATGAATTGCAAAAAGCTCAAGACCGTCCGGCTGCACATCGGTTTCAGGCGGACTGCTCGGCCATCAATTTCACATTCCCAAAGAAAGGATGACGAAACAGAAACCGCCCCGGTTTCGAGATCACTGACAAGTTCGACCCAAAGCTTACGACCGAGACGCGCGTTGCAGCAGGCTGCCGTCATGCCTGAATATGGGCCAAGCACCGCGGCACGGTCGCCAACAAAGGTGTCGAGCAGCATGGACACGGACTTGCAATAACCGAGATGGATCGCATCGCGATTGGTTGGCCTTCCCGCGACAGCGGAACGCCTGATAGAGAAAAGGGCCATGATATCCATGATGCGTTGACTTCGCGAGCCGCGGAATATCGACGTCGACACTTCATGGGCGTCGCGAAACATCTTCGGCGCTTGCGTTTTGCAATTCACATGAAGTGGATCGGGATCCCAAAAACCAAGCTCCGCCCCAGTCAAGAGGCAGCCGACACTGAGCAACAACACGCGCACGACGGCGGATGCAGCGCTATGATCCTCGGTGCCGACGAGCATCGCGATAGTCCTGCCGGGCTGTATTTGCTTTCAGCGACAACCGCCACTATGAAGCAACATTTCGCCGACTGTGTTTCACGCTGCCCGGAGAATTTTCATGACAGAAGAAGCCGCAAAAAACATTGACACCCTCATCGAGCTCACCGCCGATGTCGTCTCAGCCTATATCTCCAACAACCCGGTCCCGGTGGGGGATCTCCCTGCCCTGATCGGCCAAGTGCACGCGGCGCTGAAAGGCACGGCCGCAGGCGTCACCGCACAAAAGCCGGTTGTGCTTATGCCTGCTGTCCCAATCAGGAAGTCGGTGACACCGGACTACATCATCTCCCTTGAGGACGGGAAGAAATTCAAATCGCTAAAGCGCCATTTGTCGATCCACCATGGCCTGACGCCGGATGAATATCGCGCCAAATGGGGCCTGCCGGCAGATTATCCTATGGTCGCGCCGAATTACGCCGCGGCGCGCTCGGCGTTGGCCAAGACGATGGGACTCGGCCGCAAACTGAAAGAGCCGGAAACGCCGGCGCCGACGAAGCGGACCCGCAAGAAGGTCGCAGCTTGATTTCAGCGTTCGAGGTTCCTTCTGGAGCGCGCAGCTGCGGTCGGCATCTGCGCAGAATACGAGAAGGCGGGGACAGCCCGCTTTCAACTGCAAACATCCTTGTTTCACAAGAAGCGCGTCCGCTTGCAGCAATCTGCTGCGCCGAGCCCTATTCTCGCCCGCTCTTGTCGAGCGGCCGTCAGTACATCCGGACTTGCCGCGTCCTTCCGGCTCTTGCCGGGGGTAGGAGAAAAATCAGCCAGCTTGGCTGAGGCTGCCAGCGGAGGATTTGCCAGTGCGGCGGTCCTGCTCGATCTCATAGTTGATCTTCTGGCCGTCAGCGAGGGTCGAGAGGCCCGCGCGTTCGACAGCGCAAATGTGGACGAAAACATCCTGACCGCCATTGTCGGGCTGGATAAATCCAAATCCCTTGGTGCTGTTGAACCACTTCACGGTTCCAGTCGCCATATGCGTATTGCTTGTAAAGTTTGCAACACGTTCTGGTTCGGCGATCATGCCGGGCCGGTTCATAGTATAACGCAGCAAATGCGAAAGAAGGTAAGGCCCGGAGCGACACGCCGTGGTAAGCGCATCGTGCAGCCAGTGGACTGGCCGCGACCAAGCGGCAGTCGCAAAGGCAGACGAACTAACGCACCATGTGGTGAACCTTGCAATGAGGAGTCAGGGGCCGGCACCTCGTACGATCGCCATCGTCAAGAGGAGTCGAAGCGTTAATCACTCCGGCCAGCGCGGATGCGATCGATCAGGCGAGCGTTTTGCTGGATCAGTTCAAAGGTGAGTAAGGAACAACCGCCCAAGCGATCGACGACTTCCTGCTTGATCTGATGACCCTAGTGGTTGTTTTAGAAAACACCCGCAAGAGGCTCTACAATCTGGCGAGGCAGTTGGCGCGCGTGAGATTGACCAGGATCAGTCTTGTTCTAGGCTGATTAGAGCGCCCACTCTCGCGAAGAAGGGGGCCGATCTGATCATCGACAAAATCGAGCGCAGCAAAGCTGACCTGTGGGTGATCGCTGCTGCGATTCCTCATGCACCACCCAGCGTCTGGATCAACGACAACGAGGGCTGCGGAACAAGCCTGGTCAGCGCCACCTCTTGCGACTTCTCAACCCACACTAAGTCTTGTCGGTGGAGGGAAGCCGATGCGATGTGCACCAAGTGCAGCTTTGGGATGCCAAGCGCTTGCGAGTGCAATCTGTGCCCGGCCACCCATGACATCCGGCACGCGGACCTCAGCAGCATAATCAGTCGCAGGTGGCCGATTGCAAAAATGCGTTGGACGGGTCCGATTTACTCGGGAACATGCGAGCATGGAAAAGTGGCGGCCATCTTCATTGCATCTTGAACATTTTGCGGCTTCGCGATGGGCCTACTAAAGGCGACTGCGTGGGCGATATGGTCGTTATGGCGGTCATGCTGACGGCAAGACAACAGATCGGGAGCCTGGGCCTAAACACCTAGGCTCCGGCGGTGAGCCGCTTCAGTCGTGGCATGGACGATTTCACGGTCTTCGAAAACCGTTGGAAAATGCGTGGGGGCGGGTGGACGAAAGCGTGCGATCGGCCTAGACGACATTCGCACGCCCCCAAATCCGCCGAGAGCACTATGAAGCAGCAGCGACCTTTTGTCGTCGAGATCAAACAGAAGCGTGGGCTCATGAAGCGGCCACAGTCAATCTGGGGCGGCATCGACCTGGCCGCCATCGCGAACGATATCGCGGAAGCGAAGACTGAAGGTGCGATCGCTGAAGTGCCGATTTTTCCTTGTGAAGATATCCGTTCTCGGCCCATGGCCGCCGTTGGTGAAGCGGTACCCGACGCCAAGGAGGTGATCATGCCCGACGGATCGCTTCCTAAGCAGCCGACGGTTGAGAAAGCGCCGGTTCCGAAGGCATCGAACCCACCGACTGAAGACAGACGGACCCGCCAGAAAAAGCGGCGGCAGAAAGATGTTGCTTTGCCGAGAGGTGAACGATGGAAGCGGCGCCTGCCATGGGTGCTCCGCCAGCGCCGGGCTGTGCCGTAGGTCAACCGCACCAGGATTGAAGCTGCCCTTGTCGAACTGTCCATGACGGGCCGGCAGTGCACTTGCCTATCAGACGCCCTCGGATTTAGGGGCGAGAATGAAATCGAAAACGGGCTCAGGCTGGCCAGGCATCGGCTCTCGCAAAACAGCCGGGAAAGTTGTGGCCGTTTCGGCGTGTACCGCGAGCTTGGCAGGTGTCATTCCGAGTGCGGCCTCAAAGGGCCGGCTCGGCAGAGGCGCCACCCGACGAAAAAGCGCTGCAGCTCTCGCCGCATGGCGCGCGGCAGCGACCCGCTTTCCCTCGCGGATTTTCACCCCGGCCGCCGCCAACAGGATCAATCCCTTGAACAAAAGGCGATGCTGAGTGCTTTGTTTCGCAGCGTGCCAAAGAGGCTCCCAAGCCTCATGGGCTTCCCAGTAATAACCGTGATTGAACAGGTCGATACCCCATCGGAACCCGTTTGAGCTGAGTGATTCCTCGACGGCAACAACGGTCACCGGGTCGCTTTGGTAACTGTGACCCAGCGGGTCGCGAACCGGATGCGGATGTTTGCCAGGCAGGTATGCGTAGCCCGGGAAATTCTTTTCGGGGAGCAAGCGACGACGTGACATAGACCCCAGCAATCATGAAAGCACGTCGATGACAATCATGTCATATGGAATCTGATGGACACCGCTGCATTGGCTGCTGGGTCCTTCCATCCCTGAGATTTCAGCCTCCGCCGTACACGAACGACGCCGGACGTCTTCGGTGGCAGACGCCGATAGCGCTTGACCGTCTTGAAGCCCGACTACTCGCGCACCGAAGACTGACGCTGCTTCTGCGAGCAGCAAGCCCGGTCGCAAGGCCCCAGGCGACCCCAAGGTAGTTCGGATCGATCTCCGCCCGGAGCCAGTCGCGCCGGCGTTCAACGTGAGCAGTTTGATGACGGGAACGAAGCTGGGTCTCACTGCGGAGCGGCTGCTGCTGGCGGGGATTCGCGCGCTGGTGCCTCATCGCCGCCGCGCCATCTGCTTAGCCCGCAAGGTAGGAAGCGGCGCTCAGCCGGCTAGAACCGGGCGAAGTGACCAGAGCTCCGAAGTTTGGCTAGCAGGATGATGGCCGTTCCGCGGTGGTCAACCCTCGCTTGCTCACGCAGCGGAGACGCATCCCAGGCAGCCAATTCTGCCACCAAAAGGGCGGTGTCCCCGTTTACCGATGCGCATCTAAGTTGTCCGTTCTTCTCCATCACGATTATTGCTGTGCCGGTGACGCCATATCCAATCGCGGCCATCCGCTGCACGCAGATATCGCCGTCGACACGAACATCGAAAAGAACCGATCCTGCGGTTTTCTCCGCAGCGTCAGCCACACGATCACAGAACGGCCGATGCAGGCCTTCGATATTGCCGAGTGACTGCTCAAACAACGCCAATTCAACATGCTGCGCCACCATGGCTGCGAAAATGCGCGCCGGCTGGCACAATCGACAATAGGCCAGGGCTGACTATCCACGCACCAATCGCCCTCCCGATGCCTACATCGCAACTGCGCTCTTGGCCGGCGCTACTTCGCTTGTCCGCGGCATGCCCTGCCGTTGCAGCGCTCCTCAAACAGATTGCGCATGACATCACAGCCGAAGATGGCCAATAGGGCGGACGACCTTGTAGTATCGCTTCATTGGTCTTCCCAAGCGCCGCCATTCTTTTCCATAAGCGTTTCGGCTTGCCGGAAATTAGGAATCCGCATGGCTTTTCGGGTGGGTGCTGGCAGGAAGACTTATGCGCGGGCGAGGATGGATCAAGGCGTTGCGTCAGGACGACGCTCGGCAAGTGCGTGCGCATTGCGGAACTGGAGCGCGATCTCATGGCGACCAAATGAGGAGTCTCGGAATTATCCCTGGACGATTTCGCGAGTCACATTCTTCCTGCCAATCGAAACCGACAGATTGCGAATTTAGTGGCGAGTATATGTCCGCGATTTAGCGGAACGACTGTCCCGTTTTTGCGAAATGCGCACTCACTCAGCGGAGACGCATTCCACGCAGCCAATTCCGCCACCAAAAGGGCGGTGTCCCCGTTTACCGACGCGCATCTAAGTTCTCCGTTGTTCCCCAACACGATTATTGCTGTGCCCGTTACGCCATATCCGATCGCAGCCATCCGCTGAACGCAGCTATCGCCGTCGACGCCAACATTGAACAGAACCGACCCTGCGGTTTTTTTCGCGGCGTCAGCCACACGATCGCAGAACGGTCGATTGAGGCCCCAGATATTGCCGAGTGACTGCTCGAACAAGGCCAATTCAACATGCTGCGCCACCATGGCGGTGAGAGTGCGCGCCGATTGGCGCAATCGGCAAGACGCCAGCGCTGATTATCCACACACTGCCTGAACTATTTTTACAGCGGGCATAAAATCCTAAATCCCCGTGGGACGGCACGTCCTGTGTCCTGCAGCGCGTTGTTGAGCGCATGGCCCATATAGCGGATTGATGATGGTGAAGGCCTCGGGCTCTCCTCGGCTCCGGCACCGGCACGGAATGCGTCGGCCGGCACCGCAAAGGGCGTTCGGCCGGCCGGAGGGAGGTCGAGGCAGCAAGCATTCCCAGTGGGGAAGTCAGGCTGTTTGGCTGTCGCATCCAGGAAAGGTCGCGCCACAGAACTTGATTGCCAGTCAAATTTTGTTTTCTCGACGCTTCACGAATTAGCATTGGATGCTTCGCTGTTGGGCGTGAAGGAAGATAGGCTGGCGATGGCGCGGCCCGAGCGAACCCACAAAGCCTTCACACGATGCAGATAAGGCAGGGGACCTCGTCGAACGTGTCGACACGCTGGCTGGCGTTGCTCATGACTGAGCGGAAATAGAGCACGGCAAGACGGTGGAGACCATCGCGCGCAGCGTCGACCACCGACGCGTACCTGTTCAACTCGTTGCGCAGGTCGACAAGGAAAATGCGGTCGCCGTCAATGCCGATCACATCAAAGGAAACGGCCCGCCCATTGCCGCATGGAAGCGTGACAATGCTGCTCGACCTCCTACATGTTAATGCATCACGCAATAGTAGCCAATCACCCACCCGGCCAGTTTGCTGCCTTTGCCCGGCTCTAACTGCCCCTGAGGAATGTCTATCGACATTCCTCAGGGAACTCGACGCGAATGTCTGCAATATCCGCTAAGCGGGCAGAATTTCTGCGACAGCATTTGCTGAAACCCTACTTTACAACAGTGTGGCGCTTCCGGCCGAGCGAAAGCCGGATCGGGAGGTCTTGGGACGATATCATTGTACCAACCTCGACGACGTTGCCGTTGATCCGCACACCTCGTCCCGAGATCGCCCTTCGCGCTTCCCCTTTGGAGGAGGTCAATCCGGCGCGTACCAGCAAATCCACAAGGGCTACTCCGGCCAAGCCCTCGGCGTCATTTAGATGAAGCGTCGGTAGCCCCTCTGCGGCTTCGCCCTGCCCAAATGCTTGGCTAGCCGTGGCCTCCGCTTGTTTGGCGGCGTTAGTTCCATGTGCCAGGGCCGTAGCTTCGTTGGCGAGACGTTCTTTGACAGCGTTTAGCTCGGTTCCTTCAGCCTGTCCAAATCGCTCGATCTCGTCCATCGGCAGATCGGTGAAAAGCTTCAGGAACCGAACGA
>NZ_JAMYQW010000020.1:0-119927 GCF_040321085.1 Mesorhizobium sp. M0522
TCTCATCCCCAGCCTCCGTTCGCTGAAGATCAAACCGGACAACTCGTCTGCTACCTAACCCGGACAACTCATCTGCTTACGACATTGGCTATCTACTGACTTGGCGCGGCGTTGAGGCGTCTCTATAAACACCTCTCCGCGATTCCCCTTCAGGAGGAACCGAATGCTAGGATTTGACATCGTTATGCGAGGCCGCGAAGCCTAGGTCTTGGTCAGTGCGCCGCGAGATAGCCTCGCGGCAAGGCTGAACCGAGGCAGGTATTTCGCCGCTGCCGGTCGCCGCCCCTCTACAGGGCCGCCAAATACGCCAAACCTCCGCATCTCCGGGCGCCAAACGGCGCCGACGCGGTTTTTCAATTTCTACTTTCGTGGGATCGGGCTCGTTTGCGCCCGAATGACATCATGACTCGTTTTCGAATAGATTTGCGCGCGGGCGCCTTTCGCAGCGTTCTTGGCTTCACGCTCAGCCATTGGCGGCGTCAGCCGTGGCGGCTTGCCGGCATTATGGGCACGTTCCTGCTGTCGACCTTGGCCGACGTGCTGACGCCGCTCTATTCCGGCCGGCTGGTGGATGCCGTCGCCAGCAGTGCTGCGGCCGACGATGTTGCGTGGAACGCGGCGACAGCGGCCTTTTCGATGCTGGTGGCCCTGGCGCTCACCGGTGTCGTGCTGCGCAATCTCGCCTTCATGGCCATTGTCGAGCTGACGTTGAAGATGATGGCGGATATCGCCGCCGACGCCTTCCACCGCGTCCAGCGCTTCTCCACCGACTGGCACGCCAACAGCTTCGCCGGATCGACGGTGCGCAAGATAACGCGCGGCATGTGGGCGCTCGACCTGCTCAACGACACGATCCTGATCGCGCTGCTGCCATCGGTCGTCATGCTCGTCGGCTCGACGCTGCTGCTTGGCTGGTTCTGGCCGCTGATGGGTGCTGTCGTCGCCACCGGTTCGGTTCTGTTCATCGCGGTGACGACGATGCTGTCGCTTGGCTATGTCGCGCCCGCGGCAAGGCTTGCCAATGCGTGGGATACACGGCTCGGCGGCTCGCTGGCCGACGCGGTGAGCTGCAACGCCGTGGTCAAGGGTTTTGGCGCCGAGGAACGCGAGGAGACGCGGCTTGCCGAGGTCGTCGCCAAATGGCGCGGCCGCACGCGCCGCACCTGGATGCGCGGCACTGTCAACGGCACCACGCAAGGGACGATGCTGCTGCTTTTGAGGGCAGCGGTCATCGGGTTCTCCCTGCTGTTGTGGTCGTGGGGGCAGGCGAGCGCCGGCGACGTCGCCTTCGTGCTGACCTCATTCTTCGTGCTGCAAGGCTATTTGCGCGACATCGGCACGCATATCCGCAATCTGCAGCGCTCGATCAACGACATGGAGGAACTGGTCGACTTCCAGTCCGAACCACTCGGCATTGAGGATCGGCCCGGCGCCAAACCGATCCGGATCACCGATGGCCGTATCACCTTCGACAATGTCACGTTCCATTATGGCAGCCACCGCCTGCCGCTCTATCGCGACTTTTCGGTGGACATGGCGCCGGGCGAACGGGTTGGGCTGGTTGGCCATTCGGGCTCCGGCAAAACGACATTCGTCAAGCTGATCCAGCGCCTCTATGACGTGACCGCGGGAAATATCCTGATCGACGGCCAGGACATTGCCGGTGTCGCGCAGGCGTCGCTGCGCGCACAGATCGCGATTGTCCAGCAGGAGCCGATCCTGTTTCACCGGTCGCTGGCCGAAAACATCGCCTATGCCCGGCCGGCCGCCACGCAGGCCGAGATCGAGCACGCGGCGCGATTGGCCAGCGCGCATGACTTCATCGCCAATTTGCCGAAAGGCTATGGCACGCTGGTCGGCGAGCGTGGCGTAAAGCTATCGGGTGGTGAGCGTCAGCGTGTTGCAATCGCACGCGCCTTCCTCGCCGATGCGCGCATCCTCATCCTGGACGAGGCAACGTCGAGCCTCGATTCGGAATCGGAGGTGCTGATCCAGCAGGCGATGGAGCGCTTGATGGTCGGCCGCACGACGCTGGTCATCGCCCACCGGCTGTCGACGGTGCGCGCGCTGGACAGGCTTCTGGTGTTCGATCGCGGCCGCATCGTCGAGGAGGGTTCGCATGACCAGCTGATCCGGCTGCAAGGCGGCATCTACCGTCGGCTGTTCGAACGCCAGGCGCTTGAGCTGACCAAAGGCTTGGTGATCTGACGGGTTGCGGCGCCGCGTGTCCTGATGGACGCGTGTCGCTGCAGTCTTTTCTTCGCCTTCGTCATGTTCTATGTCTGCCGCCGAGCGTGGGGGCGCGTCTTGTCAACAGCAAAACCATCCGGTACGCCCCGCTCATGACAGTTACCGTCCGTTTCGCCCCGTCACCGACCGGCCGCATCCATATCGGTAATGCGCGCACCGCTTTGTCCAATTGGCTGTTTGCCATCAAGAACAAGGGGCGCTTCATCCAGCGCTTCGACGATACCGACGTTGCCCGTTCGACGCAGGAATTTTCCGACGCTATCCTATATGACCTGCATTGGCTGGGCATCTTCCCCGATGCCACGGAGTATCAGTCGCGGCGGGTCGAAATCTACGATGCCGCACTGGAGAGGCTGAAGGAGGCCCGCCTCGTCTATGCGTGCTATGAGACGCCTGAAGAGCTCGACCTGAGGCGCAAGGTGCGCCGCACGCGTGGCCTGCCGCCAGTCTATGGCCGCGAGGCGCTGACGCTGGCACCCGAGCAGGTGGCGGAATATGAGGCCGACGGCCGGCGGCCGCACTGGCGCTTTCTGCTGCCCAACTTCAGCAGCGATCCGCTGCAGCCGGAGCGCACCGAAATCCACTGGAACGACCTGGTGCGCGGCGAAGAGACCGTCGACCTCGCCTCGCTTTCAGACCCGGTTCTGCGGCGTGAGGACGGCACCTACCTCTATACATTGCCTTCGGTTGTCGACGACATCGACATGGGCGTCAGCCATGTCATTCGCGGCGACGACCACGTCACCAATACCGGCGTCCAGATAGCCCTGTTCCGAGCACTTGGCGCGGAGCCGCCGGTGTTCGGCCACCACAATCTCCTGACAACGGCATCAGGCGAGGGACTTTCGAAGCGCACCGGCGCGCTGTCCATCCAGAGCCTGCGTGAGAGCGGCATCGAGCCGATGGCGATCGCTTCGCTGGCGGTGCTCGTCGGCACCTCGGAAAACGTCGTGGCGGTGCCAACGATGGCCGAGCTAGCCGAGCGCTTCGATCCGGCTGCAACATCGAAATCCGCCGCCAAATTCGACCCGGACGAGCTCTTCGTGCTCAACCGCACGCTGCTGCATCACATGCCGTTTTCCGAGGCGCGCGACCGGCTGATCGTGCTCGGCATCTCCGGCGAACAGGCCGAGCCTTTCTGGCTGGCCGTGCGCGGCAATCTCGACAGGCTGGCCGATGCGGCGATCTGGTGGCGTACGCTTCGAGACGGTCCAGAGGAGCCGGCGGAGTTTTCCGACGATGACCGCGACTTTCTTCGCCAGGCGTTCGAACTGCTGCCGGAGGAGCCTTGGAACGGCACCGTCTGGAAAGACTGGACCGGCAAGATCCGAGAGGCGAGCGGCCGTAAGGGCAAGGCGCTGTTCATGCCGCTCAGGCTGGCGCTTACGGGACAGCCTTCGGGTCCGGAGCTTGCAGATCTGTTGCCGCTGCTGGGTCGGGAAGGAACGTTGGCCCGACGACCCTGACCTTGCGCTGTTCTGGCGGGGGCAGGGACGTCGGCGAAGGCACGGGCTTGACGGCAAGGCGTCTGATCGCCTCACGGTCGAGACCGTCTTGCGCATTGGCCAAGGACTCCGGGTCGGCGCCCGGATCAGGCCCAGCAACCGGCAGCGGAATGAACGGGGTACTCTCTACATTCGCCTCAGATTGTGCCCGGGTTGGCGGGTTGCCGGCGATGATCTCGAAATTCTGCGCGGCATTGCAGCCGCAGGTCGGCGGCCGCGGCATGTCGGACTGCTTGTAGAGGTCGGCCGTCGGCAGTTCGATATAAGGCCTGCCGGTCACCGAAGACGTCATGGACGCCGAATCGCCATTCATGCCGCGCGTGTAGAAAACCTGCATTTCTGTGCCGGGGCAGCTCGATTCGCAATTCTTCTGGTCGCGCTCGAAATCGCCCAGTGAGGCGGCATTCGACATCGGAAAGAAATAACCGTCGCAGGTCCGCACGCACATGGTGCGGAATTCGCCTTTGGGCTGGCCCATGTCGGCGTTGTTGAGCATGGTGCGGATGTTGCCCGGCTGACTTAGTTCTTCAGCCTGGTCGGGCTCTTCGGGCCGACTGCCCAAAAGCTGGTCGAGCAGGTTTCGGTTGCCGTTTTCACGGCTGGCTTCGCGGACCGGCGCGGGCGTCCGCGCCGCCGCATCATCGCGGCAGCCATTGGCGTCAAGCAACGTCAATATGCGCGCGCGATCGCGTCGCGAACCACCGTCGGCAAGGTCGGCGCGCTTGGCCTGCAGGGCGTCGAGATTGGCTGCCATGCGATCGATGGTGGCGTCGAGTGCCGCGCATGCGTTGGCGTTGCGGCGAGACAGCGAAAAGCCGCAGCCGGCGCTGCTGGCCTGGCTGACGGCCTTTGAAATCTGCTGGCGCTGCCGGACGATTGCGTCGTCATATTTCCTGAGCAAGGCCGGTTTGCCGCCGCCACCACGAGAAGCGGCGGCAAGATCGGCTTCAAGCTGGCGGCAGAGGCGCGGAGCGGCCTGCGCCTGAGTGACGGCAATGTCGCACAGTAGCAGGGCACCGAGCAGCGCGGCGGCACGCGTCAGCTTCCAACATGCGCCCGTCATCCCTCCGAAACTCCGCCTGCCTGTCGTTCAGAAAGCTACCGCGCTTGCGGTTAACCGTTTGTTTAGCATACCGCCGATTCCAGCTTCAGCCCAAATCGGCGATGGCTTGCGCCAGTGCGCGGCTTCGATCACGACCGGTGCTGTCATGTCGACCACGCCACACGACATATTCGGACAGAGCCAGAACCGCGACATCCTGGCGTTGCACGAAAAAAGGCGTATTCGCCCAGAAGAATGCCTGCATCCAGCAATGCCCGGAGGCTTGGCATGACCGCGATTACCCGTCGAGCCGCGCTGCAATTTGGTCTTTTGTGCCTGGCGATGCCGGTTGCCATGGCGCAGGAAAAGCCCATCACGCCGGATTGGGGTACCAAATTGGTCGAAGCTGCCCGTGAGCAGATCGGCGTCACCATGCTCTACGATCCGACCTATACACGCCTGGCCTATCCGGGCGGGGACGTTGGGCCCGAGCGGGGTGTGTGCACGGATGTCGTGATCCGTGCCTATCGCCGCGCCTTCGATCTCGATCTGCAAGAATTGGTGCATGAGGATATGCGGGCCAATTTTGCCGCCTATCCGAAGGCTTGGGGCCTGAAAGCGCCGGACCGCAACATCGACCACCGCCGTGTGCCCAATCTTGCGGTCTATTTCGAGCGGCGCGGTGCCGCCTTGCCCGTCAGCCAAGACCCCGCCGACTATCGGCCTGGGGATCTTGTCGCCCAGATGCTGCCGGGCAATCTGCCGCATATTGCCATCGTGTCGTCCAATCGCTCCACTGTGGTGCCGACAAGAAGGCTGGTTATTCACAATATCGGCGGCGGCGCCAAAGAAGAGGACACTTTGTTTGCCTTCAGGCAGACAGGACATTTCCGGTTCAGGCCAATCTGAGAAAGCCCGCGGCTACCCCAGATCGACGATGGCTTGCGCCTTGTGCGCGGCTTCCACCACGGCCAGTGCCGTCATGTTGACGACGCCGCGCGACGTGACCGACGGAGTCAATATGTGCGCCGGGCTATCGGTGCCGAGCAGGATCGGGCCGACATGCAGCGCGTCCATCATTGTGCGCAGCGCCGTCAGTGTGATGTTCGCCGAATCGAGATTGGGGAACACCAGCAGATTGGCTTCGCCTTTCAGCCGCGAATGCGGATAGACGCGTTGGCGCAGCTGCTCCGACAATGCCGAGTCGGCATGCATCTCGCCGTCGCATTGCAGGTCTGGCGCGATGCGCGCCAGGATCGCCGCCGCCTGCCGCATCTTCATGGCGCTTGGCGAATCGCGGGAGCCGAAATCAGAATGCGACAGTAGCGCTGCCTTGGGCTCGATGCCGAAACGCTGAATCTCCTCGGCCGCCAGAACGGTCATTTCCGCAATCTCCTCGGCGGTCGGGTCGACCGAGACATGGGTATCGGTGAGAAAGATGATGCCGCGCTGCGAGATCAGCATGGAAAGCGTCGACAGGTCGCGATCCCTAATGCCGGCGCGTGGCCCGATGATCAGCGTGACGTTTCGCAAATGGCGCTCGAAACGGCCTTCGAGGCCGCAGACCATGGCGTCGGCGTCGCCGCGCTTCAGGGCAAGGGCGGCGATCACCGTATTGTCGGTGCGCACCATGGTGCGCGCCGCTTCCGTAGTCACCCCACGCCGGCCGGCAAGCTCGATCAAAAGGTCGACATAGTGGCGGTAACGCGGATCGTCTTCCGGGTTGATCAAGCCGAAATCGACGCCCGGCTTGATGCGCAGCCCGTAGCGCTTCAGCCGCACCTCGATGACATGCGGGCGGCCGATCAGGATCGGTTCGGCAATGCCTTCCTCGAGCACGACCTGGGCGGCGCGAAGCACGCGCTCGTCCTCGCCGTCGGCATAAATGACGCGTTTGGCGCTCGACATCTTGGCCATCGAGAACACCGGCTTCATGACCAGGCCGGAGCGGAAGACGAAGCGGTTCAGCTTGTCGATATAGGCGGCGAAATCGGTGATCGGCCGGGTCGCGACGCCGGTCTCGCAGGCTGCCTTAGCGACGGCAGGGGCAATGCGCAGGATCAGCCGCGGATCGAAAGGCGAGGGGATCAGGAACTCCGGACCAAAGATCGGCGTCTCGCCGGAATAGGCACGCGCGGCAACGTCGGACGGCTCTTCGCGGGCAAGCGCTGCAATCGCTCGCACAGCAGCCATTTTCATCTCTTCGTTGATGGCGCTTGCGCGGCAATCCAGCGCGCCACGGAAGATATAAGGAAAACAGAGTACGTTGTTGACTTGGTTGGGGAAATCGGAGCGGCCCGTGCAGATCATCGCGTCGGGCCGCGCTGCCTGCGCCGCTTCCGGCATGATCTCGGGATTGGGATTGGCCAGCGCCAGGATGAGCGGCTTGGGCGCCATATGGTGCAGCAATTCCGGCTTCAGCACGCCGGCGGCAGACAGGCCGAGAAACACGTCGGCGCCGGGCAGAACGTCGGCCAGCGTGCGCGCCTCGGTGTCCTTCACATAGGGGTCTTTCCAGCGGTCCATCTCCTCGACACGGCCTTTATGGGCGACGCCGAACCGGTCGGTGACCCAGATGTTTTCGACCCGCGCGCCGAGCGAGACCAGAAGGTTGAGGCACGCAAGCGCCGCAGCGCCGGCGCCTGACGTGACTATCTTGATGTCCGAGATGGACTTGCCGGCGAATTCCAGCCCGTTGAGCACGGCGGCAGCGACGATGATGGCGGTGCCGTGCTGGTCGTCATGGAAGACCGGTATGCCCATGCGCGCTTTCAACTGCTCCTCGACCTCGAAGCATTCGGGCGCCTTGATGTCTTCCAGGTTGATGCCGCCGAAGGTTGGTTCCAGCGCCGAGATCGTCTCGACCATGCGCTCGATGCCCGGTGCGTCGATCTCGATGTCGAAGACATCGATGCCGGCGAACTTCTTGAACAGCACCGCTTTGCCCTCCATCACCGGCTTGGAGGCGAGCGGACCGATATTGCCGAGGCCGAGCACCGCCGAACCGTTAGTGACAACGCCGACCAGATTGGCGCGGGCTGTATAGTCGGCAGCGGTTGCCGGATCGTCGCGGATTTCAAGGCAGGGGGCGGCGACACCCGGCGAATAGGCAAGCGCCAGGTCGCGCTGGTTGCCGAGCGGCTTCGTCGCCTGGATTTCAAGCTTTCCGGGACGGGGGTGCTTATGGAAATAGAGCGCTGCTTCGTCGAGGTCGGATCGGGCCGCCTTCTTGCTTTCGCCTGTCATGACGGCCGCCTCCTCAGTTCAGTCCGTTTGGTGTTTTGAGTCTCTTAGCATGCAGCCGAGCCTTTTCGAGGGGTGATATGTCGCAAGCGCGAGCTTATGGCTTCGCATCGCCCGCCGGCCTGTACGGTCTGCCATTGAAATGTTGGGGCGATAGGCGCGTTGCTGGAGCGAGCTGCGAGCCGAATGTCTGCTTCAGGTGGTTTGCGGACGATTAGGTATTCTTTCGCTAGTTCGCTGTGGGGCTGTTGCTCCTATAAAGTGCACGAAAGAAACTCTTGGAATAGCGATCGTACCAAGCGGCAGCCCACTCGCCGACAAGTCGCTCTGTCGACGACACCCTACGCCGGTAGTCGACTGTTCGGCGGATACCTCCTTCTTCCTCAAGCTCGATGTCCAGGTGAGTAAACTTTGGGGTCGCATCCGAAAACCTGAGATACATGTATGCAAACACCGCGATATGACGTTTACCCATTGATAAGCAACGATTTTCTATCGCCACCACCGCAGACTGGACTGTAGCGAAATCCTCTAGCCTAACCGCTCGTTCTAGACGAACGAAGTCAAGGAACAATCTCCTGTCGGTAATTGCAAGGTTGCCGTCGGCCGTGTCTCGAACCCCGTGCGACAGCAGTTTTTGCGCAACAAAGCGATAAATAGACGCCATTCGCCGGTCTCATTTTCATGTGCGAGGCAGGACATAACATGCGGACTAACCCTAGTCCTTGTGAACTGGGCGCCGTTTTGAGCATAATGTTGCCCTGTTTCGGCTTGCCTGAGGGCGCCTGTTGCCCGCCGTTTCCAGCGGGTATCAAGCCTTGGATTCTGCCACTAAAACGCGCTGACATAGAGGCCGCCGTCCACCGGTATGTTCTGTCCGGTCAGGTAGCCGGCATGGACCGAGCACAGAAAGGCGCAGATCTGGCCGAATTCCTCCGGTGTACCGAGCCGTTTGGCCGGAACGTTGGCTGCTGCTTGCGCTTTGCGCGCGGCGGCGGCGGCCGGATATTCGGGCGTGCCGGCCTCGTGCGGGCCGCGTAGCCGATCGGTGTCGAGTTTGCCCGGCAGCATGTTATTGATAGTCACGTTGCGGTCGATCACTGTCCGTGCGACGCCGGCCAGGAACGAAGTGAGGCCGGCGCGGGCGCCAGACGACAGGTCGAGGCCGGGGATAGGCACATAGACCGACAGCGAGGTGATGTTGACGATACGGCCGAAGCCGCGCGCCGCCATGCCGTCGATCACGGCCTGAACCAGTTCGACAGGGGTCACCATGTTCTGGGTGACGCCCTCGAGGATCTTTTCGCGGTCGAGCGCGCGGAAATCGCGAAACGGCGGACCGCCATTGTTGTTGACGAGGATGTCGGGATCGGGGCAGGCGGCAAGCAGCGCCTTCTGGACATCGGGCTTGGACACGTCGCCGACGATTTCGGTCACCTTGACGCCGAATTTCTCGCGCAGTTCAGCGGCAGTTTTGGCCAGCACGTCGGCGTTGCGGCCATTGACCACCAGATCGCAACCTGCCTCTGCCAGTGCCATGGCGCAGCCGCGTCCCAAGCCTTTGCTGGAAGCGCAGACGATGGCCTTCTTGCTGCGAATGCCGAGATCCATGGTGATTTTCTCCTCTGATTGCCGCGGCAACCTATCCGGATGGCTGGACCAATCGCAACCGTCATACGGTTGTTGCATGAATCGGGGCATAGGCTCAGGCGAAAGCAACGGTGACAAATGATGTCCGGCGCAGAGCCCCGCACTTTCCGCAGCATGTTCATCTCCGACGTCCATCTCGGATCGAAGGCGGCGAAGGCCGAGTTCCTGATCGATTTCCTGCGCCATCACGATGCCGATATCATCTATCTCGTCGGCGACGTCGTCGACGGCTGGCGCTTGAGACGGAGCTGGCATTGGCCGCAGAGCCACAATGACGTCGTCCAGAAGTTGCTGCGCAAGGCGCGCAAGGGCGCCAGTATCACCTACATCGCCGGAAACCATGACGAGTTCGCGCGCCAGTTCCAGGGCGTTCATTTCGGCGGCATTGTCGTCGCCGACCGCGCCATCCATGAGACCGCCGATGGCAAACGCCTTCTTGTCATCCATGGCGACCAGTTCGACACCGTCGTCCATAATGCGCGCTGGCTGGCCTATCTTGGCGACTACGCCTATGACGCGGCGATGCTGGTCAACCGCGTCATCACGCGCCTGCGCCAGGTGCTCGGCCTGCCTTACTGGTCGTTCTCGTCCTGGGCCAAGGTCAAGGTCAAGAAGGCGGTGAATTTCATCGGCTCGTTCCAGACCGTGCTGACCGAGGAGGCGCGCCGCTCGCATGTCGACGGCGTGATCTGCGGGCACATCCACCATGCCGCGATCGAAAGCTATGAGGACGTGCAATACATCAACACCGGCGATTGGGTGGAGAGCTGCACGGCGGTGGTCGAGCATTTTGACGGCCGGATGGAGATCCTGCACTGGGCGCATGTCCTGCCGGAGACTCCGGTCGGCAGCGAGGTGCTCGTGCCGATCGACATCAAGGGCAGGGCAGTCCAGGCGGCTTGACCAAATCCGGCCGCATCTCGCTTCAATCGGTTAGTCCAGCGGTTTCATCGACTTTTTCGCCGTGTTAAGCAGCGGCAGGTGTGGCGGGCCGACCCGGCTGAGTGCCGTGCCGACGGATCGCCTGTCAATGTCCTCGCTGCCGCCGCTTTCGCCCGAACAGCTCGTCAAGCCACGCCATTTCGAACTGCGCATGAGCTTGATCTTCTTTACGCTCTTCGTTCCGCTCGGGACGCATGTGCCGTATTTCCCGCTGTGGCTGCAGGCGAAGGGGTTCCATGCCGAACAGATAGCCGTGATCCTGGCCGCGCCGATGTTCCTGCGCGTGGCGACGACGCCTTTTCTTACTGCGCTGGCAGACAAAGCGAGCGACCGCGCCAATGTCTATGTTGCGCTGGTCGCCGCATCGCTGATCCTGTCCGCCGGCTACCTCCTGCCGCCGACCTACGCAACGGTACTTGCCGTGTCGCTGGCCCTGACGGTCGTCTGGACGCCGCATTCGCCGATTGCCGATTCGCTCGCCCTTTCAGGTGTTCGCCGCTTCGGCTCGAATTACGCAAGCATGCGCAAATGGGGCTCGATCTCCTATCTCTGCGCCAATCTCGCCGGCGGTTTCATCCTGTCGGCGAGCGGTGCCCAGGCTGTCCCGGTGATCATCTTCGCGGCGCTGTGTGCCGCGCTAGCCGCCGGACTGATTGCGCCGCGCCTCGGCCGTCCACGCCGCGCCTCGCCGCTTTCGGCCGCCGATATCCAGCAATCGGCACCGAAACTCCTCAACCGGTACTTCCTCTATTTTTCGACAGGCGTCGGCGTCATCACCGCCAGCCACGCATTTCTCTACGGTTTCGTGTCGATCTACTGGAAGTCGATCGGCATCAGCGATTCGGTTGTCGGGCTTCTGTGGGGGTGGGGCGTCGTCGCCGAGATATGCATGTTCGTCGTTTTCACCCGCGCTTTCGCCTCCTTCTCGGTCGTCTCGATCATGCTGATTGCCGGGATTGGCGCGATCGTGCGCTGGTTCGCCTTTCCGCTGATCTGGCCGCTTGGGCTTGGCGTTGGCGGGTTTTTCGCGATCCAGACGCTGCACGCGGTTTCGGTGGCGCTGGTGCTGATCGGCCTGCAAAAGATGATCGGTGAGACGGTCGCGGAAGAACGCACCGGGGCGGCGCAAGGCATCGCCTACTTCTCCAATGGCTTCTTCATGGCGGCGGCGACGCTGATTTCCGGTCCTCTTTACGACCGCTTCGGCGCGAATGGCTTCTTTGCGATGATCCCGATCGCCCTGACGGGCCTGGCTCTGATCGGACTTGCCGCGCGTTCAGCCCCACAGCGCCCGCTCGGGCGGTGACACCAGCGAACCTTGGTAGACGAGACCGGGAACGCGGTCGCGGGCCAGCAGCAGCGGACCGTCGAGATCGACGAAATCGGCATCCTGCGCCAACAGCACGGCCGGCGCCATCGCAAGCGATGTGCCGACCATACAGCCGACCATGACACCAAGACCCAGTTCGCGGGCGCGGTCGCGAAGCACGAGTGCAGCGGTCAGGCCACCCGATTTGTCGAGCTTGATGTTGACGGCGTCGTAAAGGCCGACAAGCGCTTCAAGGTCCTTCGCCTCGTGCACGCTTTCGTCGGCACAGATCGGTACCGGATGCGCAATGTGGCGAAGAATACCGTCATGTCCCGCCGGCAGCGGCTGTTCGATCAAGGCGATACCGTGCTCGGCGGCAAAGGCGAGGTTTGCGACGATATTGTCGTCATTCCAGCCCTCATTGGCGTCGAGAATGATTCGGCTGTCGGGTGCTGCCGCCGTCACTGCACGGATGCGCGCGATGTCGTTGTCGCCGCCGATCTTGACCTTGAGTAGCGGGCGCTGGGCGTTAGCGCGGGCCTGCGCCGCCATCGCCTCCGGCTCGTCGAGCGACAATGTATACGCCGTCTCAAGCGGTCGTAACGGAACGGTTCGTATCGTATGCGCCACCGGTGTTCCGCTGATCTTCGCTTCCAGGTCCCAGAGCGCGCAGTCGATGGCACTGCGTGCCGCGCCGGCAGGCATGGCATCGAGCAGGGCGATGCGGCTGATGCCGCGCGCGATCTCGCTGCGCATCGCCTCGATCGCGTCGCGCACACCCTCCATGGTTTCGCCATAGCGCTTGTAAGGAACGCATTCGCCGCGGCCTGTACGGCCGTTTTCGGCAATGGCGCAGGAAATCACCTCCGCTTCGGTCTTCGAGCCGCGCGAAATGGTAAAGGTCCCGGCTATCGGAAAGCGCTCGGCCTCGACCGAAATGACACGCGCCATATTTTTCTGCTCCAGCTGTGCGACAAGGAGGATATCGGCAAATCGACAGGTCGGCCCCGTCAGGCTAAACAGGATGCCATGTTGACCATCCGCAAACGCGACGCAAGCGGCCCTGCCAAGGAGCCCGACCACCAGCCGCGCATCGCGATCGGCGAGGAGGGCGACGTTCTCGGCTGCGCTTTCTCGGGAACCTGGACGACACGTACCGTTGCCCTGGTCGATGCCGAGATGCGTAAGATCGAGAAGCGCGGCGGCTTCAAGACGCTGGCGCTCGACCTTTCACAAATCGAGAAGATGGACACTGCCGGGGCGTGGCTGATCGACCGCCTGGTCAGCAGCTTCGAAAAGAAGGGCATCGAGATCACGATGCAGGGGCAAAGCGAGATTGCCTCGATCCTGCTCGGCGCCGTCGGTGATGCGGTCCGACGCGAGCCCGAATCAGGTCCGGCAAAGCCGCCCAACTTCATCATTCGCGGGCTCGAGGCGGTTGGCCGGCGCGTTTATGAGATGCGCGACGATTTCCTGGCCGCAATGAATATCCTCGGCGCCACGATACGCGGCTCGCAGATGAAGCTTGGCCGTGGCCATGCCGTCAACATGGCGGCGATCTTCAACCAGATCGATCGCATGGGTGTCGGCGCCATACCGGTAGTCGTGCTGATGTCGGCCATCGTCGGTGCGATCGTCGCCCAGCAAGGCGCTTATCAGCTCAGCTATTTCGGCGCCGACATCTTCGTCGTCGACCTGGTCGGGGTGCTGATCCTGCGCGAGCTCGGCGTGCTGATGA
The DNA here is from genome assembly GCF_040321085.1 of Mesorhizobium sp. M0522. Classification (NCBI taxonomy): domain Bacteria; kingdom Pseudomonadati; phylum Pseudomonadota; class Alphaproteobacteria; order Hyphomicrobiales; family Phyllobacteriaceae; genus Mesorhizobium; species Mesorhizobium sp. M0522. The sequence goes on from NZ_JAMYQW010000020.1 coordinate 13,680, forward strand.
CGGCGATCATGATCGCCGGCCGCTCCGGCAGTGCGATCACCGCCGAGATCGGCTCGATGAAGATGCGCGAAGAGGTCGATGCGCTGAAGGTGATCGGTCTTAATCCAATCGGCGTGCTGGTGTTTCCGCGGCTGGTCGCGCTGGTCGTCGCGCTGCCTTGCCTGACGATCATCGCCAACTTTGCCGCGCTGGGCGGCGGCATTTTGGCTGCATGGCTCTACTCCGATATTGCACCGGCAGCGTTCATCGACCGGCTGCGTGTCGCAATCGACCTCAGCACCATCTTTGCCGGCCTGATCAAGGCGCCGTTCATGGCCATGATCATCGGCATAATTGCCTCGGTCGAGGGCATGAAGGTTGGCGGCAGCGCCGAATCGCTTGGCCAGCATGTGACCGCCTCAGTGGTGAAGTCGATCTTCGTGGTCATTATCCTCGACGGGCTTTTCGCCATGTTCTATGCAGCGATCGAGTTCTGACATGGCGCTGCCGGGCACAAACACGACCAAGGTGGCGGCGAAAGCCAAAGAAGACGAGATCGTGCTGTCGGCGCACGACATCACGGTGTCGTTCGCCGACCAGGTCGTTCTCGACAAATTGTCGCTCGATATCTGGCGCGGGGAGATTCTCGGCTTCGTCGGTGCCTCCGGTGCCGGCAAATCTGTTCTCTTGCGCACCATCCTTGGCTTGACGCGCAAGCAATCGGGAACAATCAAACTGTTCGGCGTTGACGTCGAGAAGGCAACCGAAAGGGAGCGCCTTCGCATCGACATGCGGCTTGGCGTGCTGTTCCAGCATGGCGCCCTTTTTTCAGCGCTGACGGTCCTCGAAAACGTCCAGGTGCCGATGCGTGAATATCTCGATTTGCCGAAGAAGCTGATGGACGAACTTGCCATGCTCAAGGTCGAGCTGGTCGGACTGCCTCCGGATGCGGCGCAGAAATTCCCCTCCGAGCTCTCCGGCGGCATGATCAAGCGTGCTGCGCTGGCGCGCGCCCTGGCACTCGACCCGGATATCCTTTTCCTCGACGAACCGACGTCCGGGCTCGATCCGATCAGCGCGGCTGAGTTCGACGAATTGGTCGTCAAGCTGCGCGATACGATGGATTTGACCGTGTATATGGTCACCCACGATCTCGACACGCTGTTTACGGCGTGCGACCGCGTGGCGGTGCTCGGCAACAAGAAAGTGCTGGTCGAGGGCACGATCGACGACATGCTCAGGAGCGAGGAACCCTGGGTAAAATCCTATTTCCGCGGAAAACGCGCCCGGCAACTTGATCTTGCGGCGCGCGCATAGCCATAAGTGAGCAATGGAAACCAGGGCCAACTACGTCATTGTCGGCATTTTCACGCTGGCCGCGATCCTCGCGGCTTTCGCTTTCGTCTATTGGACGGCGGCAATCGGCGAAAAGGGTGAGACGACGGTGCTGCGCGTGCGCATTCCAGGCTCCGCTTCGGGGCTCGGCCGTGGCAGCTTCGTGCTGTTCAATGGCGTCAAAGTCGGCGACGTGCGCCGTGTCTATATCGACGTCGACAATCCGACCGCTGCTATCGCCGACACCGAAATAGACCGGAATACGCCTATCACCAAGTCGACGCAGGCCGATATCGGGCTTGCCGGCCTCACCGGCCAGGCCAACATCGAACTCAAGGGCGCCGACCCCAAAGAGCCAAAACTTCTCGACGAGGCGGAAAAGGAAGGCCGTGTCGCCGAGATCGTTGCCAACCCGTCGGCGGTCACCAATCTGCTACAGACAGCGCAGAACATCTTCACCCGCGCCGACAAGGTCCTTTCGGAGCTCGAAGGCTTCACCAAGGATGTTCGCGGGCCGCTGACGCAGACCGTCAACAATGTCCAGACCTTCTCCGATGCACTGGCCAGGAATGCGGACGGCGTCGACAAGTTCCTGGCCAGCGTCAGCTCGCTGGCGGACGAACTGAAGGGTGTTTCGGGCAAGCTCGACGGCACCCTGAAGGCGGCGGAAGGGCTACTCAACGCCGTCGACAAGGACCAGATCAAGAGCATCGTCGCCAATGTCGACACGGTCACTTCCAACCTCAAGGAAACCAGCAAGCAGTTCGACACGGTCATCAAGAACGTGGACACCGCGGTAGGCTCGATCAACGAGTTCGCCCAGAAGACGCAAGGCACGCTGGCCAAGGTCGACGGCGTTCTCGACGGCATCGATCCGGCTGAGGTTCGCACCGCGCTGGCCAATATCCAGAAGGCCAGCGAAAACGCCAATGAAGCTGCCGCCGACATCGCCAAGGTGACCAACAAGTTCGCCAACCGGGCCGACGACATCGACGAAACCATCAAAGACGCGCACCAGCTCGCAGGACGCCTCAACGATGCCTCGGTGCGAGTCGACGGTATCCTTGCCAAGGTCGACAAACTGCTCGGCTCCGGTCAGGCCGACGGCGTCATGGCCGATGCCAGGGCGACGCTCAAATCGTTCAAGCAGGTCGCCGACACGCTGAACGCCCGCCTCGGCACCATCACCGACAATCTGGCGCGGTTCTCGGGACAGGGGCTGCAAAACGTCGAATCGCTGGTCCAGGACAGCCGTCGTTCGATCAACCGCATCGAAGAGGCGGTGACCGACCTCAGCCGCAATCCACAGCGGATCCTGTCCGGCGGCGAGGGTGAGGTCCGGCAGTTCGACGGCAGGGTGCGCCGTTGACTTCGGCCTGCGCCCACCGCAAGAACATAGCTTGCGGATGCGCGTTGTTTCCACGATCCGGGGGGGATCGCGTTTGAAGTCGATCAGTTCAGGCAGCGTCAGATCGAGTGGGTTCAAGACCGGAGCGGCACTGCTGGCGCTTTCGCTCGCCGGCTGCGCGGCGCTGGGCGGCAAGCCGGCGCCGCTGGATACGTTTGAGCTTTCGGCGCCGTCGCTGGAAGCGCGTGCCCACAGCCGTCGCCAGATACTCATCGCTCAGCCATCGGCGCTCAAGGCGCTGGACAGCCAGAACATCGTCATCAAGCCGTCGCCGCGATCGATCCAGTATCTCAAGGGCGCGCAATGGGCCGACCGGCTGCCGATGATCGTACAGGCGCGGCTGGCAGAGACGTTCCAGCGCTCGGGCAGCTTCACCGGCGTCGGCAAGCCAGGCGAGGGGCTGGCGATCGACTATCAGGTGATCGTCGAGATCCGCTCGTTCGAGGTGCGTGTCGATGGCGGCGAACATGCCGAGGTCGAGCTGTTCGTGCGCCTGTTGAATGACCGCAACGGTGAAGTGCGCGCTTCGAAGACGTTTAGCGCCATCGCGCCCGTTTCGGGCAATGGCAACCAGGCCTATGTCGGCGCGCTCGATGCCGCGTTCGGCGATGCGGCCGGGCAAATCGTCCGCTGGACGGACACCGTGATCTGACACAGCCGGAACTGCCGGCACGGCACTCTACAGCGCCAATGGAATTCAGTACGGCATGAAAAAGGCGGGAAATCCCGCCTTTTCGTTTGTTCTCTGTCGCCCGCTTAGTGCAGGCGGCCGCTGGCGTGGGCCAGCATGGTGTAGACCTTGCCGGTATCCGACGTCAGGTAGGTCTGCGCCATGATGTTGTCGCGGTCGTTGCGCGACACGTCATTGAGCAGCTTTTCGAAATCGTCGCAGTAACGATCGACAGCAGCGCGGAACTCCGCCTCTGACTGATATTTGCGGCGGATCTCGTCGAACGTCTGCTGGCCCTTCAGCGTGTAAAGTCGGCGCGTGAAGACGTCGCGCTCGCCGCGCCGGTAGCGGTTCCACAGCTCGATCGAGGCATCGTGATCGATGGCGCGTGCGATATCGACCGAGAGCGAGTTCAGTGATTCCACGACATGAAGCGGCGAACGCGCAGCGGGAGCCGGGCGCGGCGCTTCGGCAGGCGCTGCCGGCTTGGCGTCGTCTTCGCGTGATGCACCGGTCAGGAGGTCACGCACCCAACCGCCCTGCGGCGTGCGGCCGTTGGGGTCGCGCTGGCGCGGCGCTTGGTCTGCGGGACGTTCGAGGTCGAGCGTGCCGCGCAGCGCCGTCTCGCCCGAAGGCGCCTGCGGTGCACGGCGCTGTTCGGGAGCCGGAGCCGGGCGGCGTGGCGGTTCGGCGGGGCGTGCGGCAGGCGCTTGCGGCGCCGGACGCAGGTTGCGCTGTTCCGAACTGTCGGCGCTGCGGCCAGATTTCGCAACGATTTCAGAAAGTTCCTTCAGCGCGTTGATCTGCTCTGAAACGGCACGGCGGATAGCCGTGGTTGATTCCTTTGCCTCTTCCGGCATCTCGATGACGCCTTTCTTGAGCTCGGCGCGGGTGAGGTCGAGCTCGCTCTTGATCGAGCCGGCGGTACGCCGCATCTCCTCGGTCGCATCAGCAAAGCGCTTGGTTGCCGAATCGACCACTTCGGAAATCGCGGTACGGATCTTGTCGGCGGATTCCAGCGTCTTGCCTTCGGCGTTCTGCAACGTCTGGCCGACCAGATTCTCGAACGAGCGCATGACCCTTTCGAGATCTTCCGATTTCTTGACAAGGCCGACCGCGAGGTCCTCCAGTGACGATTGCCTTTCGAGCGTGTGCTCGAGATTGCTCTGGGCCGAGCTCAACAGGTCCGAGGCACTGGAAAGCAACCGGCTGTGCTCGTCGAACTTGGTGGCGATTGAAGCAACCTCGCGCAAGGTCGAGGACGACAGCTCGGTGAGCCGCGTCGTGTTCGAATCGACCAGACGCGCCGAACTGGCGAAGGTCTGCGCGGTCTTTTCGGTAGTCGCTGCGAAGCTTTGCGTGCTGCCGGTCAGGCGTTCGTCGACCTGGCCGAGATTGGTCGCCGCCTGCTCGATCAACTGACCGAGCTGCGAGCTGGAGGTGGTCATGCGGCCGATGAGGTCGGCAACGCTGTCGGCAAGCGTCGAGCGCGCGCCTTCGACGGCCGACAGGGTTTCGGCCGTACGGCTGGCGAGGGCGTCGACGAGGGCGGCGTTTTGAGTGCGCAGCTTCTCGGTCGCACGTTCGGTGACCTCTTCCATGCTCTTTTGCAGCTCGGAGCCGCCCTGGGCGAAGCGCTCGACCAGAGGCCGCGCCGTCTCGTCCAGGATTTTCGATATTTCGGCCGAACGGGCCGCAAGCATCGTATTGAGCTCGCGAGTATTGGCACCGATGGTCTTTGCAGCGTCATTGGTGCTCTGGCCGATATGCTGGCCGACCGCGGTGAAGGTTTCGGCGATCGAGTTGGCGCGCGAGACCAACTGCGCCTCGGCATTCGAGACCTGTTCGTTGAGCTTTTGGCCCATTGTCTCGGCGGAGTAGGCGAGGCGGTTCTCGACGCTGGCGACCTGCTCCTCGACGCGGACCGCTGTGGCTGCGGCACTCGATGCCAGGCGTTCGTCGGCACCGGCAAGCAGTTGCTCGATTTCACGGGCATGGACGGCGAGTTCCTGGCCAGTCTGCCTGGCGCGTTCGGCAACCCGCTGCTCGGTGCTGGTGAAGGCACCGACAATGGTGTCGGCATGTTCGCCGATGGCGGTGTTGCTGTCGGCAATGCGGGACACCAGACGATGATCCGCCTCCTCGAAGATGCGGCCGATCTCGGACGCACGGGCCGAAAGTGCTTCGGAGCCTTCGGCAATGCGCGAAATAAGTTGCTGGTCGGCGGCATCGAAAATGCGACCGAGATCCGACGCGCGTGCCGCGAGCGCTTCGGCGGATTCGCCGATGCGCACGCCCAGCCGCTCGTCGGCCGTTTCGAAATTGCGCAGGATGTCGCCGGCACGTGCCGCCAGCGACTGGGCCGTTTCGATGGCGCGAGAGACCAGCCTGTGGTCCGCCGCGTCGAAGGTGCCGGCAATCTCACTTGCTCTGGCTGCCAGCTGATCGGCCGTTTCCTGGGCACGCGCGAGCAAGCTGTTCGACGTGTCGTCGACGCGGGCAATCAGTGCGCTCGACGTATCCTCGGCGCGGGCGGCGAGGCGACGATCCGCCTCTTCAAAGGTGCGGGCGATGTCCTCCGCCCTGGCGAGCAGGGCGGCCGAGGTCTGCTCGGCGCGCTCGGCGATCTTGCGGTCGGCATCGCTGAATGCCGCGCCCGCCTGCTCATGCAGCGCGCTGGTAACTTCCATGACCTTCTCGCGCAGCGCGCCGGCGACGAAGACCGCGCTTCTTTCGAGCACACTGCGCACGTTGTCGACACCCGTCGACAGCGCCCGCTCCATTGTGCTGGCGCGCTCTTCAATGATGCCTGTCTGCCGGCTGAACGCCTGCTCGATCTTTTCTACGTCCGCAGCGATCGCATCGGAGATGTCGGTGCTCCTGGCGGCGATCTGGTCGATATGGCCGGACAGCGAACGGTCGACATCCTTGCGCGTTTCGGCGAGCCTGGAGAGATCGTCCTGCAATGCGCGGGTCAGCATGTCGCGGCCCTCGCTCAGCTTGCCGACATGACCGGCGACGATCTCGTCGACTTCGCTGCGGCTCATTGCAAGCCTCTCCAGATCGGCTTCCAACGCGCGCCTGAGGATGTCGCGGCCTTCCGCCAGTTTCTCAACCTGGCCGGCAACCAGCCCATCGATGCTCGAGCGGCTTTCCGCCAGCTTGGCGAGATCGTCCTCGAGCGCCTTCGACAGGGTCGAGCGGTCCTGGACGAGCTTCTCTGCGTGGGTTGCGACAAGGCTGTTCACGTTGCCGAGATCGGCTTCCAGCGCACGCGAAAACTGCGCGCGATTATCGGTCAATAGCTGCGACTGATCGGCGATGGCGCCCCTGATCGTGCTGAGATCGGCCTCCAAGGCGCGCTTGAGGATGTCGCGACCTTCGGCCAGCTTCTCGACCTGGCCGGAAACCAGTCCGTCGATGCTCGAGCGGCTTTCGGCCAGCTTGGTAAGATCGTCTTCCAGCGCGCGCTTGAGGATGTCGCGACCCTCGGCCAGCTTCTCGACCTGGCCTGCGACCAGCCCGTCGATGCTCGACCGGCTCTCTGCCAGCCTGGCAAGATCGTCCTCGAGCGCCTTCGACAGGGCCGAACGGTCCTCGGCGAGCTTGTTCATATGTTCGGAGACGACGCCCCGCACGGTCTCGAGATCGGTCTCCAGTGCCCGCGACAGCTGACCACGATCCTCCGCCAGCTTCTCGGATTGGCCGGCGATGACATCCTTGACAGTGCTCAGATCGGCTTCGAGCGCACGCTTGAGGATGTCGCGGCCCTCTGCAAGCTTTTCGACCTGGCCGGCAACCATCACATCGATGCTCGAGCGGCTTTCGGCCAACTTGGCGAGATCGTCTTCGAGCGCCTTCGAAAGGGTCGAACGGTCTTCGGTGAGTTTGTTCATGTGATCGGAGACAACGCCCCGCACGGCCTGCAGGTCGCTCTCCAGTGCCCGCGACAACTGGCCACGGTCTTCCGCCAGCTTTTCGGACTGGCCGGCGATGACGCCCTTGATCGCGTTCAGGTCCGATTCCAGCGCGCGCTTGAGGATGTCGCGGCCTTCGGCCAGCTTCTCGACCTGGCCGGCAACCAGCCCGTCGATGCTCGACCGACTTTCGGCCAGCTTGGCAAGATCGTCTTCAAGCGTCTTCGAAAGCAGGCTGCGATCATCGGCGAGCCTGCCCGAATGATCGGCGATCAGGCTCCTGATGTCGGACATGTCGTTATCGAGTGACTGGGAAAGCCCGCTGCGGTCTTGCGCCAATTTCGCCGAATGCGCCTCGATGAGCCCATTGATGCCGGCAATGTCGGCTTCCAGCGCACTGGCGAGTATGGCGCGGCCCTCGGCGATCTTTTCGACCTGACCGGCGACGAGCCCGTCGATGCTGGCGCGACTCTCTGCCAGCTTGCCGAGGTCGGCCTCGAGCGCGCGCGAAAGGATGCTGCGGCCTTCGGCGAGCTTGCCGACGTGCCCGGCAACCATTTCATCAATTATCGTGCGGGCTTGCACGAGTTTTCCAGAGTCTTCGTTCAAGGCCTGGGCAAGCCTGTTGCGACCCTCTTCAAGGCTTTCGAGATGGCTGCCCAGCGAAGCGTCGATCGCTGCGCGCGATTCGTTGACCTTGCGCAGATCCTCTTCAAGGGCGCGCGAGATCAGGCCGCGGCCTTCGGCTAGCTTCTGCACCTGGTTAGCCACCGCTGCGTCGATTTCGGCGCGACCTTCGGCGAACTTCGCCAGATCGGCCTGCATTGCCGCCGCCATCCGGTCGCGGCTTTCGGAAAGCTTGCGGCTGTGGTTCTCGACGGCTTCCTCGATGCCGGCGCGAGCATCGGCAAGCCGCTCGATGTCCGTATCGAACGAACGCGATACGACATGGCGCGCCGCTTCCATGCGCCCGGCGAAATCGCCGGCGCGGGCTTCAAGCATGGTCGAGGTCGATGAAATGATGTCGGCCATGTCGGCGCCGATCTGGGTCTTGCCCTGATCGATCATCGCCGACAGCGTATCCTTGCTATCCTGGAATGTGTGGGCGATTTCGCGGGCGCGCTCGACCAGCGTCTCGTTGATTTGGCGTGCGCGAGCCTCCAGCGCGGCGTTGAGCTTCTGCGTGCCGGTGTCGAGCGCCTCGGCGCGGGTCTGGAACTCGCTGATCAGCGCCTGGCCACGTTCAGCAAGCGTCCGCTCGATGCCGTTGAGGCTGGCTTCGAATTCCGAATTGAGTGTGCGGGCGGCACCGCCGAGCAGCGACACCATGCCGCTCGTGCGGTCGTCGAGCAGGTCGGTCAGCGACCGCGTCAGGCCATCGGTGGTGTCCGTCAGCTTGGCGATCCGGGTGTCGAGCAGGCTGGCGAAGGCCTCGCCCGACGTCGACAGCCGATCGGTGATCGATTCGAGCCGGCCTTCCACCGAATCGAAGATCGACAACGAGCTTCCGTTGATCCTGTCGATCAGCGTATCGCCGGATTCGTTGATCGTCATCGACAGCTTGGTCGAGGCGTTGAGAATGCTGTCGCGAATGATATCGCTGGCGGCGTTGATCTCGTCTTTCAGTGTCTCGTGGGCGCCGGTGATCGAGGCGCGCACGCGCTCGGCATGGGTGACGACCGCTTCGCGCTCGCTGCCCAGCCCGTCGACCAGCGAGCGGATGCGGGACTCGTTCTCTGAATAGGAGCGCTCGATCTGGTTCACCTCGCTGTGGACCAGCGTTTCGAGCTCGACGGCACGCGCAAGCGTGCGTTCGATGCCTTCGCCCATGGCTGCCACCTCGCGGCGAACCGCTTGGCCGATCATCATGACGCGATCCTGGGCAAGATTTTCCGGCTCGGCGAGACGGAAGGCCACCTCGGTCATCGACTGCGCGGCAAGGCGCATCTCCTGAGCGCGGCGAATCATCACTGCGAATGCCCAGAACAGGATGACGGGCACGATTGCCGCGACCGCCAGGCCGATCAGCTGCGGACGGGCGAAAAACTGATCGAAGGTGCGGATGTTCCAGATGCCAGGTCCGAACAACAGGTTCGCAAGGCCGCCAGCGCCGGCGATCCAGGCCAGCGAAACGAAAGCCACGACCCAGTAGATCGTGTTCGAGGCGCGCCGATTGAGGGTGTGCAGGAGCGTCTTATAGTCTTTTTGACGATCGTCGTTGGCCGGCGAGAAAGCTGCCGGCTGCAAGCCATTGCGCGTTGCGACAGGACGCAACTCAGCCGGCTTGGCCTTTGGCGCGGGATTTGCGATCTGGCTTTGATTGGCGGCAGGTGCCGCGTTCTGGGTCTGGTCCGGGGCAGGGGCTTCGTTCTGGCTGCGACCTTCGCGCGCCAGCTCGTCGGCGGCTTGCGATATTTGCGCTTCGAGATCTTCCATGGATGCAGCCATGTCGAAGTCGCCGCCGGCATCGCCGCTCAGATCGATATCAAGTGCCTTTTCAAGTTCCCTGGCTACGTCGCTGTCGAGCGTTCTTGTCGTCGTTGGTTTCTTCGCCATGCCTTCGCTACCCTGTACAAGCTGCCGCGGGACTTATGGTTCTGCTTATTGATTCTGCCTAGCGTGTCCCGCGCAGGAGGCTGAAAATGGACCTGTCGTATCGTAATGACACAGCCGGGTAAAGAAAACATGCATTCCGCCCGATACGTAAAACTTTAAATATAAGGTTAACACAGCCGTGATTCCGGCGCCGTTATCGCGACATTTTTCCGGGCCAATCATTAACCCGTTGTCCACCGGATACGCCTAGTTTTTGCGGCGGTCGAAGAACGGAGTCTCAAAGTGATACGTGGCGAAAACGGCATTGCCTTCTCGATGCCCGGCGGCGACGTGTCGGGGACAGCCGGGGCGCGGCCGATCGACCTGGCGCATCTTGCGCGCCAGACGATGGGCGATCGGAGCCTCGAGCAGGAGGTGCTGGCTCTGTTCGTGCAGCAGGCGCTGTCGGTGCGCGACAAGATCGTCGATGCGGATGTCAGGCAGCGGCTGCTATTGGCACACGGGCTCAAAGGCTCGGCGCGTGGGGTCGGCGCCTTCGCCATTGCCGATTGCGCCAGCGCGATCGAATGCCGGCCCGAAGACGCCAGCACGCTGAAGCGGCTTGGCTCGCTGATCGAAGAAGTGCGCGACTTCGTCGCCGCCATCAGCCGATAGGACTTATCCCAAAGACGCCACGCACGGGCGCTTTCGCGCCGCAGTTGACTTGTCCGGCAGAGTGATTATGTCGGCTCAGACTCCCTTCAGGTGACAAATGACCAAGCTGACCTTCATCGCCCATGACGGCACGCATTTTGACGTGGATGCCGAAAACGGCTCGACCGTCATGGAAAATGCGATCCGCAATGCGGTGCCGGGAATAGAAGCGGAATGCGGCGGCGCCTGCGCCTGCGCGACCTGCCATGTTTATGTCGACGAAGCCTGGACGGCGCAGGTCGGCGAGCCGGAAGCCATGGAAGAGGACATGCTGGATTTCGCCTACGAGGTCCAGCCGAACTCGCGGCTGTCATGCCAGATCAAGGTGCGCGACGCTCTCGACGGGCTGGTCGTGCGCGTGCCGGCCCGCCAGGGCTGAAGCCGATTTTTGCGGCTGCCGCTTGGCAGCGGACCAATGGTCATGCAGTGTCGCGCCGTTTTCCCATAAAGGCGCATGCTTCATGACCGCTATCACCAAGACGGACGTACTCATTGTCGGGGCAGGGCCTGTCGGCCTGTTTGCCGTATTCGAGCTCGGCCTCTTCGACATGAAGTGCCATCTGATCGACATACTCGACCGGCCCGGCGGGCAATGCGCCGAACTCTACCCGGAAAAGCCGATCTACGACATTCCGGGCTGGCCCTCGATCTCGGCGCAAGGCCTGGTCGACAAGCTGCTTGAGCAGATCGCGCCGTTCAAGCCCGAATTCACCTATAGCCGCATGGTTTCGAGCCTGGAAAGGCTGGACGACGGCAGCTTCCGCGTCATTACCGACGAAAACGAGGTGTTCGAAGCCAAAATTGTGGTGATTGCCGCCGGCGGCGGTTCGTTCCAGCCGAAGCGGCCGCCGATTCCAGGCATCGAACCCTATGAAGGCAAGAGCGTGTTCTACTCGGTGCGCCGGATGGAGGACTTTCGCTGCCATGACCTCGTCATCGTCGGCGGCGGCGATTCGGCGCTCGATTGGACGCTGAACCTGCAGCCGGTCGCCAAGAGCGTGACGCTGGTGCACCGGCGGCCCGAATTCCGCGCAGCGCCCGACAGTGTCAACAAGATGTATGCCATGCAGGAGATGAAGCAGCTGGAATTCCAGGTTGGACAGGTGACTGGCCTGACCGGCAGCGACGGCCAGCTAGTCTCGGCCACGATCAAGGGGCCGGAGGGCGATGTCGAAGTGCCGTGCACGCGGATGCTGCCGTTCTTCGGCCTGACGATGAAGCTCGGCCCAATCGCCGAATGGGGCCTCAACCTCCACGAGAACCTGATCCCGGTCGACACCGAAAAATTCCAGACGTCGGTGCCCGGCATCTTCGCCGTCGGCGACATCAACTGGTACCCCGGCAAGCTGAAGCTGATCCTGTCGGGCTTCCACGAGGTCGCCTTGATGGCGCAAGCGGCCAAGCGCATCGTCAGCCCCGGCGAGCGCATCGTTTTTCAGTATACGACCTCGTCAACCAGTCTGCACAAGAAGCTCGGCGTGGTCGACTGAACCTCGCCATATTTTCGCCGAGCCGGTCTACTCCGCCAGGGCTGGAGCCACAGCCTCGGCATGGCCGCGAAGCGTTTTCTCCGGCATCAGCCAGAGCGTGATGAGCGACAACAGCAAGATCGCGGCCGCGGCAAGAAAGATCATCACGAACGGCATGGCCGAGGCGATATGGCCAGCCGGCTGCGTGCCTTCGCTGGCCAGCGGCAGCCCGTAACCAAGGGCGACGGCACCGAGCATAGCGACGCCAAGCGCGCTGCCCAGCGAGCGCAGGAAGGTGAGAACGCCGGTCGCTACGCCAAGGTGCATGCGATCGACGGCGTTCTGGACCGAGACGGTGGCAACCGGAAAGGTCGTGCCTGTACCCAGGCCTACGCAGGTCGTCAACACCTCGACGAGCAAAAGTGAGGCATGCCCGGCGACCAGGCTGAGCACGCCGAGGCACAGGATCGAGAAAACAGTTCCGATCATGGCAATGCGCTTATAGTGGAAAAAGCGCGGGATCATTCGCGCGCTGAATGTCGCACCGGCCACCGTGCCGAGCATCAGCCCAAGCAACGCGGTGCCCGATTGACTGACCGACAGGCCGACGACCGATTGCAGGTAGACCGGCAGATAGACCGACAGGCCGACATTGGCGGCCTGCAGTAGGAACATCGACAATGTGCCGGCGAGAACGATCGGATTGCCGAGCACTTCGAGCGAGATCAGCGGTTCGGCCGCGCGCATGAGCCGCAGCGCGAACGCGCTCCAGAACACCGCCGAGCAGGCGAGCAGTCCAAGGATTTCAGGCGACAGCCACGGATACTCGCTGCCGCCCCAGTTCAAGGCAAGCAGCAGCAGCGAGGTGGCCGCGACCAGAAGCAGCGCGCCGAGGCCGTCGATGCGGTGATGTTTTGCGGCGATCGGCAGCTTCTTGAGCGGGTTGTTGATGATCGCCATGGCCAGCAGGCCGAGCGGAATGTTGATCCAGAAGATCAGCGACCAATGCAGATGTTCGGCGAAGGTGCCGCCGAGGAGCGGCCCCGCGATGCTGGCGACGGCCCATGTGCCCGAGATCCAGGCGGCGTATCGGGCCCGCTCGCGCGGCGGCACGAGGTCGCCGATCACGGTCTGCGTCAGGGCGAACAGGCCGCCGCCACCGGCGCCCTGGATCGCCCGGCCGACAACCAGGACCAGCATGTTAGGGGCCGTGGCGCTGACCAGCGAGCCGGCGAGAAAGATCAGGATTGCAGCATAGACGGTCGGCCGGCGACCATAAATATCGGAGATCTTGCCGTAGAGCGGCGCCACGGCGGTCGCGGTCAGAAGATAGCCGGTCACGATCCATGGCAGATATTCGGCATGCCCGAGCAGACGGGCCATCGTCGGCATCGCCGGCGCGACGATGGTCTGGTCGAGCGCCGCCAGCAGCATCGACAAAAGCACGCCGCCGATGATGGCGTTTTTCTCGGTTTCGGTCAGCGGCGCGCTGGTTTCCACCATCGTTTGCTTGTCGACAGCCTGGTCCATATCCGTTCATCCATTATGCCTGCGTGCACGTCCGCGACGGGCTGGGAAGCATCTAGGTACGCCGATTGGCGTTTGCCGGAGGCTGATCCCTGCGAACCTGGCATATGTCGTTCGCTATAGGCCGATTTCGACAGCGGCTCGAAAGTTTTCCGAAGCTGGCACTATGTTTCGGCAAAATTGGCTTTGTCCGACGACGCGGAGTTCAGCCGGGAGCGAGCCGGCCGTTCTCAATGCGCTCGATGCGATAGTGCAAAAGCCGCAGGATGCGGCTTTGGAAATTGGCGCTTTCGACGCGATCGAAGCGCATCTGGTCCTGGTCGTGTTTGGCAAGCATGGCCGCAGTGATTTTTGCGGCCTTGGCCTTTGCCAGTTCGCAGGTCTTTTCCGGGTAGCTCGCCTTCAAGGCGTCTTCTAGTTCGCGGCCGTGGTTCTTGGCAATCTCGACGTGGCGTTCCTCATGGCGCTTGATGTCGGCGGACAACGTATCCCAGAACAGCCTGACGCCGGCATCGGCTTTGCGCGGGCGGCGCCACTCAGGAAGGATGACCTTGACCTTGACGGTGACGACAGCGTCGGCAATCCAGCACGAGCCCGGCTTTTGCGCATAGCTGACGCGGGTGGTGAACGCCATCTGGGTAGCTCCCGGATGCCGCGACCCGGTGCTTTTCACCTGAGGCCCGAGTTTCGACAGCTGGGTCTCGATGTCGTCGAGCGTCCTGCCGCCGATCGGGAAATAACTATATGTCTTGACGAGAGTTGCAGCGCCGGCCGGGAATGCGGTCAGAGCGAGCATCAGGGCGCAGAGGAGGGATCGTTTCATCGTGTTGCCTCTTTCCCCACCTTGCTTTACCGCCGTCCTCGGCGCAACGGAATTGATCCCCCGCCACGCCGCGAGATCGAACATGGTTGATGGGCAATGATGACAGGGCGATGGCAATTGGCGCACGGACGCCATCTCGACCTTGGCGGCAAGGCCGTGGTCGTCGGCATCCTCAACATCACGCCGGACAGTTTTTCCGACGGCGGCCTGTTCGATGCGCCGGAAAAAGCAGTGGCTCAGGCGCGCCGCATGGTCGAGGAGGGGGCCTCCGTCATCGACATCGGCGGAGAATCGACACGTCCCGGGGCGTCTGCGGTCTCCGCAAAGGAAGAGCAGGCTCGCATATTGCCGGTCATCGAGGCGCTCGCGACGTCTGGCGGAACGCTGATCTCGGTCGATACCTATCGCGAGGATACGGCCCGGCTTGCCGTCCAAGCCGGCGCGCATATCGTCAATGACGTCTGGGGCCTGCAGCGCGAACCGGGCATTGCCCGGGTCGCGGCCGAAACCGGCGCTGGCCTTGTCGTCATGCACACTGGACGGGACCGGCAGAAACTGCCCGACGTGATTGCCGATCAGCTCTTCTTCCTCAGGAAGTCGCTGGAAATCGCGCGGCGGAGCGGTGTTGCCGACGACCATATCGTGCTCGATCCGGGCTTCGGCTTTGCCAAGGAGACGGCAGCGGAAAATCTTGACCTGATGGCACGGTTTTCCGAGCTTCATGCGCTGGGTTTTCCACTGATGGCCGGCACATCGCGAAAGCGCTTTATCGGCACCGTCACCGGCCGCGACGCAGCCGCAAGAGGCGCCGGGACCGCGGCCACCAGCGTTATCCTGAGGCTCAAAGGCGCGCATCTCTTTCGCGTCCACGATGTCGCAATCAACGTGGATGCGCTGGCCATCGCCGATGCTATGCTGGCACGTGAGATCGGGGAAAGCTGAGCCATGTATGTCATCCGCATGAAGAACTGCGCCTTCTTTGCCCGGCACGGTGTGCTGGACGAAGAAGAGACGCTCGGCCAGCGCTTTTATGTCGATGCGGCACTCACGGTGGATCCCGGGCAGGCGCTGGTCGAGGATTCCATCGAGGACACCGTCAATTACGGCATCGCCTTTGCGGTCATCGAGAAGATCATTACCGGCGAACGGCGCTTTCTGATCGAAGCGCTGGCGCTCGAAGTGGCGAGGGCGCTGACGGCGCGGTTTCCGCAGATCAAAAAGGCCGAAATCACCGTGCGCAAGCCAAACGCCCCGGTGCCGGGTGTGCTCGATCATGTCGAGGTGACCGTTGTCTGGCCAGAATAGTAATAACAACAACACCGTCTATCTCAGCCTTGGCGGCAATCTCGGTGATCCGGCGAAGTCGATGGCTGCGGCACTGGGCATTCTGGATGCCAACGAGAGAACGCGCGTCGTTGCCGTTTCGTCGCTCTACCGCACGCCGCCCTGGGGCAAGCTCGATCAGCCGGATTTCCTCAACGCGGCGGCCGAAATCTCGACCGCGCTCGCGCCACGGGCTTTGCTCGACCTTTGCCTCGACGCCGAGCGAAAACTGAAGCGGGTGCGCGAGGAGCGCTGGGGTCCACGCCTGATCGATATCGACATTCTGGTGTTCGGCGACCGCATCATCCACGAGACCGGACTGGAGGTGCCGCATCCGCGCATGCTGGAGCGCGCCTTCGTGCTGGCGCCGCTGGCAGAAATTGCGCCGGAGCTTGTGGTCGACGGCAAAAGCGTATCGGAACGGCTGGCCGCCGTCGACACATCGGGCATTGAACGGCTGCCGTCAGGCCGGGATTGGTGGAAAACCTGACGCTGCCGCCATCGGTGCCTGAAATCAGCCGGAGAACCCACCTCCGTCGAGGAACATTTGTTCGTCCGGTGTCGTCTCGCGGCCAAGCATCCTGTTTCGATGCGGAAAGCGGCCGAAGCGCTGGATGATGTCGCGATGCTCGATCGCATATTTCAGATAGATCGGGGCTTTGGCGGCGGTAAGCTCTGCCGATTTGAGCTGATCGGCGAGGTCCTCCGAATGCTCATAGGGCAGATAGAGAAAAACGCGGAGCTCTTCGTCGAGTGCCAGGTCATGGCCGGCAGCGATCGCTTTCCCGGCGAAATGCCGCGCCAGCGGGTCCGTGGCGTACATGTGGCCGGTGGCGCGAAAGCAGTTTCGCGGAAACTGGTCGAGCAGGATCATCAGTGCCAGCGACCCTTCGGCGTGTTCGGACCAGCCGTCGCATTCGCGGCGGGCGGCGGCAAAGTGCAGATCGAGAAACCGGGTGCGGAAGTCGGCATCAAAGGCGTCGTTCTTCTCGAACCACGCGTCCTCCCCGGCGTCGCGCCAGAATCTGGTGATGGAGACAGCGCGCTCGTCCAGTTCGTTCATCATTCGCGTCTTTCCAACGTTTAATCGGCCGGTTCGGATTTCTGCAGCACGCCGGCGGTCTCCTCGTTGAGCGCCTGGCCCACGCGCCGTGGCGTGCTGAGCGGCGTCGGGATGGGGGTGCCGATATTGCCTTTGAGGAAGCGCCGCCCGGCGCGGATGCCTTCTGCCTGTTGAAGTTCGAAACGGGCAGCATCGCGGCGGCGGACGTCCTCGACTACCTCGGCGACCTCTTCCGGATCGACGCCGAGAGCTTCCAGTGTCGAGCCGCCGAAGACAAGCGCCGATTCGAACGTCTCGCGGAGCTGATAGTCGACGCCGGCACGAATGAGCTGCAACGCCGTGCCGCGGTCGAAAGCCCGCGCCAGCACCGTCAGCAACGGAAACTCCGCCTTGATGAGCTCGGCGATGCGCACGGCGGCATCGGGCTTGTCAACGCAGATCAGCACGGCGCGTGCGCGCCCGGCTCCCGCGGCACGCAGGATGTCCAGCCGCGTGCCGTCGCCGTAATAGACCTTGAAGCCGAAATCGGCCGCTGCCTGGATCATCTCGACCTCATTGTCGATGATCGAGACGTCGATGCCGCGCAACAAAAGCGGCTGGCTGGCGATCTGGCCGAACCGGCCAAAGCCGATGATCAGCACGCTGCCGGTCAGGCCGTCGGCGACATCGACGCCTTCAAGCGATTGCTCGTCGCGTGGCGTCAGATACCGCAATGCTATGATCGCTAAGGGCGTCAGCACCATGGAAATGATGACGATGGCGGTCAGCATCGCATTGGCCTGGCTATCGATGATACCGACAGCCGCCGCTGCGGAATAGAGGACGAAGGCGAATTCGCCGCCTTGCGCCATGAAGACCGCGCGCTCGAGCGCTTCCCGGTGGCCGGTTTTGAGAATGCGGGCGACGATATAGATGCCGATCGCCTTCATCATCATGTAGGCGACGACATAGATGGCAATGAGCTGCCAGTTGACGACGACCACATGCAGGTCGAGCGACATGCCGACGGCGAGGAAGAACAGCCCGAGCAGAATGCCGCGGAACGGTTCGATGTCGGCCTCCAGCTGATGGCGGAAGGTCGATTCCGACAAAAGCACGCCGGCCAGGAAGGCGCCCATGGCCATCGACAGGCCGGAAAGCTGCATGGCGAGCGCCGACCCGAGCACGACCAGAAGGGCGGCTGCGGTCATCACCTCACGGGCGCGCGCATCCGCCAGGATACGGAAGAACGGATTGAGCAGATAGCGTCCTGCAAGCACCAGCCCGACGATCGCGGCAAGGCCGATGCCGACCTCCGTCAACCGATCCGACAGGCTCATATCGGCGCCGCCCGGCGCGAGGAAGGCGATCAGCGCCAGCAATGGCACGATGGCCAGGTCTTCCAAAAGCAGGACCGAGACGATGCGCTGGCCCTTGGGCGTGGCCAGTTCGCCGCGTTCTTCCAGCAATTGCATGACGATTGCCGTCGAGGTGAGTACGAAACCGGCGCCGGCGACGAAGGATTGCGCGATCGGGAAACCTCCCGCAAGGCCGACGCCGGTCAGCAGGACCGCGCAGACGCCGACCTGCAGCGCGCCAAGCCCGAAAATCTCGCGGCGCAGGCCCCATAGCCGTGACGGCTGCATCTCCAGCCCGATGATGAACAGGAACAGGACGACGCCGAGTTCGGCGACATGAAGAATGGCTTCCGATTCGGAAAAGATGCGCAGCCCGAACGGACCGATCACGACGCCGGCCGTCAAATAGCCGAGGATGGAGCCAAGTCCCAAACGCCTGAAGATCGGCACCGCAACGACGCCGGCGGCGAGCAGCGCCACCACCTGGATCAGATCGCCGTTCGATGCCTCTGCCGCCATGCCTGCCGTTCCGCTCTCTTGCAACAAGCGGCCAAGATAGGGGCTTCGGGGCGGATCGAACAGTGCGAATCCGGCGCGTTGTGAAGGCGATATTGCAGGCGCACTGAACAGGATAATGGGCTCCCGCGCGTTGCTTGTTCCAGCAATCCGGCGCTAAGGACGCCCGGCTTCGGCCAGTGAAGGGCGAGCGACGATCAAGTCGCGGCCCTTTTTTGAGGAGATGACTGACATGAAGACGTTTTTGCTGCTTGCCGTTGGCATCGCGGCACTTGCCGGTTCTGCCTGTTCGAAGGCGCCGGAGTGCACGACCGAGATGCTGACCAAGAAGGCCCAGGACATGACTGCGGCACTTCAGGCTGCGATTACCAAAAATCCGGCCAAGGCAGCCGACCTCGGGGCCAAGGTCCAGGCGGTCACAACCAAATATCAGAGCGGCACGACAGCGGCTGAGGCCTGCAAGGCCTATGACGAAGTGATTGCCGCGATCAAGGACTGAGCGCCCATTTGCATGTCAAAGAGGGCGGCGCCGTTTGTCTGCCGCCTTTTTTCATGCCGGGGCTCAGTTCGGAGAGATGGAGCCAACTTCTACCGTATCGACCCGCTTCAACTTCATGCCGATGACCGGGACCAGCTGCTGGTCGACGCGCACGGCAACGGTCACCGTCATCGAATTGTCGTCGGGGACAAGCGCCTGCATCACGCCGCGCAACTGATTGCGATTGATGGTGAAAACCACCTTGTGCACATCGACGACATTGCCGCCGATAATGTCGAGGCCGGAGCCGGCGGCCCCGCCCATAAAGCTGCCCTTGTAGCCCTGCCGGCCCTTGTGTTCGATCGTTGCCGACATCTGCTGGGTGAACATGCCTACCCGGCAGCCGCCGTCGAGCGACATGCCGACCTTGCCGTCAGGCGTCGAGCCGATGAAGCTGCAGGTGAATTTCGTGCCCTTGTATTTGCCGGCAACGATTTCCCCGGGGCCGACCCATTTGCCTTCGACCGATCGAAAGAACTGCTTGTCCGGTTCCGCCGCCGAGGTCTTTCCGGCAATGCCGACGGTTGAGACAAGCGCGAGCGCCACGGGCAGCCCGCTGGACAGAATAACGCTTTTCATCGACGACACCCGGCAACAAAGAGACTGGTTTGGACGCTTCCGACCATGGACAAGATTGGTTAATGCTTTGTCACCCCAAGGCAATAGTCACGTTCCGGAAGCGGATGTTTCTTTTTCTTTCTTTGCTGCAAAGGAGGTCAGCGCGGAGAGGAAATCGCCCAATCCGGGCCGCCTGACCGCGTAAAAGGGCAGGGGCCTTGCGGTTTCCATCGCTGCAATGCCGATGCGCGCAGTCATCATGCCGTTGACGACGCCTTCGCCGAGCTTGGCCGAGAGCCGGGCGGCAAGGCCGTGGCCGACGATCTGCTGGACGAAACTGTCGCCGACGGCGATCGACCCGGTGACCGCGAGATGGGCCAGAACGCTGCGCGCCAGGCGAAAAAAGCCAAGCGTGCCGGGGCGGCCGCCATAAAGCTCCGACAGCCGGCGAATCAACCGGCCGGCTTCGAACACGACATAAGCGACGTCGACCAGCGCGCGGGGGCTGACCGCGGTCACCAGGGAGACGCGCTTCGCCGCTTCGAGGATCATCACCCTGGCGCGGGCATCGAGCGGGCCGAGTATCTCGATCTCGGCCAGCCGTACCAGATTGCCGCCGTCAATGATCTCGCCGCGCAATTCGGCCAGCGAGCGCCTGCCGGCCGCGGTTTCAGGCTTGGCCGAGACAAAGACCGACAACTCGTCGACCACGGCGCGGGCGGCCTTCGGATCGTCACGGGCAATCGCATCGAGCGCCCGCTTCTGCAACTTTTCGACCTCGGCAAGGCGGGCAATCGCCATGAATTCGCGCACGAGGATGATCAGAAGCGCCAGGATGGCGATCGCGGCCATAGCGGCAGCCAGCCAGCCCAGCCACTCGGCGCGCTCGAACAGGTCGCGAATCAGCTGGTCGGTCCAGAGGCCGACGGCGAACGAAACCAGAACGCCCAGCGCGCCGAAGAACAGGCTGCCAAGCGGCGAACGTTTTCGCGGCGCAATCGCCGGCGGCGGTTCGGCAGCGACGATATCAGCCTCGTCGAAGACGTCGATCTCCGCCGGTGTGACCACGGCAAGATCCGCCGTCACGGTACGCGGCTTTCGCGCCGGCGCGGCCTCGGACGCAGCATGGTGAGCCGTCGAATCTTCCTTCTGCTGGGGCTCCGGCTCTATGCGAAAGGCCGCCGGTCTGCGGGGCGCACTCATGCGAGATGATCTCCGATCAGGAACTGCAGCGCGCGGTCGAGCCTGATATGCGGCAGCGACAGCGTGACGCCCTCGGCGGTGCGCTCGAGTTTCGGCGGGCGAAAGCGCACGAAGCGGATCGCGGGGTCGTCATTGTTCTGCCGGCGGGCCGATTCGGAAACGTCGAATAACGCATCAACTTTCTCCGGCAAGTCCCCGGGAAATATGGCTGTTTCGGTCTTTCCGTCAAAGGTTTCGCCGTTGATTTTTTCGCCGCGCAATGGCGTGCCGATAATGACCGGCAAAGTCTCGCGGCCCTGCTTGACCGTGCCTTCACGGGTCGCGCGCATGGCCGCCATGGCGACGACGTCGACGTCGGTGCCGGTGAAATTCGCCCGCGCCACGGCTCGGTCGGCTAGCCGCCGCACGATGGCCTGCAGGCGGTCGTGGCTTTCGTGGTGCAGATGGTCGGCCTTGGTCGCGGCCACCAATATGCGGTCGATACGCCTCGAAAACAGGTCGGTCAGGAAGTTGCCCCGGCCGGGCCGGAAACAGGACAGGATTTCGGTGACCGCGCGCTCCAGATCGGCCATCGCACCGGGGCCGGCATTCAATGCCTGCAATGCGTCGATGAGCACGATCTGGCGGTCGAGACGCGTGATGTGTTCGCGAAAGAACGGTTTGACGACATGCGTCTTGTAAGCCTCGTAGCGCCGCTCCATCATAGCCTGCAGCGATCCCGAGCGGGCGCGCCGGCCGCCCAGATTCGGCAGCGGCGCGAAGGTGAGAGCGGGCGAGCCTTCAAGATCGCCGGGCATCAGGAAGCGGCCGGGCGGCAAGGTCGAAAGCGCCCGCTCGTCGAGTTTGCAGGCCTTGAGATAGGCCGCGAAGCTCTCAGCGAGACGGCGCGCCGTCATCTCGTCGGCCTCGGCGTTGGGGTCGACCGGATTGGAGAGCGCCCGCCATTCCCGCGAAAGGTCGACACGCACCGGCAACACGGCCATCTCGAAGGCCTCACGCGAAAAATCGGCGTAGGACTTGCCGAGCAGCGGCAGGTCGAGCAGCCATTCGCCGGGATAATCGACGATGTCGACCGACAATTTGCCGGCGGAAAACATGCGGCTCCAGCCAGAGGCCGATTCGTATTCGATGGTGAGCCTCAGTTCGGAAATCGCACGCGTCGAATCCGGCCAGATGCGGTCGTCGACAAGAGCTGCGATGTGATCCTCGTACAGGAAGCGTGGTACCGCGTCGTCCGGCTGCTCTTCGAGAAAAGCCCGGGCGATGCGCCCAGATTTTTGTGCCTCAAACAGCGGCAAGCGTCCGCCATGGACCAGATTGTGCACAAGGGCCGAGATGAACACCGTCTTGCCGGCGCGGGACAGCCCGGTCACGCCAAGACGCAGCGACGGAGCGAAAAGCCCGGCAGCGCGGCCTGACAACGTATCCAAGGCAATCTTCGCCTCGTCGGTGAAAGTCGTCAGCGATGATGCCAAAATCTGTTCTCGCGGGCCGGTCAGGATCCGATATAGGCTTTGATGGGCGGCTTTGAAATGGCCTCAGATATCGGCAGGCGTCAGGAAGGCTTCGAGATAGCCGGCGCCCGGCGCAGCCTCGGCAAGACTGCCGTAGAACCGGACCACCGCAAGTGCGGAGGTCGGGAAGCCGTGGTTCAGCATGGCCCGCGCGGTCTCGTCGCCGTCGCCTGAGAGCGCCATGGCGAGATCCTCGATCATCGGATTGTGGCCGATGACGAGCAGGGCCTCCAGCCCGCCATTCTGCCGGATGGCAGTGAGGTACGCGGCGGCATCGTCGCTGTAGAGGGTGTCACAGAACAGCACCCGGCCCGTGTCCGTATGGCCAGCCAAGCTTTCCAGCGTCTGGCGGGCGCGCTTGGCGCTTGAGCAAAGGGTGCGGGCCGGTGCGTATTTGCGGGAACGCATCAGCACGCCCATCGCTTCGGCATCGGCGAAGCCGGATGGATCGAGCGGGCGGTCGAAGTCAGCCACGCCAGGCAGCGCCCAGCCGGCCTTCGCATGCCTCAGCAGGTAAAGTCTGGTCACCGGATCCCCGTTGTGCCGGGCACCGAACCCGTCAGCACGCCGCAGGATTTGCCATCAGAAGAGCTCCGTGCGCAATGGCAAGCGACCCTCAAGCATAGCGAATCATGTACGAATTCGGTCGTATTCTTCGCAAAAAGGGCATCGCCGATGGTGGTTTGTCCGAGACTAACAATTGCGTGAAACTGTCGTCGATTGACCTTGTGCAGCTTTCGGTCCGCGAATATATAGGCGCCAAATTTGGGGTTTGTTGGGTGAGTCGAATGAACGACATCGTTACCGCCGATTACGTACCCTCCGAAGACGAGCCGTTCATGAACGAGCGGCAGAAATCCTACTTTCGCATGAAGCTCGTCACCTGGAAGAACGACATCTTGCGCGAAGCGCGCGAAACTCTCGAAATCCTGCAGCAGGAAAACGCCAACCACCCCGACCTCGCCGATCGCGCCTCCTCGGAAACCGACCGCGCCATCGAACTTCGCGCCCGCGATCGCCAGCGAAAACTCATCTCCAAGATCGATTCGGCCCTCCAGCGCCTTGACGAAGGCACTTACGGTTATTGCGAGGAGACGGGCGAGCCGATCGCGCTGAAGCGGCTCGACGCGCGCCCGATCGCCACCTTGTCGATCGAGGCACAGGAGCGCCATGAGCGGCGCGAGAAGGTCTACCGCGACGACTGAGTCGCCGGGAAAAACAGCGGCATCGGTAAAGCGTTCAAAATGGCCGGTTTTCCGGCCATTTTCATTGGCCGTTCGCTATCGGCCTATCTTTTCTGATTGGACAACTCGCCGAGGAGCTTCGTCATCTCGTCGTCGAGAGAGGGCGACGCCTTCGCCACCGGCTTGCTCGGCGTTTGGCTGAAGCGTGGCTCGTCGAGGGAAACCTCCAGCTCCTTCATCAGCGCATCGTCAATCGACTCGTGCTGTGCCGGCGGCTCGTATCTTGCCGGGGGGTCCTGCCTTGCCGGCGGCTGCGCATGCCGCGAGGCATTGGCGTTGACGGATCCATAACTTGGCAACGGCGTGACGTTCGATGCCGGTTTCGGCGCCGGCGCCGGCATTGTTGCCGGCATCGTCGCCGTCTGGCCGGCTCGGACAGGGGTCGCGGTTACGCCTGCCGGCTGCGGTGGCGCTTGCCTCGCCGGCGCGGCTGTGATCGAAGCCGACCTTGCTGCCGGCTGGTGGCCGTTGTCTCCGGTCAATGCCGGGCGCCGCAGCGCCGAGAGCCTGATGTCGCGCTCGACGACGACGTCGGTCGGACCACCGATCAAGAGCAGGTGCTCGATATCGTCGCGGCGCACCAGCACCAGCCGCCGGTGACTGTCGACCGCTGTGGCATCCATGACAGCCAGCCGCGTCTTGCGGTTCCTGCCGCCGGCGACGAATGTCCCGAACGTCAGGCTGCGGACCAGCCTGATGATAAGAAGAATGATGAGCAGAAGGACAAGTACTGCAAACGTCCATAGGATTGCTGCGGCATAACCAGGACCCGCCACGCCATCCAGCCATTGCAGCATTGGTTCCCCCAAAATCAGCTTTCGAAGAGAGGCGACACTAGACTGTTGCGGCAGGCCACCGCAAGTTGCCTTTCACGCTTCGTGAACAGCTTGAAACGCCGGGAGCCGAACGGCGTCATTTTTAACGGACATCTGCAGCCGGGCCTTTTCCCAACCCTGAGAATATGATTCAACCGACACCGGAATTCACGAGCAGGGGGCACATGGCCAAGGAAGCGCGCGGCGATTTCTATCCGGTACCTATCGTCGACCAGAACACGCGGCCGGGAGCGGTCACCCGGCTCATCGTCTTCATCGTCGTCCTGACTGGGGCAGCGATCGTCTTCGGCCTTTTCCGCGAGCGCCTTGGCGATCCATTCCTGCTCGGCATGCTTGGAGTGCTGGCGATGATCGGCGTCGGCTTTCTATTCGCCACTGCGATCGGCTTCGTGCACATCACGCCGCGCTCGACAAGCGACGAACTGTCGAAAGCTTTCGTCGATTCGATGTCGCAAGGTCTCCTGGTCACCGACACCAAAGGCCGTATCATCTACGCCAACCGGACCTATGCCGATATGACGGGTGCCGAGTCGGCCGCCGACCTCAAGACCGTCGAAGGTTTGCTTTCAGACGTTCCCGAGGCCTCGGTGACCATATACCGGCTGGCGTCCGGCCTGCGTGATGGCCAGCCTGGCGACGGCGAGTTTCGGCTCGCGCAGTCCATTCGGCCAGGCGCCGAACCGGGCGCTCGCTGGTACCGCGTTCGGGCCCGCGCCTTCAGCGTTCCCGGCCAGCGGCTGCCCATGCTTGCCTGGCAGCTTGCCGACATCTCGCAGGAACGGGCCGAGCAGGAGCGGTTCTTTCTCGACCTGCAAAAGGCGATCGATCACCTCGACCATGCGCCGGCCGGTTTCTTTTCGGCCGACCAGGAAGGCCGCGTCACCTATATCAACGCGACCCTTGCGGAGTGGCTGGGCATCGACCTGGCCAGCTTCACTCCCGGCGCCATCACGCTGCCGGAGATCGTCGCCGGCGACGGCATGGCGCTGGTCCGTTCGGTCAAGGCCGACGCTGGTACCACGCGCAATGCCGTTATCGACCTCGATCTGACGACGATGACCGGCGAGGCGCTGCCGGTGCGCTTCATGCATCGTGTCTCGGCCAGCCGAGAGGGGCTCAACGGCCCGACTCGCACCATCGTGCTCAACCGGACGCAAGGCGAGGACGCTTCGGCCGACCTCCGCGCATCGGAAATACGCTTCACGCGGTTCTTCAACTCGACGCCGATGGCGATAGCCGGCGTCGACCATGCCGGCCGCATCCTGCGCACCAATGCGCCGTTCCTGTCGCTGTTTTCCTCGGTCGTCGACCGCGATGCGGTCGATCGGCGTGTGCGGCTGGATACGGTGATCCACGAGCGCGACCGGCCGGCTTTCGCCGCGGCCTTTGAAAAGGCACGCCAGCAACAGGCTGACATCGAGCCGATCGATACGGTGCTGCCCGGCAATGAGGAGCGCCACATACGCTTCTACGTCAACGCGGTCGCAGACGGTACCGGTGGCGAGGGCGCCGAGGAATCGGCCATCGTCTATGCCGTGGAGACCACTGAGCAAAAGGCCCTCGAGGGCCAGATGGCGCAGAGCCAGAAGATGCAGGCGGTCGGCCAACTCGCCGGCGGCATCGCGCATGATTTCAACAATGTGCTGACCGCCATCATCATGGCCTCGGACCTGCTTTTGACCAACCACCGGCCGTCCGATCCGTCGTTCCCGGACATCATGAACATCAAGCAGAATGCCAACCGGGCGGCCTCGCTGGTGCGGCAGTTGCTGGCCTTCTCGCGCAAGCAGACGCTGCGGCCGGAGGTGCTCAACCTGACCGACGTGCTCGCAGATCTAAGGATGCTGCTTGCCCGGCTGGTCGGCAACGACATCAAGCTCAAAATCGACCATGGCCGCGACCTGTGGCCGGTCAGGGTCGATATCGGGCAATTCGAGCAAGTGGTGGTCAATCTGGCGGTCAATGCACGCGATGCGATGCCGGCCGGCGGCGAGCTCACCGTACGCACCCGCAACGTCAGCGCCGGAGAGTGCAAGACCTTTTCCTACCGCGAACTTACTCCGGCCGACTATGTGCTGGTCGAGGTCGAGGACAGCGGCAGCGGCATCGCGCCTGATGTGCTGAAAAAGATCTTCGAGCCCTTCTTCACGACAAAGGAGGTTGGCAAGGGAACCGGCCTCGGCCTGTCCATGGTCTATGGCATCATCAAGCAAACAGGCGGCTTCATCTTCTGCGATTCCGAAGTCGGCAAGGGATCCGTGTTCCGCATCTTCCTGCCGCGGCACATTGCGGAGGCAAGGAAGGCGGGCGAGGCTGGAGAAGTGCCGGCCGCCCCTGCCAAGATCGCCGACTCAGCCAAGGATCTGTCGGGCTCGGCCACGGTGCTGCTGGTCGAGGACGAGGACGCCGTGCGCATGGGCGGCATGCGGGCGCTGAAATCGCGCGGCTACACCGTCCACGAGGCGTCGTCGGGCGTCGAGGCGCTTGAAGTCTACGAAGCGCTCGGCGGCAAGGTCGACGTCGTGGTGTCGGACGTGGTGATGCCGGAAATGGATGGCCCGACGCTGCTTGGCGAATTGCGCAAACGGCAGCCCGACATCAAGTTTATCTTCGTGTCCGGCTATGCCGAAGACGCGTTCGCCAAGAACTTGCCGGCCGACGCGCATTTCGGCTTCTTGCCGAAGCCGTTTTCGCTCAAGCAATTGGCCACGATCGTAAAGGACATGCTGGAATCCTGACCCTTCCAACGCTCCGCTTGCGCAATGTCGTGAGACTGCCATGATTGCAGGCGAAACGGGCGACGGGTTTTGGAAGCATGCCGTGACGCCACACAACGAGGCTAGCAAAGGCGACTACGCAAGCACGGTGCTGCTGCCGGGCGACCCGCAGCGCGCTGAATGGATGGCGGAGACCTTTCTGGAAGCGTCGCGCTGCGTCAACCGCCGCCGCGGCGCGCTCGGCTTTACCGGGTTGTTTCGCGGCAAGCCTGTCAGCGTCCAGTCCACCGGCATCGGCGTCCCGTCATTCCTGGTCTACGTGCACGAGCTGCTGGATTTCTACGGTGCGAAAACGTTGATCCGCACCGGCACCTGCGGCGGCCTGACCGCCGAGATGGCGCTGCGCAGCCTGGTGATCGCACAATCGGTGCGCGGCGAAAATGCGGAGAGCGGCCAGGTTTTTGGTCTCTATCGTGCCGATGCCGGCCCCGATCCTGCATTGTTGGCCCAGGCGTTGGCCCGGGCTTCGGAACTCGGGATCGACCATCGGGCCGGGCTGACGATCTGCAGCGACATTTTTTATCATCCGCTGGGGCGCGAACGCTTTGCCGAAGCACAGGCACAGGGGGCGCTCGCCGTGGATATGGAAACCAGCGCACTCTACCGCATTGCGGCCGATTTCGGCGCCCGGGCGCTGTCGATCCTGACCGTCGTCGACAATGTGGCAACCGGCGAGCAGACCGACTATTCCGAACGCCAGGGCCTTTTCACCGATATGACCCGGCTGGCGCTCGACATGGCGGCGGAGAGCTAGGCGGCTTCTACTTCGGAGTACGGAACCTCGCCAGGTTCCGTACTTTTCAACGCTTCGTGCAGGTCGAGGCGGTAAAGGCGCCGTCTGGCTGCTTCATGATGATATCGAAGGACGGGGTGGTTCCGCTTTCCAGCGTCGCCTGCGTAAGCGAGATCGAATTGCCGCCACTGGTGTAGCCGCCCAGCGGACCCAGCCAGGTGATCACGCCGTCTGCATCCATCTGGTAATTGTAGCTTTGCGGCGCGATGCCGAAGCTCACCGGACCGCTATAGACGTTTCCCTTGATGGTGATGTCGCCGAGGCTGAGGAACATGCCAAGCAGATAGACTTCGCAATGATAGGAGCCGTCCGGCAGCTTGCCGTCGCTGAAGCCGGCGCGCGCTACGGTCGTCGCCGCCAGCAGAAGCATGGCGGTGAAAATGCAAGAAGCTCTGAAGGCCATGGAGTCCCCCGTTAAGGGTTCGAACTTGCCTCATTTCGCTGCGGCGCTGCAATCCTCGCCAGCGCTCATATGATGCTGCTCAAAATTCGGGCATTGGCCTATATGTGAGTAAAACTTAGGCTGATACGAGTGATCTTTTCTCATTTCAAACCTGGCAGGGGAGGTTCATCTCCTGCGGCTAATACATTAACCGACTGACAGGGCTGGGAAATCTCAAACACTCCGATCTTTCGCCGGTGATTGGCACAGCCGTTGCATGGTCCTGTTCCGATGCAGTTAACCAGCTTGGGAGTTTAAAAGTATGAGGGGCAGTTTCTCGACAATAACAAAAATGTTTTCGGCCGGCGTGGTCACCGCCGGCCTGCTGATGAGCATTCCCGCCAGGGCGGCCGACGACACCATCAAGGTCGGCATCCTCCATTCGCTGTCGGGAACCATGGCGATCTCGGAGACGACGCTGAAGGACGCCATGCTGATGCTCATCGAAGAGCAGAATGCCAAGGGCGGCCTGCTCGGCAAGAAGCTCGAGGCGGTGGTCGTCGATCCGGCTTCCAACTGGCCGCTGTTCGCAGAAAAAGCGCGCGAGCTGATCTCGAAGGACAAGGTCGCCGCGGTGTTCGGCTGCTGGACCTCGGTGTCGCGCAAATCGGTGCTGCCGGTGTTCAGCGAGCTCGACAACATCCTGTTCTACCCCGTCCAGTACGAAGGCGAGGAAAGCGAGCGCAACGTGTTCTACACCGGTGCGGCGCCGAACCAGCAGGCCATTCCGGCCGTCGATTATCTGATGAGCGAGGATGGCGGTTCGGTGAAGCGCTGGGTGCTCGAAGGCACCGACTACGTCTACCCGCGCACCACCAACAAGATCCTCGAAGCCTACCTGAAGGCGAAAGGCGTTGCCGCCGAAGACATCATGGTCAACTACACGCCGTTCGGCTTCTCCGACTGGCAGACCGAAGTCTCGGCGATCAAGAAATTCGGTTCGGCCGGCAAGAAGACCGCTGTCGTCTCGACCGTCAACGGTGACGCCAATGTGCCGTTCTACAAGGAACTCGGCAACCAGGGCATCAAGGCCGAGGACATTCCGGTCATGGCCTTCTCGGTTGGTGAGGAAGAGCTTGCCGGTCTCGACACCGCGCCGCTGGTCGGCCATCTCGCCGCCTGGAATTATTTTGAGAGCGTCGACACGCCCGAGAACGCGAAGTTCATCGCCGACTGGCACAAATTCATCAAGAACGACAAGCGCACCACCAACGACCCGATGGAAGCCCATTATATCGGCTTCAACATGTGGGTGAAGGCGGTCGAGAAGGCCGGCACCACCGATCCGGACAAGGTCATCGACGCCATGGTCGGCGTCTCGGTGCCGAACCTGACCGGCGGTTATTCGACGATGATGCCGAACCATCACATCACCAAGCCGGTGCTGATCGGCGAAATCCAGGCCGACGGCCAGTTCGAAACCGTCTCGCAGACGCCGGGCCTGGTGATGGGCGACGAGTGGTCCGACTATCTGCCTGACTCCAAGGACCTGATCTCCGATTGGCGCGCGCCTCTGTCCTGCGGCAACTTCAACGTTGCCACCGGCAAATGCGGCGGCAAGGGAACCAACTGATCCTCCCGGTCTGTCCTCCCAGACCCGCAAGCCTCCGGGCAGGCTCCTCCTCCAGCCTGCCCGGAGGCGACATTCAATCTTCAAGAGCCACCAGAAACCAATGATCCTGATCCGCGCGATTGGCCTGATGCTGCTCCTTCTCCAGGGGACGCTGCTGCCGTCGAACGCCAGCGAAGCAGATCTGCGCGTGGTCATCGCCAAATTCGCCACCGCCGCCAATTTTCCGGCGATAGAAGCCGTGGTGCGGGAGCTTGCGGCTTCCGGCGATCCGGCCGTAGAACGGCCGCTTGCCGCGCTTGCGGAGGGCAGCCTTTACGTGCGCAAGGCCGATTCACTGGTCTTTGTCGGTAAGGAGAGCGGCGACGGCATCGAGCTGCTCGATGCGCTTACCGGCGAAAGATCGGGCGAAGCTGCCAAGGCCGACATCACCAAGATCAAGGTCAACAACACGCTGCGCCGCGTCATTCGCGATGCATTGGGCACGCTGACGCTTGGCTCAAAGGATCCGGCCGTGCGCATTGCCGCCGCCGACACCATGTTCAAAACGCCCGACGCGGCAAACATCGAGCCGCTCGACACCGCCATCGCTAATGAGAGCGTGGCAAGCGTCAAGGCGCTGCTAGAACAGGCCCGCGCCGCGTCGGTTCTCGTTTCCGACAGGCCGGAGGCCGACAAACTGGCGGCAATCGCGCTCATCGGTGCGCGCAGCGACCGCGATGCGGTGTCGCTGCTCACGTCGGTCGAGGCCAGTTCCGAAGGTGCGGTGAAAGACGCGGCGACGGCTGCGATCGCCAACATCAATTCGACGCTGGCGCTGTGGGATGCCGGCCAGAATATCTGGTACGGCATATCGCTTGGATCGGTGCTGCTGCTGGCGGCGATTGGCCTTGCCATCACTTTCGGCGTCATGGGCGTCATCAACATGGCGCATGGCGAGATGGTCATGCTCGGCGCCTACACGACCTTCGTCGTGCAGGAGGTTATCCGTAATTCCTTTCCCGGTCTGTTCGACTGGTCGCTGGTCATCGCCCTGCCGCTGGCCTTCCTGGTCGCGGCGCTCGTCGGCCTTGTCATCGAGCGCGGGCTGATCCGCTTCCTCTATGGACGGCCGCTGGAGACGCTGCTGGCGACATGGGGTGTGTCGCTGATCCTGCAGCAGGCCGTACGCACCATCTTCGGGCCGACCAACCAGGAGGTCGGCAACCCGTCCTGGATGTCCGGCTCGTTCAATATCGGCCAGCTTGCCGTGACCTGGAACCGGCTCTGGATCCTGGTATTCGCGCTCGGCGTGTTCGCGGTGCTGCTCTACGTGATGAAACGCACGCCTTGGGGGCTGCAGATGCGTGCCGTCACCGCCAATCGCCGCATGGCCGCCTCGATGGGCATCAGGACGCCTTGGGTCGATGCGCTAACGTTTGCACTCGGCTCCGGCATTGCCGGCATCGCCGGTGTCGCGCTCAGCCAGATCGACAACGTCTCGCCCAATCTCGGCCGCGGCTACATCATCGACAGCTTCATGGTCGTCGTTTTCGGCGGTGTCGGCAATCTTTGGGGCACGCTGGTCGGCGCTTTCTCGCTCGGCATCGTCAACAAGTTCCTCGAACCTTATGCCGGAGCAGTGCTCGGCAAGATCGTCGTTCTGGTGCTGATCATCCTGTTCATCCAGAAACGCCCGCGCGGCTTGTTTGCGCTCAAGGGCAGGTCGGTGGAAGCATGATCACGGGACGCTTCTTTGCCGCCGGCGCCGACCGCCGTGTCGCCATCACCATCTTCATCCTGCTGGCGGTCGCCATCATTGTGCCGCTGCTCAATCTTGCGGTCTCGCCGACAAGTGCGTTTTACGTGCCGTCCTATATCGTTGCGCTCACCGGCAAATACCTCTGCTACGCGCTGCTCGCCTTGGCGCTCGATCTCGTCTGGGGCTATTGCGGCATCCTCTCGCTCGGCCACGGCGCCTTCTTCGCGCTCGGCGGTTATGCGATGGGCATGTATCTGATGCGCCAGATCGGCTCGCGAGGCGTCTACGGCAATCCGCTGCTGCCGGATTTCATGGTGTTCCTTAACTACAAGGAATTGCCATGGTTCTGGTATGGTTTCGACCATTTCTGGTTTGCCGCGATCATGGTGCTTGCGGTGCCCGGCCTGCTCGCCTTCGTCTTCGGCTGGTTTGCCTTCCGCAGCCGCGTCACCGGCGTCTACCTGTCGATCATCACCCAGGCGATGACCTATGCGCTGCTGCTTGCGTTTTTCCGCAACGACATGGGTTTCGGCGGCAACAACGGCCTGACCGATTTCAAGGACATTCTAGGGTTCAACGTGCAGGCCGACATGACGCGGTCGGCGCTGTTCGCGGCCAGCGCCGTCATGCTGGCGTTTGCCGTCTTCGTCACCTGGGCAATCGTCGGTTCCAAGTACGGCAAGCTTTTGATGGCGGTGCGCGACGCCGAAAGCCGCACACGCTTCCTCGGCTGGCGGGCGGAGAACGTCAAACTGTTCGCATTCACCCTGTCGGCGGTGATGGCCGGCATCGCCGGTGCGCTTTACGTGCCGCAGGTCGGCATCATCAACCCTGGCGAATTCGAGCCGTCCAATTCGATCGAGGTGGTGGTGTGGGCGGCCGTCGGCGGGCGCGGCACCATCGTCGGGCCGATCATCGGCGCGCTTCTGGTCAATGCCGGTAAATCCTGGTTCACCGGCGTGCTGCCTGAATTCTGGCTGTTTGCGCTGGGCGGACTGTTTGTCGCCGTCACGCTGTTCCTGCCCAAGGGCATCATCGGCATGTGGGATTCCTGGCGCGGCAACGCCAAGGCGCTGCGGGCGGCCTCGGTTGCCGAGGAAGTCGGCATCGATCCCGATGCGCCGGTGCCGCCGAAAACCGACCGCTCGGCGGCGAGAAGGCCGGGCGACTGGTCGGCCTCCGGCGCCGAACCGCAGCCGGCGGAGTGATGGCCTGATGTCGAAGAGCAACACCATCCTCTATCTCGACGGCGTGTCGGTTTCCTTCGACGGGTTTCGCGCCATCAACAACCTTTCGCTGGTGCTCGACAAGGGCGAGATGCGGGCGATCATCGGCCCCAACGGCGCCGGAAAGACGACGATGATGGACATCGTCACCGGCAAGACGCGGCCCGACGCGGGTGAAGTTTTCTTCAACGGTGAGGTCGACCTGACCAAACACGACGAGGCCGAAATCGCCATGATGGGCATCGGCCGTAAATTCCAGAAGCCGACCGTCTTCGAAAGCCACACGATCGAGGACAATCTGATGCTGGCGCTGAAAGGCCCGCGCTCGATCTTCCCGGCACTGTTCCATCGTCGCTCGGCCGCGGACGTGCGGCAGATCGACGACATCCTCGGCATCATTCGGCTTGGCGACAAGCGTGACGAACTCGCCGCCAATCTGAGCCACGGCCAAAAGCAATGGCTCGAGATCGGCATGCTTCTGGCGCAGGATCCGAAGCTGCTGCTGGTCGACGAACCGGTTGCCGGCATGACCGACGCCGAGACCGAGGAAACCGCGCGGCTGCTCAGGGACATCGCGCGCGACCATTCTGTCATCGTCGTCGAGCACGACATGCATTTCGTGCGCGAGCTCGGCGTCAAGGTCACCTGCCTGCACGAAGGCTCGGTGCTTTCCGAGGGCAGTCTCGACTTCGTTTCGGCCGACGAGCGCGTCGTCGAAGTCTATCTGGGGAGATGAACATGGTCTGGCGCGTTCCGTTCCATCATTTCGACCTTTCGTTCTTCACGCGTTGGAGAAAACGCTGACCGTGCTCGAAGTCTCCAATGCCACGCTGCACTACGGGGCTGCCCAGGCGCTGCGCGGCGTCTCGCTGAAGGCCGGCGCCGGCAAGATCACCTGCGTGCTCGGCCGCAACGGCGTCGGCAAGACCAGTTTGATGAGATCGATCGTCGGCCATCACCGGCTGACGAGCGGAAGCGTTGCCTTCGAGGGGAAGGCGCTCGACCGGAGCGCGGCGTATGATCGCGCCCGGTCGGGCATCGCATTCGTGCCGCAGGGCAGGGAGATATTTCCGCTGCTTACGGTGCGGGAAAACCTCGAATCGGGTTTTGCGCCGTTGAAGCGCGCCGATCGCAACATTCCCGGTCACGTCTTCGAATTGTTTCCGGTGCTGAAGCAGATGCTCGCGCGCCGCGGCGGCGATCTTTCCGGCGGCCAGCAGCAGCAGCTTGCCATCGGCAGGGCGCTGGTGATGCGGCCGAAGCTGCTGGTGCTCGACGAGCCGACCGAAGGCATCCAGCCGTCGATCATCAAGGACATCGGCCGCGCCATCCGCTATCTGCGCGACCAGGCCGGTATCGCCGTGCTTCTGGTCGAACAATATCTCGACTTCTGCCGGGAATTGGCCGACGAGGTCAACATCATGGACCGCGGTCAGATCGTCCATACCGGCCCCGCCGAGGATCTCGACCGGGCGGACGTCCGCAAATTCCTGACTGTCTGAATTCTTATTGATTCCGTTACTTTGCAACTCTGGCGCGCTGCAGATTGCGTGCTAGATTTTGCTTGGCCTTGGTGAGTCGGCCGCTTTCCGTACCAGTTTCAACTTGGCAGATCAGGGGAAGGCGCGGCCCGCGTCGGCACGCTTGCGCGCAAGCCCTTCCAGCGATCTGTTGTCGTCCAACATTTCGGGTGCTTGGGAGCCAGGGCCAGTCAATGGAGCGCTATGTCGAGGACTACCAGAAACGACGGCTCACGGAGCGCGTCGATATCCTGACAGCCATCAACATTCTGAAATCGCAGGGGTATGACCACGACGAACTCATCGCGGAGATCACCAAGGTCTTCTATGTCGATCTCGATGCTTTCAACGAGATTGTCAGGGTTGATCGGCGTCCGGACGAGCGCGCCGCATAGCCGGTAATTGAGGACCCGGCCAGGCAGACCACCGACAGCGGGGGCGTCAGCCTGCGACCCGCTTCATCAGCGCGATGGCGCCGAATGGAGCGCGGACCTTGCCCTCGGTGATGAAGTAGACGAACACGTCGCGTGGCTTGACCGGCGCGTCGGTTGAAGGAGCGACACGCGGCAGGTCGGCCGGCACCTTGCCTTCCGCCCAGGTTTTTGCGCGCGCCGCCCATTCATCGAGCGCCTTTGGCGTGTAGCAATCGGGATTGTCGTCGCTGCCGGTCTGCAGCCGCGCATAGATGAAATCGCCGGTGACGTCGGCAATCCCCGGATATTTGGCGTGGTCGGCATAGACGATGGCGGCCTTGTGCTTTCGCGCCAAGGCGGCGAACTCCGGCACGACGAAGCTGTCGTTGCGCACCTCGACCGCATGGCGCAGCGCAACGCCGTCCTGCTTTTCCGGCAACAGCTTGAGGAAGGCCTCGAAATCGTCCGGGTCGAATTTCTTGGTCGGCGCGAACTGCCACAGGATCGGCCCGAGCTTGTCGCCAAGTGCCGCGACGCCCGACCCGAGGAAGCGCATGATCGATTCCCCGGCCTCGCCGAGCACGCGGCGGTTGGTGACGAAGCGGTTGCCCTTCAGCGAATAGACGAAACCATCCGGCGCCTCGTTGGCCCATTTGACGAAGGTCGGCTCCTTGAAGCTCGAATAATAGGTGCCGTTGACCTCGATAGTGAGCACCTGCCGGCTGGCATAATGCAGTTGCTTGGCCTTCGACAATTTGTCCGGGTAGAAGGACGTGTCCCACGGCTCGAAGGTCCAGCCGCCCATGCCGGCGCGGATTGTTCCTGATTGAGTCATGGTCGTCCTCCCGGTTTGCAGAAAAGGATCACGCGATGGCGGTCGTCTCGACGGCTTTCGCCATGTCGACGATCGTCCATCCTGGCCGATATGGATTGGGCCGGCGACCCGTTTCGCGAAAGCCGTAGGCCTTATACAACGAAACGTTCCGTTCCATTCTGGCATTGGTGTAGAGTCGGATTTCCGGCAAGCTCCACAAGCGCGTCTGTTGCTCGGCCCAGTCGAGCAGCCCGATGCCGAAACCCTTGCCCTGAAAGGCGGGCGCAACGGCGACGCTGAAGATCATTGTATGGTCCGCATGTCGTTCGAGAACGATCAAGCCGGCCGGCTGTCCGTCCTGCTCCGAAAGCCAGACCTCGCCGCGTTCTATGCGCGGCGCATAGTCCTCGGTGACGGGGATCGGCGGTGCGCCGAGCAGGGCAGTGTAGGGCGCGTAGGCGTCGGTGGTGAGCGAGATCACCATGGGGAGATCATCGGCCCGAGCGGCTCTCATGATCAAAACTGGCCCGCGCCGGCAGCGGCCGCAATCACCTTGTCCATGCCGGCCGCTATCGCGGCGACGGCATTGCGACTGGCGTCGCCCAAGCCGTGGCGCTCGGCGAGCCAGTGCGCGTCATTGTAGGAGAGCCAGACCTTGCCTTGCTCGTCCTCCCAGGCCAGTGCCTTGACCGGCAGATCGATGCCGGCAAGCTGCCGGTCCTGCATCAGCGGCGTGCCGCCTTTCGGGTTGCCAAAAATCAGAAGCTGGGTCGGACGCAGAGAAGCTTCGACACTGCGCGCACCGGCGGCGTGGTCAATGCGGGCGAAGACCAGCAATCCTGCACGTTCCACAGTCCCGACCAGGCGATCGATCGTTTCGGCCACGCCGAAGCGGCTTTGGACCGTGATGAGACCGTTCTTTGCCATCACTCCGCCGCTTCGCGCTTGCCTCCGGGGCGCCGCTCCAGCAATTCCCTCAGGAACTGCCCGGTATAGCTGCGTTTTTCGCGAACGATGTCCTCAGGCGTGCCGGACGCTACCAGCTCGCCGCCGCCGTCACCACCTTCGGGGCCAAGATCGAGCACCCAGTCAGCGGTCTTGATCACCTCTAGATTGTGCTCGATGACAACGACCGTGTTGCCCTGGTCGACCAGCTCGTGCAGCACTTCAAGCAGCTTGGCGACGTCGTGGAAATGCAGGCCGGTGGTTGGCTCATCGAGAATGTAGAGCGTCTTGCCGGTCGCCTTGCGCGACAGTTCCTTGGCAAGCTTGATGCGCTGCGCCTCGCCGCCCGACAAAGTCGTTGCCTGCTGGCCAACATGGATGTAGCCGAGGCCGACCCGTTTCAGCGTCTCCAGCTTGTCGCGCACACCGGGCACGGCGGCGAAGAAATCGACGCCTTCCTCGACCGTCATGTCGAGAACGTCGGCGATTGATTTGCCCTTGAACAGGACGTCGAGCGTCTCGCGGTTGTAGCGCTTGCCGTGGCAGACGTCGCAGGTGACGTAGACGTCGGGCAGGAAGTGCATCTCGATTTTGATGACGCCGTCGCCCTGGCAGGCCTCGCAGCGGCCGCCCTTGACGTTGAACGAGAAGCGGCCCGGCTGGTAGCCGCGCGCCTTGGCCTCCGGCAGGCCGGCGAACCAGTCGCGGATCGGCGTGAAGGCGCCGGTATAGGTGGCAGGGTTGGAGCGCGGGGTGCGCCCGATCGGCGACTGGTCGATATCGATGACCTTGTCGAGGAATTCCAGCCCCTCGATTCGGTCATGCTCGGCCGGATGCTCGCGCGAGCCCATGATGCGGCGCGACGCCGCCTTGAACAGGGTCTCGATCAGGAAGGTCGACTTGCCGCCGCCGGATACGCCGGTGACGGCGGTAAACGTGCCGAGCGGGATTTCGGCGGTGACGTTCTTCAGATTGTTGCCGCGCGCGCCGACGACCTTCAGCCGGCGGTTCTTCTTGGCCTCACGCCGCACTGCCGGCGTCGCCACTTCCAGCTCGCCCGACAGATATTTACCGGTGATCGAAGCGGGCGTCGCCATGATCTGCTGCGGCGTGCCCTGGGCGATGATGTGGCCGCCATGGATGCCGGCCGCCGGGCCGATATCGACGACGTAGTCGGCATGCAGGATGGCGTCCTCGTCATGCTCGACGACGATGACCGTGTTGCCGATGTCGCGCAGATGCTTCAGCGTGTCGAGCAGGCGGGCATTGTCGCGCTGGTGCAGGCCGATCGACGGCTCGTCGAGCACATAGAGCACGCCGGTCAGGCCGGAGCCGATCTGCGAAGCCAGCCGGATGCGCTGGCTCTCGCCGCCCGACAACGTGCCGGAGTTGCGCGACAGCGTCAGATAGTCGAGACCGACATCGTTGAGGAAGCGCAGCCGCTCGCGGATTTCCTTGAGCACGCGCACCGCGATCTCATTCTGCTTGTCGTTGAGCGATGCAGGCAGGTCGGTGAACCACTGGTCGGCCTTGCGGATCGACAGCTCGGTGACCTCGCCAATGTGCTTGCCGGCGATCTTGACCGCGAGCGCCTCGGGCTTCAGCCGATAGCCGCGGCAGGCCGGGCAGGGCGTGGCCGACATGAAGCGCTCGATCTCCTCGCGCATCCAGGCGGATTCGGTTTCCTTCCAGCGGCGCTCGAGGTTGGGGATGACGCCCTCGAAGGTTTTCGTCGTCTTGTAGGAGCGCAGGCCGTCATCGTAATGGAAGGTGATTTCGCGCTCGCCGGTGCCGTGCAGGACGGCTTGCTTTGCCTCCTCGCTCAAATCCTTGAACTTGTCGCCGAGCTTGAAGCCATAGGCAACGCCCAGCGCTTCCAGCGTCTGCGCATAGTAGGGCGAGCTCGACTTCGCCCAAGGGCTGACGGCGCCGGCGCGCAGCGAGACATTCTCGTCGGGCACGACCAGGCTGGCATCAATGGCGCGTTGGCTGCCGAGCCCGTCGCAGGTCGGGCAGGCGCCGAACGGATTGTTGAAGGAGAACAGCCTGGGCTCGATCTCGGGAATGGTGAAGCCGGACACCGGGCAGGCGAACTTTTCCGAGAACAGCATGCGTTCATGCGTCTCGTTCTTCGATTTGTTGACCGAATCCTCGCCGGTCTGGCTGGCGTCGAGCGGCTTGTCGGCAAATTCCGCCACCGCCAGCCCGTCGGCCAGCTTCAGCGCGGTCTCGATGGAATCGGCGAGCCGCGTCGCCAGATCGCCGCGCACGACGATGCGGTCGACGACGACGTCGATATCGTGCTTGTACTTCTTGTCCAGCGCCGGCACGTCGGCGATCTCATAGAAGACGCCATCGACTTTGACGCGCTGAAAACCCTTCTTCTGCAGCTCCAGCAGTTCCTTGCGGTACTCGCCTTTGCGGCCGCGCACCATCGGCGCCAGAATGAACAGCCGGGTGCCTTCCTCGACAGCAAGCACCCGGTCGACCATCTGCGAAACCGTCTGGCTCTCGATCGGCAGGCCGGTGGCCGGTGAATAGGGTACACCGACGCGGGCGAACAAAAGCCGCATATAATCGTAGATCTCGGTGACGGTGCCGACCGTCGAGCGCGGGTTCTTCGAGGTGGTCTTCTGCTCGATGGAGATGGCCGGCGACAGGCCGTCGATCTGGTCGACGTCAGGCTTCTGCATCATTTCGAGGAATTGCCGTGCATAGGCCGAAAGGCTCTCGACATAGCGGCGCTGGCCCTCGGCATAGATGGTGTCGAAGGCAAGCGATGACTTGCCGGACCCCGACAGGCCGGTCATGACGATCAGGCTGTCACGCGGCAGATCGAGATCGACATTCTTCAGATTGTGTTCGCGTGCCCCGCGAATGGAGAGATATTTATGGTCGGCCATCGCCGGTCGCCGCCTCAGAATCTGGAATTCGTGGGATGGGCGGGTTTTCCCGACCACCCCCTATGTAGGCAATTTCGCCGCCTTTTCGAGAGACGCCACAACTCTCGACCAAAGCGTTTAACCGCCTTTCGCGCGAACGGGCAAGCGGAAAGAACAAAGGCCGAACACGCTCCTGACAAAAGCTGCCCGTGGGGCCGGCTTCCCAAAACGTCTCGCGATCACATTTTTCGGTAATCGGCTATTCAAGGTTGACGTCCCTGCACCGTGGGGGCAGACTCCAGACGTCAACGAAGCCGGCCGTCTTTCGATGGCCTCGCGGCCTGGGGCTAGCCTGCGAGACGCCGCGGGTTATGCGATGAGCGCTTCGACGACGACAGTCGCAACCAACAGAAGGAGAGCAGAGGCATGACTCCAC
Organism: Mesorhizobium sp. M0522; assembly: GCF_040321085.1. Classification (NCBI taxonomy): domain Bacteria; kingdom Pseudomonadati; phylum Pseudomonadota; class Alphaproteobacteria; order Hyphomicrobiales; family Phyllobacteriaceae; genus Mesorhizobium; species Mesorhizobium sp. M0522. Next base: position 53,748 of record NZ_JAMYQW010000020.1, read on the forward strand.
CGGATTGTTCGTTGAGGCTCCACGTGTCGCTGGAGCCGCGGCAGGTATAAGTGGCCAGGGTCAGGCGTTTTCGCTGCCCGCCAAACGGACCTGCTGATCCCCATAAAATCAGAGACTGCTAGTCGGATCGTCGGCTGAATGCCGCGAAGCATCCGAAATAAAATGCCGGCAGTACACTCCCGGCAATTTGGATTTCAGATCCAAGAAGCCCCGTCAGTTGCAAACGCAATGGCGGGGCTGTTCGTTTGAAGCGCAATATTTGTGGTTCACACCAGGCGAGCTTAGCGGCTGGAGGGCCTGATCCCGCCGGTAGCGACATCGATGGTGATGCTACCGGAAATCCGAACGTCGGTATCGCCAATCTTGAAGGTGCCGTTGCCGCTGCCTGGAGCCATATCGTCAGGCTCAGGCCGCGGCGCTGGCTCGGCGATGCGATAATCGCTGGTCACACCGGGCAGGGCGCCCTTTTGCGAAGACATCGAATTATCTTGGGCAAGTGCCATACCCACCAGCATGTTCGTGCCGGCTACGGTAGCGATAGCAAGGCATAACAGGCTGGACGAGCGGCTGGGGGTCATCGCCGGACTATAGTGCCGCGATAGCGGCAAGACCAGACCGATGTCGCTGAAATTGCGGGCGCTCAATCGCGTCAGTTCCGTCCGCCGGCCCGGCTCGTTCATGCGGCCTGCTTGCGAGTGTCGAAAACATGGTCGACGAGGCCCCAATCCTTGGCCTCCTGCGCGGTCATGAAAAAGTCGCGGTCGAGCGTGCGTTCCACTTCTTCGTAGGTGCGGCCGCAATGGCGGGCGTAAAGATCGGTCATGCGCCGCTTGGTGCGAAGGATGCCCTCGGCATGGCGCTGGATATCGGAGGCTTGGCCCTGGAAACCGCCGAGAGGCTGATGCAGCACGATGCTGGTGTTGGGTAGCGCGATCCGCCGCCCCGGTGTGCCGGCCATCAAAAGGAACGAGGCCATCGAGGCGGCGAAGCCCATACAAACCGTGGAGACCGGGCAGCTGATATACTGCATCGTATCGTAGATCGCGAAACCGCTGGTCACCACGCCACCCGGCGAGTTGATGTAGAGCGAGACCTCCTTGTCGGGATTGTCGGATTCCAACGACAGAAGCTGGGCGCAGACCAGCGCCGAGGTGCCGTCGTCGATCGCCCCGTTGATAAAGACGATGCGCTCGCACAGCAGCCGCGAAAAAATGTCGAAGGCGCGTTCGCCGCGGCTCGACTGCTCGATCACCATTGGCACCAGATTGGCAAGGCCGCTCATCGGTTCTCTCCGTTGACTGTTGTCGTTCAGGCCGCGCGCAGGAAGAGGCGCGGCGTGTTTGCGGCGATCTGCTTGTGTCTGGGAGTGCGCGCTTCAAACGAAAGCCGGCAACCGGCGCCTGCCATCGCGATCTCCGGCACTGCTGCCCGAGCAAAACCATCATGGACGATGCGCAGATGCGTGCCGCCGGAAACGGTGCGGTCGAGCGTAAAGGTGACGATGCTGTCCACAGGGCTGTCGTTCATTGGGCTGTCCACCGGGCTGCCGGGCGGCGCCTGCGTATCATCGGGCGCCGGCCGCTCCCGCCAGGAATAGCGCAGCAGCCGTCCGGGATCCGCGTCGAGGATTTCGCACTCGATCGGCGCATTCGGCGCTTTAAAGGCAAAGCGGTTGCCGATTTCGGGCTTGATGTCGTTCGGCATCATCCAGGCCGCGAGCAGGTCCGGCACCGTCAGCGCCCGCCACACCTTTTCCGGCGGCTCGGGCAGCTCGCACTCGAACTCGATCTTGTCTGCGGCCATTTCGGCGCGTTCTTTGCCTCGGCTGGTCATTGGTCCATGTCCTTCAAAACCGTCTTGAGCCTTTCGATGCGCTCTGGCCAGAACGCACGGTAGCGTTCGATCCAGCCGAGCAGTGGCGCGAGCCCCTTCGGATCGACGCGGTAATAGGCGTTGCGACCGGCCCGGCGCTCGACCACGAGGCCGGCGCCGCGCAGCACTGCGAGATGTTGCGATACCGCCGGCTGCGATACCGGTATGCCAGTGCGCAGTTCCGACACCGTCATCTCGCCGTCGGCGAGCCGCTCATAGACGGCGCGACGCGTTGGATCCGCTAGTGCCCGAAAAATGTCTGCTTCGATCATGCCGAAAGCATAAGTCAATGCTTATCGGTTTGGCAAGCCGTGTTTTTTAAGACAGGCGGTGTTTTTTAAGACAGGCGAGGTTTTACAAACTCGCTGGAAGCCAGCGTCTCACCATGTCGGGGGATCCGTTGAACGTCGCCTCGAAAACTGGTGACGCGAGCACAGCATGAATATGAAGCAATTCGGAGCCGACGTTTCGGAAGCCATGTTGCCTGTGCGCGGCAACAACAAGCGACTGTCCGGCAGTCAAGACGAGATGCTCTTCGTCGATCCACATCTCGGCTCTGCCAGCGATGACGGTAAGCACTTCCTCGACGGGGTGCCAATGTGTCGGGGCGCCAACCGCGGGTTCGACCCATTGTTCGAATATGCAAAGTTGAGTTGCGCCGTTGCAGGCCGAGACATGCATGCGGGTCTTTACTCCCGTCCGCCATTCTTCTTGCGGCTGATCGTCATGCTCGACCATCTTCATTGAGTTCGCCTCGATCTCAGGGTTCGTGGAAATTCGACGCCAAGACACTACTTGTTACTGACATCTATTGACAGCGCAGGGCCTGTACTATAGAACGAAAAGAGAACAAAAACGTTGTGGGAAAAGGCAGCGACGGCAGGCAGGGATTATCCATAGCCTGTAAGGTGCGGCGACAAAAATTTGGTTTCGGATGAGCGCGGAGAAGTGTCATGGCGGGTAGCGTCAACAAGGTCATTCTGGTGGGCAACCTCGGGGCGGACCCTGAAATCCGCCGTCTGAATTCGGGTGACCCGGTTGTCAACATCCGCATCGCGACGTCGGAAAGCTGGCGCGACAAGACATCCGGAGAGCGCAAGGAAAAGACCGAGTGGCACAATGTCGTGATCTTCAACGACCAGATTGCCAAGGTGGCCGAGCAGTATCTGAAGAAGGGCATGAAGGTCTATGTCGAGGGCCAGCTGCAGACGCGCAAATGGCAGGACCAGACCGGCAATGACCGCTATACGACCGAAATCGTGTTGCAGAAATTCCGCGGCGAGCTGCAGATGCTCGATGCGCGGGGCGAGGGCGGCGGCCAGGTCGGCAACTATGCCGGTGGTGGTGCGAGCCGCGGTTCCGATTTCGGCCAGTCCGGCCCGGGCGAAAGTTTCAATCGCGGTGGCGCCAACAAGGGCGGCGGCGGTGGTTCGTCGCGCGAGCTGGACGACGAAATCCCGTTCTGATTTTTCGGGGCGGACTGCCCTTGCGGCGAAAAGCGCCGGCACCTTGGCCACGAAATGGCGTCCCGAAAATCTGTCTTGGATTTTCGGGACGTTGTGCGTTTGAGCGGTGAAAGGACGTATCAGGTGAAGGCAAGGGTCAAATGGGTCGAGGAGCGCACTTTCGTTGGCGAGTCCGCCAGTGGGCACAAGCTGGTGCTAGGCACTGCGTTCGGGCCGGAGGGCAAGACGCCGGGGCCGAGCCCAATGGAACTGGTGCTGATCGGCACTGGCGGCTGCTCGGCCTATGACGTGGTCCATATCCTCGAAAAGGGGCGCGAGGCGGTCGAAGATTGCGTGGTCGAACTCGATGCCGACCGTGCAGAAGCCGATCCCAGGGTGTTCACCCGCATTCACATGCATTTTGTCGTCAAGGGCCGGGCGCTATCACATGACAAGGTGAAGCGGGCGATCGGGCTTTCGATCGAGAAATACTGCTCGGCCTCGGCAATGATGGCCAAGACTGCCGAGATTACCCACGACTTCGAAGTCATTGAAACGACAGCGAAGTAGGGCTGTTCCTACGTCGCCATCAGCGCCTTGATGCCGTCGGCGACGAACTGTACGGCGAGCGCCGCCAGGATGACGCCGAGCAGCCTTGTCAGGATCGAACGGCCGGTTTGGCCGAGGATACGGTCGATGCGCTCTGACAGCACGAACACCAGGTAGGTGATGACGAGGCAGATGGCGATGATGCCGACAAGGGCTGTCTGCGCGCCCAAACCCTGAAACGAGCTTGAGAGCAGGACGGTCGCCGAAATCGCGCCGGGACCGGCAATAAGCGGGATCGCCAGCGGAAAGGCGGCGATGTTGTGGATCATGTCCCTGGTGATGGCGACGTCGCCGATCTTCTCCTTGCGGTCCTGCCGGCGCTCGAACACCATTTCGAAGGCGATGAAGAACAGCAGAAAGCCGCCGGCGACGCGGAAGGCCGGCAGAGTGATGCCGAAGACTGACAGGATCGACGCGCCGGCGATTGCGAACAACGCCATTACCAGGAAGGCGATGACCGAGGCGCGCACGGAGACCTGGTTGCGCTCCTCGCGGTTCATGCCGCGGGTCACGGCGAGGAAGAGCGGCGCCAGGCCGGGCGGATCGATCGTCACCAGTATGGTGACGAAGGCGTTGAACAGGCTGTCGAAGCTCGGCATGCTGGCCCTCCCCGCCGGCAAAGCCGGATAACGGGATTGGTAAAGCAAAGCGGAGCCAGTGGAAACCGTGCGGATCAGGGGCTGACGGCCCGGCGCGCCAGAAACTCGACTTCGAGACGCCAGGTGGCGCCGTCGTCCTGTGAGCGTTCGCCCAGCCAGCGGAACGAATTTTCGGTGATGCGCGAAAAGCTCCAGCGCACAGCAGATCCGGTGCCGTCTGCGCCTTGCTGGATGATGGTGTCGCCCTCGGCACGGCCGAGCTGGCGGCTGTAGTACTGATTGCGCGGATCGCTCCAGAAGATGTGCCAGGCGTCAACGCCGGGATCGTAGACGCGCAACGTTGTGCCATAGAAGGTCCATTTGCCGAGCGAGGGCGAGGGGCCGGCGTCACGGGCAGGCAGGATCCATACGTCCTGGATCGCGCGGCCTTCGAGCGCCCAGCCGAAATGCACTTCGCCGCGCCCGGTCAGCACCTGACCGTCCTCGAGATGGCGCGTGGCGTCGAACGTCCAGGCGCCGACGAAGCGGCCATAAAGATCCAGTTTCTCGGCAAGGGCCGGTACGGGCCCTTCGCTATGCAGGGCCTTGGCAAAGGAATTGGACATGGCTTCGCTCTCATCTTGTCAGGAGGGCAAGCATAGAGGCCGACAGGGGTTCTGTGCTTGGGAAAAGTTGCTATGTTTCGGCGATGACGACGAGCGCGCACAGGCTGGCGTCGGGCCGAGGCTGGCAGGTGTCGGATGTCATCTGCACCGCCAGCGCCGCCGACAGGCCATTCGAGGAGGAGCATCGGGATTTCTGCGTTGCCGCCGTAACCAACGGCACCTTCCGCTATCGTGCGCGCGAGGGCACGGCGATGCTGGCGCCGGGCGCGCTCCTGCTCGGCAATCCCGGCACATGCTATGAATGCGGTCACGAGCATGGCGCCGGCGACCGCTGCCTCTCCTTCCATTTCGGACCGGCCTATATGGAGCGGATCGTCGCCGACGTGCCGGGCACGAAGACGCTCGATTTCGGCACGCCGCGCCTGCCGCCCTTGCCGGCGCTGGTGCCGCTGCTTGCCGAAGCGGAGGCGGCGCGCGAGATGGCCGACACCGGCGCGTTCGAGGAACTCGCCCTGCGCATTGCCGGTGCCGCGGTGACAGCGGCTTGTAGCGCCACGGATCGGGGACGGACGCCGAGCCGCCGTGACCAGAAGCGTGTTGCCGAAGCGGTGCGGCGCATCGAAGTCGATGCCGACCGGCCGATCTCGCTTGCCGAACTCGCCGACGAGACCGCCACCAGCCCTTACCATTTCCTGCGCACCTTCCGGCACGTCGCCGGTATGACGCCCTACCAATTCCTGCTGAGAGCGCGGCTGCACAGGGCAGCCGTGCGGCTCCGGACGTCGGATCAGACGATTTCGGCGATTGCCTTTTCGGCGGGATTCAACGATCTATCAACCTTCAATCGTCGTTTCCGGCGGCTGATGGGCGAGGCGCCGGGTACTTATCGCGCCCGCCGGCGACGCCCGTGAAAGGGTGCCACGGCCATATCGTCGCAATTGGTTTATCCTTTTGAATTTGCCGCTAAAAACCACACTGGAAAACTGCCGCGATTGTTGGAGTTTCAGGCTGGCTTCCTATATAAGCACCAAGTGATTCCTGATTAGATTGTGATCCGATTTGACCGACCAAAAGACACCGCGCGGCGCCGACGGCGGCCCCACCGGCATCGAGCCGATATCCATCATCGAGGAGATGCAGCGCTCCTATCTCGATTACGCCATGAGCGTGATCGTCAGCCGCGCGCTGCCGGACGTGCGCGATGGCCTCAAGCCGGTGCATCGCCGCATCCTCTACGCCGCCTATGAGAGCGGCTATCACTGGAACCGCAAATATGTGAAATCGGCACGCCCGGTCGCCGACGTGATGGGTAAATACCATCCGCATGGCGACGCCTCGATCTACGACGCTTTGGTGCGCATGGCGCAGGATTGGTCGCTGCGCGTGCCGCTGATCGACGGGCAGGGCAATTTCGGCTCGATCGACGGCGATCCGCCGGCGGCGATGCGCTACACGGAATCGCGGCTGACCAAGGTCGCGCATGAGTTGCTGGAAGACATCGACAAGGACACAGTCGATTTCCAGGACACTTACGATGCGTCCGGCAGCGAACCGAAAGTCCTGCCGGCGCGCTTCCCGAACCTGTTGGTCAACGGCTCCGGCGGTATCGCCGTCGGCATGGCCACCAACATCCCGCCGCACAATCTGGGCGAGGTCTGCAACGGCGCCATTGCCCTCATCGATAATCCGGCGATCGACCTTCCGGCGCTGATGGAGATCATTCCGGGACCGGATTTCCCGACCGGCGGCATCGTGCTTGGCCGTTCCGGTATCTACAGCGCCTATTCGACCGGCCGCGGCTCCATCGTCATGCGCGGCCGCGTCAACGTCGAGGCGCGCGGCAACGATCGGGAATCGATCGTCATCACCGAGGTTCCCTATCAGGTGAACAAGGCGTCGATGATCGAGAAGATGGCCGAGCTGGTGCGCGACAAGCGCATCGAGGGCATTTCCGACATTCGCGACGAGAGCGACCGGCAGGGCTACCGCGTCGTCATCGAACTGAAGCGCGACGCGGTCGCCGATGTCATTCTCAACCAGCTTTACCGCTTCACCCCGCTGCAGACATCCTTCGGCGCCAACATGGTGGCACTGAACGGCGGCAAGCCGGAATTGCTGACTCTGACCGACATGCTGAAGGCGTTCGTCGCCTTCCGTGAGGAGGTGATCAGCCGGCGCACAAAATTCCTGCTGCGCAAGGCGCGCGACCGCGCCCATGTGCTGGTCGGCCTTGCCATCGCTGTTGCCAACATCGATGAAGTCATCAAGCTGATCCGCAGCGCTCCGGACCCGCAGACGGCGCGCGAGCAGTTGATGGAGCGGCGCTGGCCTTCGGGCGACGTGGAATCGCTGATTCTTCTGATCGACGACCCGCGCCATCGCATCAACGAGGACGGTACCTACAATCTCTCCGAGGAGCAGGCGCGCGCCATCCTCGAACTGCGCCTGCAGCGCCTGACCGCGCTCGGCCGCGACGAGATCGCCGACGAGCTGAACACGATCGGCGACGAGATCAAGGACTACCTCGACATCCTCTCGTCCCGCGCCCGCGTCCAGCAGATCGTCAAGGACGAGCTCATCGCCGTGCGCGACGAGTTCGGCACGCCGCGCCGCACCGAGCTCGCCGAGGGCGGGGCGGACATGGAAGACGAGGACCTGATCCAGCGCGAGGACATGGTCGTCACGGTCAGCCATTCCGGCTACATCAAGCGCGTGCCGCTGTCGCTCTACCGGGCGCAGCGCCGCGGCGGCAAGGGCCGCTCCGGCATGTCGACCAAGGAAGAGGATTTCGTCACCCGGCTGTTCGTCGCCAACACGCACACGCCGGTGCTGTTCTTCTCCTCGCGCGGCATCGTCTACAAGGAAAAGGTCTGGCGCCTGCCGATCGGCAACCCGCAATCGCGCGGCAAGGCGCTGATCAATATGCTGCCGCTCGAACAGGGCGAGCGCATCACCACGATCATGCCGCTGCCGGAGGATGAGACGAGTTGGGGCGAGCTCGACGTCATGTTTGCCACCACGCGCGGCACCGTACGTCGCAACAAGCTGTCGGACTTCGTCCAGGTCAACCGCAACGGCAAGATCGCCATGAAGCTGGACGAGGAAGGCGACGAGATCCTCGGCGTCGAGACCTGCACCGACAATGACGACGTGCTTTTGACGGCAAGTTCCGGCCAGTGCATCCGCTTTCCGGTCAGCGACGTACGCGTCTTCCAGAGCCGCAATTCGGTCGGCGTGCGCGGCATTGCGATGGCCGATGGCGACCGGGTGATCTCGATGGCGGTGATCGAGCATGTCGATGCGCCGCCGGCGGAACGTGCCGCCTACCTCAAGCGGGTGGTGGCCGAACGCCGGCTCGCTGCTGACATTGCGGCCGGCGAGGAGGAAGAAATCCAGCTCACCAATGAAGAGGTCGGCGAAGAGGCGGAGCTTTCCGACGACCGCTATGAGTTCCTCAAGGCGCACGAGCAGTTCGTGTTGACGGTGACGGAATATGGCTACGGCAAGCGTTCATCGTCCTACGATTTCCGCCTGACTGGCCGTGGCGGCAAGGGTATTCGCGCCACCGACGTCTCGAAAACGGCCGAAATCGGCCGCCTGGTGGCGACCTTCCCGGTCGGCAACGACGATCAGATCATGCTGGTTTCGGATGGCGGCACCGTCATTCGCGTCCCGGTCAACGGCATTCGTTTCGCCAGCCGCGCCACCAAGGGCGTTACTATCTTCAATACCGCAGAGGGCGAGAAGGTCGTTTCGGTGGAGCGGATTTCAGAACCGCAAGCCGACGAGGAGATCGAAGAGAGTGTCGATGCTGAAGGTGGCGCTTCCACCGATGCCGAAGGTGGGGAGCCTGATACTACCGTCGAGTGAGTTTGCCACGACGGCGCCAGCCCTATGGGCCGGCGTGTGAAGACACCCCGCAATCTAGAAGTGGCGATAAGGCTTGCGGTTGCCGAAGCCTTCGAACCGCTTGGTATTGGCCTTGGCGCGGACGCGCTGTGCTTCCTGATGCAACCCGAATACGGTAGCGATCAGCATGGCGACGGTCATTGCGGTGGCGAGGATGTAGATCAGCATGTGCATGTTCTCCTGCGCCTAACAACGATTAGATGGGTGTTTGGTTTCATCTTCTGCAGCGGCAACTTAGTGAACACTGCGTGAAGCTGTTGTGAGCGGCACATTCATCTGTCGTTCACGTCGGCCAAAAGGTTCACGGGGCGGGCTGGCGATCGGATTTGCCTTTAGGGGAGAGGCTCGCTAGAAGCACCTGCCATGACCGAACGCATCGCCCTTTATGCCGGCTCTTTCGACCCGCTGACCAACGGCCATCTCGACGTGCTGAAGGCGTCGCTGGCCGTGGCGGATACAATCTATGCGGCGATCGGCATCCATCCCGGCAAGAAGCCGTTGTTTTCCTTCGAGGAACGGGTTGGCCTGATCGAAACGGCCGCGAAGGCGGAATTCGGCAGCGACGGTGCGCGTATCAAAGTAGTCGCCTTCGACGGGTTGGTGATCGATGCGGCCAGGAAGCATGGCGCCTCGATCATCATCCGCGGCCTGCGCGACGGCACCGATCTTGACTATGAGATGCAGATGGCCGGCATGAACGAGACCATGGCGCCGGAGCTGCAGACCGTGTTCCTGCCCGCCAGCCCTTCAGTGCGCACCATTACCGCCACACTTGTGCGCCAGATAGCTTCGATGGGAGGCGACATCCGCCCCTTCGTGCCGGCGGCCGTGGCCGGCGCGCTCACCGCCAAATTCGCGAAATAAATGCATGTCACCCAAAAGTGGAACCCGGCTTTGGGTAACGACATGCATGAACGAAGATATTCGGAGAAAGATCCCATGCAGCTGAAAAAGCTTGCCTTCTTGCTTGCCGTGCTTGCCGGTCTTGTGACCGCATCCGTGTCGGCCTTTGCCGCCGATCCGGAAAACACCATGATCGTAACGCTGAAGGACGGCGACGTGACCATCGCGCTGAGGCCCGACCTTGCGCCGAAGCACGTCGCGCAGATCAAAAAGCTGGTGCGCCAGGGCGCCTACGACAACGTCGCCTTTCACCGCGTCATCGACGGCTTCATGGCGCAGACCGGCGACGTCAAGTTCGGCAACATGAAGAGCGGCTTCAATGCCGACGCTGTCGGCACCGGCGGCTCCGATCTTCCTGACCTGCCGGCCGAATTCTCCAGCACCGAGCACTACCAGCGCGGCGTGGTCGGCATGGCCCGCTCCGACGATCCGAATTCCGCCAATTCGCAATTCTTCATCATGTTCGCGCCGGCACCGCCGCTCGATGGCCAGTACACCATCGTTGGCAATGTCGTCAGCGGCATGGAGCTGGTGGACCACATCAAGAAAGGCGACGAGGCGCAGAACGGGACGGTGACCGACCCCGATCGCATGATCAAGGTGCGCATCGCCGCGGACGGCAAGTAACCCCAATTGTTCAAAAGGATATTTCTGACATGGCCGAAATCAAGGACCGCGAGAACGCGCTTATCATGGACACGACCAAGGGCAAGGTCGTCATCGAATTGTTTCCAGATCTGGCGCCCGGCCATGTCGGCCGTATCAAGGAACTGGCACGCGAAGGCGCCTATGACGGCGTGGTCTTCCACCGCGTCATCGACGGCTTCATGGCGCAGACCGGCGACGTGAAGTTCGGCAATTCCAACAAGCCGTCTTTCGCGCCATCGCGCGCCGGCACTGGCGGTTCCGACAAACCCGATCTGAAGGCCGAGTTCTCCAACGCCAACCACGGCCGCGGCACCTGCTCGATGGCGCGCTCGCAGAACCCGAACTCGGCCAATTCGCAGTTCTTCATCTGCTTCGACGATGCCGCCTTCCTCAACCGCCAGTACACGGTATGGGGCCAGGTCGTCGAAGGCATGGACAACGTCGACAAGATCAAGCGCGGCGAACCGGTGCAGGATCCTGACAAGATCGTGTCGCTCAAGGTCGCGGCCGACGTGAAATGACCGGCCGGGCTGTCGCGGCCATCGCATTTGTGCTCGTCGCGGCGGCCACTCCGGCGCTGGCAACGGAATCGATCGTCTGCAGCGCCGACGGCGGCGCGGCATCGATTGACGTTTTGATGGGACACACGGCCGTCATTGCGGTCGCGCGTGTGTGGCTGGATGCCGGCGGCAAGACATGGACCACGGACGGACAGCCAGGCTCAACGAAAGTCATCGTTGGACAGGCATTCGAAGACGACGAGCGTATGCTTATCGACCTCACCGACGAAGGCATCAGCTCGATCGTCGCCAGATTGCGGCTGGTCAAGGCCAGCGAGCAGTCCAGTTTCGCGATGGGCGGCACATTGAGCATAGACGGTGTCGGCGCCTGGGCGGTGACCTGCCCGGAACCTTGAGGCGGGGATTTCTTGCGCGTCGATCTTTTCGACTTCGATCTGCCGGAAGAGCGCGTCGCGCTTCGCCCAGCCGAACCGCGCGACAGCGCCAGAATGCTGGTGGTCAGGCCGGGTGAGGGGCTCGAGGACCGGACGGTGCGCGACCTGCCGGCCCTGCTCAAGTCCGGTGATGTGCTGGTCTTCAACGACACCAAGGTCATTCCGGCGCAGCTGAAAGGCATCAGGCGGCGCGGCGAAGCAGCAGCGCAGGTCGAAGCCACGCTGCATATGCGGATGGCGCCCGACCGGTGGCTCGCCTTCATGCGTCCGGGCAAGCGCATCGCCGCCGGCGATCGCATCCATTTCGGTCATGACGCCAATTCCTGTTTTCTCGGCCAGCTCGACGCGACAGTTGTCGAGAAGGGAGAAGGTGGCGAGGTGCTGCTCGGCTTCGACCTGTCAGGTCCGTTCCTCGACGAGGCGCTGCATGCCGTCGGCCACATCCCGCTGCCGCCCTACATCGCTTCCAAGCGTGACGACGACGAACGCGACCGCAGCGATTACCAGACCATTTATGCCAAGGAGGAGGGCGCCGTGGCCGCGCCGACGGCAGGGCTGCATTTCACGCCGGAGCTGTTTGCGACGCTCGACGCCAAGGGCATAGAGCGCCGTTTCGTCACGCTGCATGTCGGCGCCGGCACGTTCCTGCCGGTGAAGGCGGACGACACCGCCGACCACAAGATGCACGCCGAAGCCGGTTCGGTCAGCCCGGAAACCGCCGAGGCGCTGAATGCGGCGAAAGCAAAAGGAGGGCGCATTATCGCCGTCGGTACGACATCGCTGCGCTTGTTGGAGAGCGCGGCTGGCGAGGACGGCAGGCTGGCAGCATGGTCAGGCCCAACCGACATCTTCATCACGCCCGGCTATCGCTTCAAGACCGCAGACATGCTGATGACCAATTTCCATCTGCCGCGTTCGACTCTGTTCATGCTGGTTTCGGCCTTCTGCGGTTTGCAGACGATGCGCGCGGCCTATGCGCATGCGATCGAGAACCGCTACAGGTTTTATTCCTATGGAGACGCAAGTCTTCTGTTCAGGGAGGATACCGATGGACGATGACCTGGAAACCTTCGGCCGCGAAGCCTTGATTGCCGAGGTCAGGAAACTGCGCGCCGGAATCCGCCAACACCGCGACGCCACCGGCCATGATCTGTGCTGGCATCATCCCGACCTCTGGTCACTTTTGCCCGAAAAGACCGAGCCGGCGATTGCCGTGCCGCCGTGGCCGAAATTCATGCGCGGCTGCATCCGCTACCGGCAATCACTCGACAAGCAGGCCCCGGACGCGCCGGTATTCGACAAGGAGTTCGATGGTTAGGGAATTCAATGACTGACGCATTCACCTTCAAGGTGCTGGCGACCGACGGCAGGGCGCGGCGTGGTGCAATCACCATGCCGCGCGGGGAAATCCGCACGCCTGCCTTCATGCCAGTCGGTACCGGCGGCACGGTGAAGGCCATGTATATGGATCAGGTGCGCGGCGTCGGCTCGGACATTATCCTCGGCAACACCTACCACCTGATGCTAAGACCCGGCGCCGAGCGCGTGGCGCGGCTCGGCGGCCTGCATGAATTCGCCCGCTGGCCGCATCCAATCCTGACCGACAGCGGCGGCTTCCAGGTGATGTCGCTGTCGAAGCTGCGGAAACTGACCGAGAACGGCGTGACCTTCCGTTCGCATATCGACGGCGGCGCCTACGAGATGTCGCCGGAGCGTTCGATAGAGATCCAGGGGCTGCTCGATTCCGACATCCAGATGCAGCTCGACGAATGCACGGCGCTGCCGGCCAAGCAGAACGAGATCGAGCGCGCCACGGAGTTGTCGTTGCGCTGGGCCGAGCGTTGCAAGACGGCATTCGGCGAGCAGCCCGGCAAGGCGATGTTCGGCATTGTGCAAGGCGGCGACGTGCCGGATCTGCGGCTGCGCTCGGCGCAGGCGCTGAAGGCAATGGAGCTGAAGGGCTATGCGATCGGCGGGCTGGCTGTCGGCGAGCCGCAAGCGGTGATGCTGGAGATGCTCGACATCACTTGCCCGGAGCTGCCGGCTGACCGGCCGCGCTACCTGATGGGCGTCGGCACCCCGGACGACATCTTGAAGTCGGTTGCGCGCGGCATCGACATGTTCGACTGCGTGATGCCGACGCGGGCAGGGCGCCACGGCCTTGCATACACACGGCGCGGCAAGGTCAATCTGCGCAACGCCCGCCATGCCGACGATCCGCGTCCGCTCGATGAGGAAAGCGACTGCCCGGCCGCACGCGACTATTCGCGGGCCTATCTGCACCATCTGGTGCGCTCGCAAGAGGCGCTTGGGGCGATGCTCCTGACCTGGAACAATCTGTCCTATTACCAGCAGCTGATGCGCGACATTCGTGAAGCGATCGAGGCTGGCAGGTTCGCCGAACAAGCCGAGATCATCACGCAGCAATGGGCAAACGGTGACCTCGCCGTCCGGTAGGCATGCTCGCCAGGAATCCGGCTCCAGGGAAGAGTTGCCCCTGCCATGAACTGTTTTGAAACGACTGCCTAATAAGCATTGCCGGACGACATCGGGCGAGGATCAAGAACCTGTTCGTTTCGGGGCAAGTTTCAGTTCCTGGCACGACGGTGCGGACGAACGGCATCGCCGAGCTTTCGCCTTCGACCCCCATCGCGGTTCAGCGATGGACGGCTGGGTCGTTGCTTGCGATTCTGGCGATCGCAGTGACCGGCCTGGTCTTGCGCTTGCTTGGCGCGCGCGGCGACCTTTGGCTGGACGAGATCTGGAGCTTTGCGCTGATCGAGCCGCTGACCTCGATCGACCAGATATTCTGGCGCGTCAATCACGACAACAATCATTTCCTCAACTCGGTCTATCTCTATCTCATTGGCCCCGATGCTTCGCCGCTGATCCAGCGAGGTCTGTCGATAGCATTAGGTGTTGCCACGATCGGTGCGGCGGCAGTGAGCGCCGCATCGCGCGGACGACAGGCGATGATTGCCACAAGCCTGTTGTTTGCCGTGAGCTACCCAATGATCCATTACGGCTCGGAGGCGCGCGGCTATGCCGGCCTTGTGCTGTTCACGCTGCTGTCGGTCGTTTTTCTGGAGCGCCGGCTCGACAGTAGACGGTGGTCTGGCGTGGCCTTGGCAGCGGCGATCTTTTTCGGCTTCCTGTGCCACCTCACCATGATCGGAATGGTGGCGGTCCTCGCAATATGGACCGCCTGGCTCGCCTGGCAGCGTACGGCGAAGGTCGGCCGTGTCGTTGCGGACCTGGCGTCGATCTTCCTGCCGGGCTTGCTTGCCGTGCTGCCGCTGGCTGTCGGCGTGTTTGTCGGCGGCAGGCTGTTCGGCTTCAGTGTCGGTGGTGTTTCGCCGTTCTCGATTGCCGCCTTCGCGCAGGGCTATGGCGGGATGATCCGCTCTCTGTTCGGGCTGCCACCCTGGTTCGGCGACGGGCCCTACATCGTTGCCGCCTGCTGTCTTGTCGGCCTCTCCGCCGGTGTCTGGCGCGGTCGTCGAGCCAGCCTTTATGCGATCGGGATTATCGGACTGCCTTTGCTCATGGCGGCGGCGCATCTGCCCAACCTTGAGTTCCCGCGCTATTTCATCATCAGCGGAACATTGCTGCTGCTCTGGGCCGGCGAGATGATTGGCCGCGGCCTGGATGCTCGCGGGACTGCCAGGCTGCTTGCGATGGGAGCGCTGGTGATCGTGGTGAGTGGCAGCATTTCGTCGCTGCTTCAGTTCTATCAATATGGACGCGGCTCCTACGCCGCTATCGTCGATGAAATGACCAGGAACGGCGCAACCACCTATGCCAGCGACGGTAATTTCCGCACCCCCATTGTCGTCAACTATTTTGCGGCGCGAATGGATCGTCGGGCATTGCTGGTTCCAGACGACGGGATGTGCATCGAACGGCCCGCCTGGCTGGTCCTCGAGGGGGACATGGACAAACAAGCCGAACATGTCGAACCGACGGCCGCATGCGCTCTGGCGTATGAACGGGCCGATGCGTCGAGGCATTGGGGGTTTTCAGGCCTGAGCTGGACGCTCTACCGGCGACAGGATTGAAACAGCTCTGCCCCTCCTCAAGCGCCCTTCAGGTGCTGAGCGACGTGGACGCACGCAGGCTGCAGCCGGTGATCCGAAAGCTGCCGTCAGGCTGTAGTTCGAGCGTGTAGACCGCCTCGTAGTCCTTGCCATCCGGGCCGACGATCAGCACTTGCTGGATGATCGACGTCGGGCTCGTCTCGCGAACCTTGCCGAAGGAGTAGGTCTGCGGTTGGCGCACCGGCGGATAGCCTTTTGTCACCATGTTCATGAAGGTATCGACGGTCGGAAAGATGCGTTTCACATTCGGTGCGGCAAAGCTGTAGGCCGTCATTCCGTCATTGGCGATGAAGGCCCTCAACTGCCCATCGATGACCGTCTGCGCCGCTTTGACTTCGGCGTCGCCAGCAAAGGCCTGGGATGCGAAAATGAATGGAACGACTGCGAATGCGAAAAACGCGCGGCGCATGGCCTGTCTCCGTTGTCCCTGAGAAATCGCTGCCTGAAGGTACATGATACCATACGCTTTGCAGTGCTTCAGGGTTTCAGCCGAGCGCAAACATTCGGCGTGGCAGTCCGTGTCCGAGCCGAGAAAGCATTGTCGAGGCGAGAACAGCCTGAGCGATTGCCGATGCTTGAAAGGCGAACGGCAGTCTGCCACAAGGGCCGCTCGATTATACCTAGAGCGTGCGATGTGAGCAGGACCAGGCAATGAAGGCATTTTTCGTGCAGATAAAGTGCGATCTGGGCAAGGCCTACGACGTTGCCAGCGCCCTGGCCGATGCCGAGATTGCTTCGGAAATCTACTCGACAGCCGGAAACTACGACCTGCTCGCCAAATTCTATGTCGACGACGAGGAAGACATCGGCCACTTCGTCAACGAGAAAGTGCAGATTCTCCCGGGCATCAAGGACACGTTCACGGTCGTCACCTTTCGCGCGTTTTGATCCGCATCCGGCATCTGCCCGGACACCAGGCAAAGCCTGATCAAGGCCCTATTGGTGCTGCCTTAATTTTAGGCAAGTGCGATATACTGATCGCCGGCGCCCAACAAATCACCGATTGCGCTTGATTTTCTCCAGCGAGGCCAGTGAAATGGCGCCACAGGGGAGTATGCGATTGGCAGCGTTCGATGAAATGCTTCCGGAAGTTTCCGGGCTGAGAAAACCGTATTCGGCTTACGATCGCTGGCTGAAGGAACAGGACCCGGCCAGACTTACCGAGAAGATGCAGGACGCCGAACGCGTCTTTCGCAAGACAGGCATCACTTTCGCCGTCTACGGCGAGCAGGAAGCATCGGAGCGGCTGATACCCTTCGATATCGTTCCGCGCATCATTTCGGGCAATGAATGGCGACGGCTGACGCAAGGCATCGAGCAGCGCGTCCAGGCGCTGAACGCCTTTCTCGACGACATCTACCACCGCCAGGAGATCTTGCGCGCCGGCCGGGTGCCGAAGGAGTTGATCGCCAAGAACGAGGCGTTCCTGCCCGAGATGATCGGGGTGCGGCCGCCGGCCGGCGTCTATACCCACATCATCGGCGTCGACATCGTACGCATCAGCGAGAACGAGTTCTACGTGCTGGAGGACAACGCGCGCACGCCGTCCGGC
The DNA here is from genome assembly GCF_040321085.1 of Mesorhizobium sp. M0522. Lineage (NCBI taxonomy): Bacteria > Pseudomonadati > Pseudomonadota > Alphaproteobacteria > Hyphomicrobiales > Phyllobacteriaceae > Mesorhizobium > Mesorhizobium sp. M0522. Next base: position 70,942 of record NZ_JAMYQW010000020.1, read on the forward strand.
GTCTCCTACATGCTGGAGAATCGCGAGACGATGATGCAGCTCTTCCCCGAGCTGTTCCAGCAGATCAAGGTGCGGCCGGTTGAGAATTACCCGCAGCTGTTGCGCCAGTCGCTGGCGGCAGTGCGGCCGCAAAGCACCAAGGGCGCGCCGACCATTGCCGTGCTGACGCCGGGCAGCTTCAACTCAGCCTATTTCGAACATGCTTTCCTTGCCGACCAGATGGGCGTGCAGCTTGTCGAGGGGCAGGATCTGCGCGTCGTCGATGGCCATGTCGCGATGCGCACCACCGAGGGCTACAAGCAGATCGACGTGCTTTACCGTCGTGTCGACGACTCGTTCCTCGATCCGCTGACCTTCCGCCCCGACTCGGCACTTGGCGTACCGGGCATTATGGACGTCTACCGCGCCGGCAACATCACGATCGCCAATGCGCCGGGAACCGGCATCGCCGACGACAAGGCGATCTATTCGTACATGCCCGAGATCGTCGAATTCTACACCGGCCGCAAGGCGATGCTCGGCAACATCCCGACCTGGCGCTGCTCGGAGCCGGACAGCCTGAAATACGTGCTCGAGCACATCGATGAATTGGTTATCAAGGAGGTCCACGGGTCCGGCGGTTACGGCATGCTGGTCGGTCCGGCGGCGACCAAGAAGGAATGCGAGGATTTTTCCAAAAAGCTCGCGGCGAAACCGTCGAACTACATTGCTCAGCCGACGCTGGCGCTGTCGACCTGTCCGATCCTGACGGACAAGGGGCTGGCGCCGCGCCATGTCGATCTGCGCCCCTATGTGCTGGTTTCCGACCGTATCCAGATCGTGCCCGGCGGGCTGACCCGAGTAGCGCTCAAGGAAGGCTCGCTGGTCGTCAATTCCTCGCAAGGCGGGGGCACGAAGGATACGTGGGTGTTGGATGATTAGAGTGGAAGTAGCGAGTAGGGAATAGCGAATAGTGAATAGTGAATAGTGAATAGTGAATAGTGAATAGTGAATAGTGAATAGTGAATAGATAAGGATATGGGGTCGTTGATGTTGGTGAAATGCCCTGAAGTGAAGCGCGCGGAATCGTGCCCTGGAATCTGGATAGTCACCATTCACCATTCACCTTTCACTATTCACCACAGGACCGCCTGACATGCTTCTCGGCCGCACCGCCAACGGGCTCTACTGGATGAACCGCTACATCGAGCGGGCGGAAAACATGGCGCGATTGGTGGATGCCGGCCTGCGCATGGCGCTGACTCGTACCCAGAACGCTTCGGAGGAGTGGAATTCGGTGCTGCTCAGCGCCGGTTCAGACGCCAGCTTCACGCAGAAATATTCCGACTACACCGCCGCCAATGTCGCCGACTATCTGCTGCGCGACACATCGAACCCGTCGAGCACGATGTCGTCTATCGAAACGGCCCGTAACAATGCCCGCATGGTGCGCACGGCACTGACGCGTGAAACCTGGGAAAGCATCAACGAAGCCTGGATGTCGCTGAAGCGGATGCTGGCCAAGCCGATCGACGAGCGCGACCTGCCCAACGCACTCGACGCAATCAAGCGCGAGACGGCGCTGATCCGCGGCTCGTTCTACGGCACGATGCTGCGCAACGAGATTTTCGATTTCTCGCAGCTCGGCACTTATGTCGAACGCGCCGACAACACCGCGCGTATCCTGGATGTGAAATACTACGTGCTGTTGCCGTCGATCTCCTGGGTCGGCTCGACGCTCGACAACTACCAGTGGGAATCGATCCTGCGCTCGGTGTCGGCGCACCGTTCCTATCGCTGGGTCTATGATGCCGACTACAAGCCGAGCAACATCGCCGATTATCTGATCCTCAACGTCCGCATGCCGCGCTCGCTGACCTTTTGCTACCGCTTCCTGACGGAGCATCTCAAATTCCTGGGTGACGACTATGGGGAGCGCCACGCCTGTCATGCAACGGCTTCCAAGACTCAGGCCATGCTGACGGCCGGGTCGATCAAGGATATTTTCGACGCCGGCCTGCACGAATTCCTGGCCAATTTCATCCGCGACAACACCAGGCTCGGCGACGAGATCGCGCAGGATTACAGGTTCTATTGAGCATGATCCAAAAAAGCGGAGATCGGTTTTCGGAAAAGCTCATGCTCCAGGGACGAGAGCGATGCGGCTGAAGATCACCCACCGAACCGAATACCGCTACGATGCGCCGGTGCACTATCTGTTGCAGCGTTTGCGGCTGCTCCCGGTGAACGGGCGCACCCAGACGGTACTGTCCTGGGCGCTGAAGATCGAAGGCGCACGCGAGGAAGTGCGCTTCACCGACCATTTCGGCAATGATACCCGGCTGTTGAGCGTCGAGGGCGAGCGCGACTTCATCACCGTCGAAGCAGCCGGCGAAGTGGTGACGCGCGACACCGCTGGCGTCTGCGGACCGCACCAGGGTTTCGCGCCGCTCTGGCTGTTCGGCCAGGAAACGCCGCTGACGACGATCGGCAGCGGCATTCGCGAGCTTGCTGCCTCCGTCGGCAAGGGTACCGACATCGAAAGGCTGCACCGGTTGATGGCGGTGATCGGCGAGCGCGTCGCTTATACGCCGGACACCACCAACGTGACGACGCCGGCCGAAGAGGCCCTGGCGCTCAAGACCGGCGTTTGCCAGGACCACAGCCACATCTTCGTTGCCGCGGCGCGTGCCATGGATTTTCCGGCCCGCTATATCAGCGGCTACCTGATGATGGATGCGGCCATCGAGCAGGCGGCAAGCCACGCTTGGGCCGAGGCGCATGTCTCGGGCCTCGGCTGGGTCGCCTTCGATGTCGCCAACGGCATTTCTCCGGACGAGCGTTATGTGAAGGTGGCGACCGGCCGCGATTATCGCGACGCCACGCCGGTATCTGGAATTCGGCTGGGACAGGCGGAAGAACAGCTTGCGGTCACCGTCACCGTGGAGCAGTAATCCCCGGCAAGATTGTTGCCAAAGAGATTCGATGACCTATTGCGTCGGCCTGAAGATCGATCGCGGGCTCGTGTTCATGTCGGACACGCGCACCAACGCCGGCATGGATTCGATCTCGACCTTCAGGAAGATGCATGTCTGGGAAGAGCCGGGCGAGCGCGTCATCGTTTTGATGTCGGCCGGCAATCTGGCGACGACGCAGGCCGTGGTCAGCCTGCTCGACGAACGCACCAAGGCAGTGGCGGAGCGCCGTGCCACGCTGCTCGAAACGCCCTCCATGTACCAGACAGTCCGGTTGGTCGGAGACACCGTCAAGGAGGTCATCGCCAGTTCGTCGCCGGCTGGCGAAAAGGCGGATTCCTACTTCAACGCCTCCTTCATCCTCGGCGGTCAGATCAAGGGCAGCGCGCCGCGCCTGTTCATGATCTATCCGGAAGGCAATTTCATCGAATCGACCGACGACACGCCGTTCTTCCAGATCGGTGAGACCAAATACGGCAAGCCGATCATTATCCGCGCTTATGAAAGGACGATGAGTTTCGCCGAGACGGTGAAATTGCTGCTAGTGTCGTTCGACTCGACGCTGAAGTCGAACCTGTCGGTCGGCCTGCCGCTCGACCTGCTGTTCTATGAAAAGGACACTTTCAAGGTCGGCCTCAAAAAGCGAATAACCCAGGACGATCAATATTATCGTACGATCTCGGATAGCTGGTCGAACGCGCTGAAGACCGCCTTTGCCAGTCTGCCTGATTTTCCCGAATGAAAACCTTCGTTTTTCGTGCTCTTTGATCGCGGCTCGATGAGGCGCCACGGAGGCGAAGAAGATGAATAGCAACGAATTCCGCGAGTGGTCGCTGCGAGCGGCTGAATGGGGCGTCGACTACAGAAACAGCCTTCGCGAGAGACCGGTGCGGCCGCTTGTCGAGCCGGGCGAAATCTTCAAAAGCGTCGATGCCGCGCCGCCGGAAGACGGTGAAACGATGCAGGCAATCTTCGCCGATTTCGAACAAAAGATCCTGCCTGGCATGACGCACTGGCAGCATCCGCGTTTCTTCGCATATTTCCCGGCCAATGCGGCACCGGTCTCAGTCGTGGCCGAGTATCTGGTTTCCGCGATGGCCGCGCAATGCATGCTCTGGCAGACCTCGCCGGCGGCAACCGAGCTCGAGACGCGGGTCGTCGACTGGATGCGGCAGGCGCTTGGTTTGCCGGAGGGATTTTCCGGCGTCATGCAGGATTCGGCTTCATCGGCGACGCTTGCCGCCGTGCTGACCATGCGCGAGCGCGCGCTCGACTGGCAAGGCAACAAGAACGGCTTGCAAGGGCAGCCGGTCGTGCGGATCTATTCTTCCGACCAGGTCCATACTTCCATCGACCGGGCGATCTGGGTGTCGGGGATCGGCGAGGCGAACCTCGTGCGCATTCCGGTCGCCGGACGCTTCCGCGCCATGCAGACGGCGGCTCTGGAAGCCGCGATCGTTACCGACCGCGAAAACGGCATGCTGCCGGCGGGCATCATCGCCAGCGTCGGCGGCACAAGTACCGGCGGCACCGACAATGTGGCGGCTGTTGCCGAGGTGGCGAAGCGGCACGGGCTCTACCTGCATGTCGATGCCGCATGGGCCGGCTCCGCCATGATCTGCCCCGAGTTCCGGCATTTCTGGACCGGCGCCGAAAATGCCGATTCCATCGTCTTCAACCCGCATAAATGGTTGGGGGCACAGTTCGATTGCTCGATGCAGTTCATCCGCCAGCCGGAAGACCTGGTCCGCACGCTGGCGATCAAGCCCGAATTCCTCAAGACGCATGGCCGCGACGGGGTCATCAACTACTCCGAATGGTCGGTGCCGCTCGGCCGAAGATTCCGCGCGCTGAAACTTTGGTTCCTGCTGCGTGCGCATGGCTTGGAAAATCTGCGGACCATGATCCGCAACCATGTCGCCTGGAGCGAGAGCCTCGCCGCGCGGCTGGCTCGGGAACCGGATTTCGAGATCGTCACGGAACCGATGCTGTCGCTATTCTCATTCCGCCATCTCGCGGCTGCGGCCATCGACTCTGACGAGCGCAATTTGCGGTTGGTCAGCGCGATCAACGATGACGGCCGCATTTACCTGACGCAGACCCGGGTGGACGGGCAGGTGGCGATCCGCTTTCAGGTCGGGCAGTTCGAAACGACTGCGGCGGACGTCGATACTGCTTTCGAGGTCATCACTGAGATCGCGCGAGGGCTGAGTTGATACCCTCGTCGAGATTGCGCCGGAGCTTTTCTCTCTGCAGTCGCCCGATTTTCATTAGCCGGCCCATACCTGTTCATGGCTTTCGTTTTCAGCTATAGACGAGAAAAACGAAAATGAGAGGTTGCTAGATGTATCTGTCGCCGCGTCATTCCGAAATCATCCAGATGGCCAAGGACCATGGCCGCGTACTGGTCGAGGAACTGGCGACGCATTTCAACGTGACGCCGCAGACGATCCGCAAGGATCTCAACGATCTCTGCGACCAGCGGCTCTTGTCCCGCATCCATGGCGGGGCATTGTTCCCCTCCGGCATCGAGAACATGGAATATGAGGCTCGGCGCAAGATCGCCGCCGAGGAGAAGGAGGCGATCGGCCGCGCAGCAGCCCGGCTGATCCCCGACAACGCGTCTCTGTTCATCAATATCGGGACAACGACGGAAGCTGTCAGCAAGTCGCTGCTCGATCACAGCGGCCTGATGGTCATCACCAATAACATCAATGTTGCCAACAGGATGCGCATATATCCTTCGATCGAGGTGGTGATCGCTGGCGGTGTCGTGCGCGGTTCCGACGGCGGTGTGGTCGGCGAGGCCGCGGTCGATTTCATCAGGCAGTTCAAGGTCGATTTTGCGGTGATCGGCGCCTCGGCCATCGACCATGACGGCGCACTGCTCGACTTCGATTTTCGCGAGGTGAAGGTGGCTCAGGCGATCATCGCCAACGCCCGACATGTGATCCTGGTGTCGGACCAGACCAAATTCGAGCGCACCGCGCCCGTCCGCATCGGCCATCTGTCGCAGGTCAACACCTTTATCACCGATCGTTGCGACATCCCGTCGGTGCGTAAGATCTGCCAGGAGGCAGAAGTTCAGCTGATCGAAACGTCGCTATCCTAGAGATGCCGTTGCGGCATCTTCCGCCTATCATATTTCGTTTGACATTCGTTATCATTTCGAAATAATTCCTCTACGGTTTCGCAAGAACCCAAAAATGCTGCAATGCGAAATCGAGGGAGGATTCTTTGAGCGCATCACCGATTCATGACATTTTCGTCATCGGTGGCGGCATCAATGGCTGCGGCATCGCCCGCGATGCCGTTGGACGTGGCTTTTCGGTTTTTCTTGCCGAGATGAACGATCTGGCCAGCGGGACCTCTTCCGGCTCGACCAAACTGATCCATGGCGGCTTGCGCTATCTCGAATTCTACGAATTCCGTCTGGTGCGCGAAGCGTTGATGGAACGCGAGGTCCTGTGGAAGAACGCGCCGCATATCATCTGGCCGATGCGCTTCGTGCTGCCATACGCCAAGGGACTGCGTCCGGCCTGGCTCATCCGGCTCGGGCTTTTCCTCTACGACCATATTGGCGGGCGCAAATTGCTGCCGCCGACGAAAACGCTGGACATGGCCAAGGATCCGGCCGGCAAGCCGCTGAAGCCGCTGTTTCGAAAGGCGTTCGAATATTCGGACGGTTGGGTCAACGATGCCCGGCTGGTTGTGTTGAACGCCCGCGACGCTGCCGAGCGCGGCGCAACCATTCGAACCCGAACAAAGGTCGTCAGCGCACGCCGCGAAGGCAATCTCTGGACGGTCAGGCTTGAAAATGTGCGGACCGGCGATACCGAGGAGGTCAAGGCGCGGCTGCTGGTCAATGCCGCCGGCCCGTGGGTCGATCAGGTGCTGTCGGCCACCGTCGGCTTGAACGACGTGCACAATGTCCGCCTCGTACAAGGCAGCCATATCGTCGTGGGCAAGAAATTCGACGACCCACGCGCCTATTTCTTTCAGAACAAGGACGGGCGCATCATTTTCGCCATCCCTTACGAGGACGAGTTCACGCTCATCGGCACCACCGACCGTGACTATCCCGGCGATCCGCACAACGTCAGGATCAATGACGCCGAGATCGACTATCTCTGCGCTGCGGCAAGCGAATATTTCGCGCAGCCGGTCAAGCCGTCGGATATCGTCTGGACCTATTCCGCGGTGCGACCGCTCTACGACGATGGCGCCTCAAAGGCGCAGGAAGCCACCCGAGACTATGTGCTGAAGGCCGATGGAGGCGAGGGTGCCGCCCCGATCGTCAACGCCTTTGGCGGCAAGATCACGACCTACCGCCGATTGTCGGAATCGATGCTCGAGAAGATCGAGGGTTTTCTCGGCAAGCGCGGCAAACCATGGACGGCAAACGCGCCGCTGCCCGGCGGTGACTTTCCCGTCACCGGCTTCGATGCCGAGGTGGCGAAACTGAAAACGGCGTACCCGTTCCTCGACGCCCGGCTGGCCCGCCGGTTGACCCGGCTCTACGGCACCCGCGCAAGGAAGCTGCTGGGCCTCGCCAAGTCGAACGTCGATCTTGGCCGCAACTTCGGCGCCGATCTCTACGAAGCCGAGGTGCGCTACCTCGTCGAAAACGAATGGGCGATGACTGCCGAGGATGTATTGTGGCGCCGGACCAAGCGCGGCCTGCGTCTCAGCCGTGAGCAGGCGGCAGTGCTCGACGAGTTCATGCGCGGAATAAGCCGGCAGCACGTAGCGGCTGCCGAATAGGAACGGCCGACTGATGCAGAAAGCCTGGGAGGAGGCATCATGCTTGAACTGAGAAACGTGACGAAGACGGTGGGTGCAGCGGAACATATCCGCGACGTCTCGCTGACGCTTCAGCACGGCTCGCTCAACGTCCTGCTCGGGCCGACGCTCTCCGGCAAGACCAGCCTGATGCGGCTGATGGCGGGCCTCGACGTGCCGACCTCGGGCTCGGTCTGGTTCGATGGCAAGGATGTCACCGGCATGCCGGTGCAAAAGCGCAACGTCGCCATGGTCTACCAGCAATTCATCAATTATCCGGCGATGACGGTCTACGAAAACATCGCCTCACCGCTGCGGGTGGCCGGCACGGATCAGGCAACGATCGACAGGGAGGTGCGCAATGCCGCCGCCCTTCTCAAACTAACGCCCTATCTCGACCGGACGCCTCTCAGTCTGTCGGGCGGCCAGCAGCAGCGCACCGCGCTGGCCCGCGCCATCGTCAAGAATGCCAGCCTCGTGCTGCTCGACGAGCCGCTCGCCAATCTCGACTACAAGCTGCGTGAAGAATTACGCGCGGAACTGCCGAAAGTCTTCGCGGCCGCCGGTACAATCTTTGTTTATGCCACGACCGAGCCGCACGAGGCTTTGCTGCTCGGCGGCAACACGGCAACGCTTTCCGAGGGCAGCATCACCCAGTTCGGGCCGACCATCGAAGTGTTCCGCAAACCGGTCGATCTGGTGACGGCGAGAACCTTCGCCGATCCGCCGCTCAACACCATCGTGCTTGCCAAGAAGGGCCTGGATTTCCTGCTCGAGGGCGGCGTGAAATTGCCGGTGCCGGCGGAACTCTTCGGCATTGCCGATGCGATCTATACGATCGGCTTCCAGCCGCATCATCTGTCCCTCGATCGGCCCAACGCCGCCGCAGTGCCGGTGCGCGCAAAGGTGACGATCACTGAGATCACCGGATCGGAAAGCTTCATCCATCTCGATTTTGCCGATGCGCGCTGGGTCATGCTGACCCACGGCATTCGCGACTTCGAGCCGGACGAGGAGGTCGAGGTGTTCATCGACCCGCGCCACATCATGGTCTTCGACGAGCACGGCCGCGCCGTGGCCGCGCCGAAGCTGGCGGCCTAGGAGGAAGCGATGGCGCGCATCGATGTCAATCATATCCGCCACTCCTATCTGCAGAACCCGCGCACGGATGCCGATTTCGCGCTGAAGGAAGTGCACCACACGTTCGAGGATGGCGGCGCTTATGCGCTGCTCGGCCCATCCGGCTGCGGCAAGACCACGCTGCTCAACATCATTTCGGGATTGCTGCATCCCTCGCATGGCCAGCTGCTGTTCAACGGCAGGGACGTGACCAATCTGTCGACCCAAGAGCGCAACATTGCGCAGGTCTTCCAGTTCCCGGTGATCTACGACACGATGACCGTCTACGACAATCTGGCATTCCCGCTGCGCAATCGCGGCGTGCCGGAGGCCGACGTCGACCGCAAGGTGCGCGAGACGCTGGAGATGACCGGGCTGGCCGATATGGCCAAACGAAAGGCGCGCGGACTGACCGCCGACCAGAAGCAGAAAATCTCGCTCGGACGCGGGCTGGTGCGCTCCGACGTCAATGCCATCCTGTTCGACGAGCCTTTGACCGTCATCGACCCGCATATGAAATGGGTGCTGCGCTCGCAGTTGAAGCAGCTTCACCGCCGCTTCGGCTACACCATGGTCTATGTCACGCACGACCAGACCGAGGCGTTGACCTTCGCCGACAGGGTGGTCGTCATGTATGACGGCGAAATCGTGCAGATCGGCACACCGGCGGAGCTGTTCGAGCGCCCGCGCCACACCTTTGTCGGCTATTTCATCGGCTCGCCCGGCATGAATGTCATGCCGGTGGCGATCGACGGCAAGACAGCGAAGCTGGGCTCGCAGCAGATCGAACTGCCGGGCGTGCCCAAGGCGGGCGGCGGCGCCATCGAGCTCGGCATCCGTCCCGAATATGTGCGCCTGGGCAGCCAGGGCATGGCCGTCCGGGTCAGCAAGGTCGAGGACGTCGGCCGCCACAAGGTGGTCCGTGCCAATCTCGAAGGACGCGAGATCGCCGCCGTCATCGGCGAGGACGAGACAGTTCCGGCTGATCCGAAGGTGCGGTTCGACCCGGCCGGCATCAACATCTATGCCGATTCCTGGCGCGTCGAGATGGGAGCCTGAAGTGGAAAAGACCTGGAACAACAGAGCCTGGTTCCTGGTGCTGCCGGTGCTGCTGCTGGTGGCGTTCTCGGCGGTCATACCGCTGATGACGGTCGTCAATTATTCGGTGCAGGACACTTTCGGCAATAACGTCTTCTTCTGGGCCGGCACGGAATGGTTCGAGGAACTGCTTTCCTCCAGCCGCTTCTGGCAGGCGATGATCCGCAACCTTGTCTTCTCCTTCATCATCCTGGCGATCGAAGTGCCGCTCGGCATCTTCATTGCGCTCAATATGCCGAAGAAGGGTTGGGGCGTGCCTGTTTGCCTTGTTTTGATGGCGTTGCCGCTGCTGATCCCGTGGAACGTCGTCGGCACCATCTGGCAGGTGTTCGGGCGCAACGACATTGGCCTGCTCGGCTATTACGTCAACGCGCTCGGCATCGACTATAATTATGTGCAAGACCCATATGACGCCTGGGTCACGGTCATCATCATGGACGTCTGGCATTGGACCAGCCTCGTCGTTCTGCTCTGCTATGCCGGCCTGGTCTCGATCCCGGATGCCTTTTATCAGGCGGCCAAGATCGACGGTGCCTCGCGCTGGGCGGTGTTCCGTTACATCCAGCTGCCGAAGATGAACCGCGTGCTGCTGATCGCCGTGCTGCTGCGCTTTATGGATAGCTTCATGATCTACACCGAACCGTTCGTGGTGACCGGCGGCGGACCCGGCAACTCGACGACCTTTCTTTCGATCGATCTCGTCAAGACGGCGCTCGGCCAGTTCGACCTCGGCCCGGCGGCGGCGATGTCGCTGGTCTACTTCCTTATCGTCCTGTTGTTGTCATGGGTGTTCTACACCGTGATGACCAATTACGACGCGGAGCGCTGAGATGAGCCGCGCTGACGAAAGAGCCGACAGAGTGAGCGAGACGACAGCTTCGGAAGGGCTTGCCAGCACGCTACGGCAGGACGAGATCGCACGGCTGATGCGCCGTCGCGGCGAGGAGTCGCGCTGGTGGTGGATCGTGCCGACGCTCTACATCATCGTTCTGCTTTTGCCGATCTACTGGCTCATCAATATGAGCTTCAAGACCAATGGCGAGATCGTCTCGTCGCTGACGCTCTACCCGCACGCACCGACATTGGCGAATTACCGCACCATCTTCACCGACGCGTCCTGGTACTCTGGCTACATCAACTCGATCACCTATGTGGTTATGAACATGGTGATTTCGGTGGCTGCGGCACTGCCTGCTGCCTATGCCTTTTCGCGCTATCGCTTCCTCGGCGACAAGCATCTGTTCTTCTGGCTGCTGACCAACCGTATGGCGCCGCCGGCGGTGTTCGCGCTGCCATTCTTCCAGCTTTATTCGGCCTTCGGCCTTATCGACACCCACATCGCCGTGGCTCTGGCGCATTGCCTGTTCAACGTGCCGCTGGCGGTGTGGATCCTCGAAGGCTTCATGTCGGGCGTACCCAAGGAGATCGACGAGACCGCCTATATTGACGGCTATTCGTTCCCACGCTTCTTCATCAAGATCTTCATGCCGCTGATTGCGAGCGGCATCGGCGTGGCGTGCTTCTTCTGCTTCATGTTCTCGTGGGTGGAGCTCTTGATCGCCCGTACGCTGACGACAACCGATGCCAAGCCGATCGCCGCGACCATGACCCGCACCGTTTCGGCCGCCGGCATGGATTGGGGGCTGCTCGCCGCAGCCGGCGTGCTGACGCTGATTCCCGGCGCGCTCGTCATCTGGTTTGTGCGCAACTACATCGCCAAGGGCTTTGCCCTGGGGAGGGTATGATGGAGCAGGTCGACAGAAGCCCATGGTGGTGGGCCGTGCTGCTTCTCGCCCTGGTCGTCGTGGCCTGGGTGGCACTTCAAATCGATTTCGTGGCAATAACGGTGGGCTTCAGCGATCCGGCCAATATCCGCCTGTGGGGATTTAACCTCTCGTCCAACCTCGATTTTTCGTGGATGGCCTGGACGTGGCCGACCGCGGCCTTCTTTGGAACCATCTTTCTGCTGCTTTGCGGCATGGCTGCGTGGGAATACGTCTCGCCGGGCGGCAATCCGCGCGTCGGCGTGCTGCGGTTCGAAACGACGCGTGGCGACCGCCTGTTCCTGTCGCTGCTTGGCAGCGCCTTTATCCATCTCGCTTGGCTGGGTCTAGTCGGACCCAATCTGTGGTGGGCTCTCGCTCTCTCCGTGGTCTACGCCGTCGGCGTGTTCCGCTACGTATAGAGGGGGAAACTGTTGGAACGGCGGCGTGCCGGCCGCCGATCCAGATCGCACTTTGAACTTTAACAGTGGAGGAAATACATGCGACGGCAATTCTTGACATCAACAACTGCGCTTGTCCTGTTGCTCGGGGCAAGCAATGCCTATGCCGGAATGGACGAGGCCAAGGCCTTCCTCGATAAGGAAATCGGGCCCCTTTCGACGCTTTCGCGCGCCGACCAGGAAGCCGAGATGCAATGGTTCATCGATGCCGCGAAACCTTTCGCCGGCATGGATATCAAGGTGGTTTCCGAAACCATCGCCACGCATCAGTATGAATCGCAGGTGCTGGCGCCGGCCTTTACGGCCATCACCGGCATCAAGGTTACGCATGACGTCATCCAGGAAGGCGACGTCGTCGAGAAGATCCAGACCCAGATGCAGACCGGCCAGAACCTCTATGACGGCTGGGTCAACGATTCCGATCTGATCGGCACGCACTGGCGCTACCAGCAGGTGCGCAACCTGACCGACTGGATGGCAGGCGACGGCAAGGATGTCACCAACCCGAATCTCGACCTGAAGGATTTCATCGGCACTTCGTTCACCACCGCGCCCGACAAGAAGCTCTACCAGCTTCCCGACCAGCAGTTCGCGAACCTCTACTGGTTCCGGTACGACTGGTTCAACGACGAGAAGAACAAGGCGGACTTCAAGGCCAAATACGGCTACGACCTCGGCGTGCCGGTCAATTGGTCGGCCTATGAGGACATCGCCGAGTTCTTCACCGGGCGTGAGATCGATGGCAAGAAGGTCTACGGCCATATGGATTATGGCAAGAAGGACCCGTCGCTCGGCTGGCGGTTCACCGACGCCTGGCTGTCGATGGCCGGCAATGGCGACAAGGGCATTCCGAACGGTCTGCCCGTCGACGAATGGGGCATCAAGGTCGACGAGAATTCGGGTCCGGTCGGTTCCTGCACGGCGCGCGGCGGCGACACCAATGGCCCGGCTTCCGTCTACGCCATCCAGAAGTACCTCGATTGGCTGAAGGCCTATGCACCGGCGGAAGCCCAAGGCATGACCTTCTCCGAATCGGGGCCGGTGCCGGCGCAGGGCGCGGTTGCCCAGCAGATCTTCTGGTATACCGCCTTCACCGCTAGCATGGTCGACGCCAGCGCCAAGGCGGTGCTGAACGACGACGGCACGCCGAAGTGGCGCATGGCGCCGTCGCCGCATGGCGTCTACTGGAAGGACGGCATGAAGCTTGGCTATCAGGACGTCGGTTCCTGGACGCTGATGAAGTCGACGCCGACCGACCGCGCCAAGGCCGCCTGGCTCTACGCGCAGTTCGTCACCTCGAAGACGGTCGACGTGAAGAAGAGCCATGTCGGCCTGACCTTCATCCGCGAGAGCACGATCCACGATAAGAGCTTCACCGAACGTGCGCCAAAGCTCGGCGGCTTGATCGAGTTCTACCGCTCGCCAGCGCGCGTCCAGTGGTCGCCGACCGGCACCAACGTGCCGGACTATCCGAAGCTGGCACAGCTCTGGTGGCAGGCGATCGGCGATGCTTCGTCGGGTGCCAAGAGCGCGCAGGAAGCGATGGACTCGCTCTGCGCCGAGCAGGAAAAGGTGATGAGCCGCATCGAGAAGTCGGGCGTCCAGGGCGATATTGGCCCGAAGATGGCCGAAGAGCATGACCTCGCCTACTGGAATACGGACGCGGTCAAGAAGGGCAATCTCGCTCCTCAGCTCAAGATCGAGAACGAGAAGGAAAAGCCGGTCACCATCAACTACGACGAGCTGGTGAAGAGCTGGCAGCAATAGGACCGTTTGATGCGGGCGTCCGCGCCCGCATCGCCATGCTCAGGGGAGGCGGCATGTTGCCGTCTCCCCTGTTTGCGTGAACGGCTCCGCGCCATCCGGGGTCGAGACATCGCAGCACCTTTGAACTCGCTTCGACGGGAGAGAGAATGACCGGATATATCCTTGCAATCGACCAGGGGACGACATCGAGCCGGGCGATCCTGTTCGACGACAAGATGAAGGTCGTCGGCAGCGGGCAAAAGGAATTCACCCAATATTATCCGGCCTCCGGCTGGGTCGAGCACGATCCCGAGGAGATATGGGCAAGCGTCGTGGAAACGGTGAAAGCCGCGCTGAAGACAGCCGGCCGCAACGCAGCGGAAGTCGCCGCGATCGGCATCACCAACCAGCGCGAAACGGTCGTCATCTGGGACAAGGAGACCGGCAAGCCGATCCACAACGCGATTGTCTGGCAGGACCGCCGCACCGCGCCGCTGTGCCAGAAACTGAAGAAGCTGGGGCTGGAGAAGAAATTCACGAAAAAGACCGGCCTGCTGCTCGATCCCTATTTCTCCGGCACCAAGATCGCCTGGATGCTGGACAAGGTGAAGGGCGCCAGAAAACGTGCCGAGAAGGGCGAACTGCTGGCTGGCACCATCGACAGTTTCCTGATTTGGCGCCTGACTGGCGGCAAGGTCCACGCCACTGACGCCACCAATGCCTCGCGCACACTGGTCTACAACATCGAACAAAACGCTTGGGACGACGAGCTGCTGGCCATTTTCGGCATACCTGCAAGAATGCTGCCGCAGGTGAAAGATTGTGCCGATGATTTTGGAATCACCGACAAAAGCCTGTTTGGTGCAGAGATCAGAATCCTCGGTGTGGCCGGCGACCAGCATGCGGCGGCGATCGGCCAAGCCTGTTTCGAGCCAGGCATGATGAAATCCACCTACGGCACCGGTTGCTTCGCGCTGCTCAACACCGGCAGCGATCTGGTGCGTTCGAAGAACCGGCTTTTGACCACCATCGCCTACAGGCTGAACGGCAAGACCACCTACGCTCTGGAAGGCTCGATCTTTATCGCGGGCGCCGCCGTGCAATGGCTGCGCGACGGCATCAAGGTAATCGGCAAGGCCGAGCATAGCGGCAAATTGGCAGCGGAAGCCGATCCGACGCAGAACGTCTATCTTGTGCCGGCTTTCGTCGGGCTCGGGGCACCGCACTGGGATGCCGGAGCGCGCGGCGCCATCTTCGGGCTGACCCGCAATTCGGGGCCGGCGGAATTTGCCCGCGCGGCACTGGAATCCGTTGCGTTCCAAACACGCGACCTGCTTGACGCCATGCGCAAGGACTGGAAGGCCGCCTCGGCCAAGACCGTGCTTAGGGTCGATGGCGGCATGGTGGCGTCGGACTGGACCATGCAGCGGCTGGCCGACATTCTCGATGCGCCGGTAGACCGGCCGACAATTCTCGAGACGACTGCGCTTGGTGCGGCATGGCTGGCCGGCTCGAAGGCCGGTGTCTGGCCGAAGGCGCGGGAATTCGCCAGGAGTTGGGCGCTCGAGCGCCGGTTCAAGCCGGACATGGATGCTTCGACACGTGCCGCCAAGCTGGCCGGTTGGCGCCACGCTGTGCGCAGGACGCTAAGTACGCAATAGGCAGGGATGCCCCGATGCCCCGGGATTCGCAGTAATGAAAAACCCGCGCCGTTTCGGGCGCGGGCTTGCAGCCTCTAATCTAGGACTCAGTAAGGCGACCGGCACTGCCGGCGCGGACCGTAGTTGGGCTGGTAAGTGTTGTCAGAAGCGCGATAGCTCCGATAACGGTCATAGCACCACTGCACGTGGGCATCGCCACGATAGACACGATTCTGGTTGACGATCGCGCCGGTAATCAGCGCTCCGGTAGCAAACGCAGCCAGCGGGAACCAGAAATCGCCGTGACGGCGATAGCCGCGACGATATTCGCGATAGCCGCGATGGCCGCGCCAATACATGCCGTCGTTACGCGCAAAACTGCGCCGGGAGAAATCGCGACGCGAGAAATCGCGATTGAAACTCCGGTGCCTCCGCCACGGCTCGTACTGGACGGTCTGGACATTCGAGGTGAGCCCCTGGGCCGGGGGCGCATAGCTGGGCTGAGCGTTGACTGGCACGATCTCCGCGGCAGCGAATGAGATCGAAAGAGTGGTCGCCAGCAGGCCCGACATGATCCTATTCATGGTCTTCTCCTTGAAACGCATGTCCCTTATCGCGGGAAACGGGCAGGCTGCGCAAATTGTTCCGCCAAAAATCCCAAGTTGCTGATCCGCAAAGGTTCTTCCGATTTGCTGCTTGCCTTTGTCGGCATAGAGGGCGAGCTTCGGTCTTGCGCGAGAACGAGGCCGTTCCGTCGACGCCGAAGCGCTCCGCAAGGCATGATGACACTGCAGGACAGTCCGGAATTGAGAGCCGTCTTTTTCCGGTTGACCGGCAGAGGCACTCTCCCTATGTTCCGCGCAATTTCGAGGGCGGCCTTTCTGAGCCCGCGGGAGCGCGTAGCTCAGCCGGTAGAGCAACTGACTTTTAATCAGTAGGTCATGGGTTCGAATCCCATCGCGCTCACCAAAATCAAGATTGTACGGCCCGGAGACATGGGTAACAGTTTGTACCTAAGACATGGGTGACAACCTCGTGCCGAACGCATGCAGTGGCTTTAGCCGCCCGCTCCATCGTCCATCATCGTGCCGGTGAGCGCCTCATAGGCTCTGCTGCACAGCTGTGAATGCGGACAATCCTTCACGATAAGCACTAGCGCCACGGTGAGAACTGCTGCGGCAAGGATTTGTACACCGAGACGGGCAGTGCTTACCTTCCTGCCCAACACACCGGCCAAGAAAAGTAGAGACCCTGGGCCATGCAGGCTGCGGTCAGAATGCCCAAAAGCGTGCTGGTCGCTCTTGCGAAGGGCGTTATGTAGCCGTCGGGAAAACCCAGCATGCCGAGATCCATCGACCATTTCAGCGCCAGCATGACGCTCAACGCTGCCCAAACGAGGGCCGTCGTACGAGTGAACAGCGTCTGCTTTGGCTTCTCACCTAGATCAGTCATGGAATCACGTCGGAATTGCGTGCCGGGACATGCGCAAGCTCTCGGTCAAATCAGCGAGACATTACCGCCGGCATGGCGCTCGAGCCGTCCGGCGAGGTCGAGCTCCAGCAGCACCATGAACACTTGGGCGGGATGCAGGCCGGTGTGGCGGATGATCTCGTCTACCGCCACTGGCGTCGGGCCGAGCGCCTCGACGACGCGGTCGCGGTCGTCCTCGCGCGGCGGCGGCGTTGCCGAAAAGTCGGGCGGCTCCTCAAGCGGCGATGTCCTTGGGGCCCAGGCGCCGACCAGCGGCGCGACCGCGCTGGTGATATCGGCGGCCTCGGTGACAAGGGTTGCGCCGTCCTTGAGCAGGCCATTGGTGCCGGCGGCGCGCGGATCGAGCGGCGAACCGGGAACGGCAAAGACCAGCCGGCCCATCTCGCCGGCAAGCCGGGCGCTGATCAGTGAGCCGGAGCGCTGTGCGGCCTCGACCACCACCAATCCCAATGCAGCACCGGCGACGAGCCGGTTGCGGCGCGGAAAATCCTGTGCGCGCGGCTGCCAGCCAAACGGCATTTCGGAAATGATGGCGCCGCCGCGCTCGGCGATCTCGTCGCACAGGCCGGCATTTTCGGGCGGGTAGGGCAAATCGAGGCCGCCGGCGAGCACGCCGATTGTGCCAGTCGCAAGGCTGCCCTGGTGCGCGGCCGTATCGATGCCGCGCGCTAGGCCGGAGACGATGCCATAGCCGTCGCGGCCGAGATCCGCCGCCAGCATCCGCGCCATCTTGATGCCGGCCAGCGATGCGTTGCGAGCGCCGACGATGGCGACCGCTGGCAAGCGGAACACCGCGCTATTGCCCCTGACCGCGAGCAGCGGCGGCGGATGATCCATGCTTTTCATCAGCGGCGGATAATCCGCTTCGCCGATGCCGACGAAGCGGGCGCCAGCCCGCCGGGCGGTCTCCAGCTCCGCCTCGGTCTCGGCAATGGACGGGATGCGGACGATTTTTTTGGCGCCACCCGAAATCATCAGCTCGGGCAGCATCGATAGCGCTGCTTCGGCCGAACCGAACCGGTTGATCAGGTCGCGAAAGGAAGCCGGGCCGACATTCGGCGTGCGGATCAGACGAAGCCAGCTCAGCCGCTGCCGGTCGCTGAGGCGCGGCCCGGCGTCGGGCTCGCTCACTCCTTGGCCCCGATCTTACCCTCGGTGCCGGCAAGCAGCCGCGCAATGTTGGCGCGGTGCTTTACGATGACGATTAGGCTCATCGCCGCGAAAAGCCCGGCAATCTGCGGCGTGCTCAGGAAATACAGCGCCATGGGCACCACGACTGATGCCGTCAGTGCCGCAAGCGAGGAGAAGCGGAACAGGAAGGCCACCGCCAGCCAGACGACGGCGAAGATCAGCGCCGCCTGCCAGGCAAGGCCGATCAGCACGCCAAGGTAAGTGGCGACACCCTTGCCCCCCTTGAAGCCGAGCCAGACCGGAAAGAGATGACCTAAAAACGCGCCGAAGCCGGCCCAAAGTCCGAGCTCGGGCGCAAAGCGGCCTGCGATCAGCACCGCCGCGGTGCCTTTAAGGGCGTCGAGCAGAAGCGTGGCCGCGGCCAAGCTCTTGTTGCCGGTGCGCAGCACATTGGTGGCGCCGATGTTGCCGGAGCCGATGTTGCGCACGTCGCCGAGGCCGGCGGCACGGGTGATCAGCAGGCCAAACGGGATCGAGCCGAGAAGATAGCCGAACACCAATGCCAAGACGGGACTGTAAGCCATTGTTCCCCCGAACTTTCCTTGGCTGAGCGGATTTTAAGCCGTGACGCCTGTTTTCGTCCTAGGCCGAAAACACTGTGCGGCCCGCCACCATCGTTTGCAAGACCTTGCCTTGCAGTCGTGCGCCTTCGAAACAGGTGTTTTTCGAGCGTGAGCGGATGCCGCTCTCGCTGACGACCCATGGCTCGTCCAGATCGACGAGCGAAAGGTCGGCCAATACCCCCGGTTTCAGCGTGCCGCCGGGCAGGCCGAACAATCTTGCCGGCGCGGTCGACAGTGTCTCGACCAGCCGGAGCAGCGTCACGTCGCCATTGTGATAGAGCCGCAGCGCTGCGCCTAGCAGCGTTTCCAGGCCGATGGCGCCGGCCGCGGCATCGGCAAAGGGAAGGCGCTTGGTGTCGACGTCCTGCGGGTCGTGCGAGGAGACGATGAGATCGATGGTGCCGTCCTTGATCGCTTCGATCATCGCCAGCCGGTCTTCCTCGGCGCGCAGCGGCGGCGTCAGCCGGAAGAAGGTGCGGTACTCGCCGACATCATTCTCGTTGAGCGACAGATTGTGGATCGACACGCCTGATGTGACGTTGGCGCCATCGGCTTTTGCGCGCGCTACCGCGTTTGCCGCCATAGCCGTCGAAATCTTGGCAGCGTGATAGGCGCCGCCGGTCAGCCGAGCCAACGCGAGATCGCGCTCCAGGGGGATCGATTCGGCTTCGCGCGGAATGCCGGCAAGGCCAAGCCAGCTTGCGTAAAGGCCTTCGTTCATCACGCCGGCCGAAGCGAGGTCGGCGTCTTGGGTTTCATGCGCGATGACGCCACCGAAATCGCGCGCATAGGTCAGCGCGCGGCGCATCACCAGCGCGCTGGCAATAGAATGCCGGCCATCGGTGAAGGCGACCGCGCCGGCCTCGCGCAGCAGGCCGAATTCGGTCATCTCGCGGCCTTCCAGCCCCTTGGTGATCGCTGCTGCCGGCAAGATGTTGACGATTGCGGTGTCCTTGGCGGTGCGCAGCACGAACTCGACCAGTGCGACATTGTCGATCACCGGGTCGGTATCGGGCATCATGACGATTGAGGTGACGCCGCCGGCCGCCGCAGCGATGCTCGCCGAAGCAATGGTCTCCCGGTGTTCGCCGCCGGGTTCGCCGATGAAGACGCGCGCGTCGATCAATCCAGGAATGATAGTCTTGCCGGCGCAGTCGATGATGGTGGCGCCTTCGGGCGCGCCCTGGTTCAAAGCCGCCTTGCCGGCGGCAACGATTTTGCGGCCTTCGACGATGACGGTGCCGACCTCATCGATGCCGCGCGACGGGTCGACGATGTGGGCCCGGCTGAAGACCGTTATGCTCATCTGGCGCGGCCCTCGTGGTTTCGACGGGGGTCGAGCAGCGCTTCCATAAC
The DNA here is from genome assembly GCF_040321085.1 of Mesorhizobium sp. M0522. Taxonomy (NCBI): domain Bacteria; kingdom Pseudomonadati; phylum Pseudomonadota; class Alphaproteobacteria; order Hyphomicrobiales; family Phyllobacteriaceae; genus Mesorhizobium; species Mesorhizobium sp. M0522. Next base: position 91,106 of record NZ_JAMYQW010000020.1, read on the forward strand.
CGCCATGCGCACGGCGACGCCCATCTCAACCTGTTCCTGGATAACGCTTTGCGGGCCGTCGGCGATCTCGGAGGCGATCTCGACGCCGCGGTTCATCGGGCCGGGATGCATGACCAGCGCACCGTCCTTGGCCGCCTTCAGCTTCTCCGCGTCGAGGCCGAAATAGCGGAAATATTCGCGCACCGACGGTACGAAAGCGCCTTCCATGCGTTCGCGCTGCAGGCGCAGCATCATCACCACGTCGGCGTCCTTCAGACCCTCGGCCATGGAACGGGTGACGATGACGCCCATCTTCTCGATGCCGGCGGGCAAAAGCGTCGAAGGGGCGACGACCCTGACCTGGGCACCAAGCGCGTTGAGCAGGATGATGTTGGAGCGGGCCACGCGCGAATGCAGGATGTCGCCGCAGATCGCCACGATCAGCTTCGACAACGGACCCTTGACGCGGCGGATGGTTAGTGCGTCGAGCAGCGCCTGGGTAGGGTGCTCATGGGCGCCGTCGCCGGCATTGACCACCGAACAGCCGACTTTTTGGGCGAGAAGTGCTGCCGCGCCGGCCGATTGATGGCGGATGATCAATATGTCGGGACGCATGGCATTCAGCGTCATCGCCGTATCGATCAGCGTCTCGCCCTTTTTCACCGACGAACTCGCTACGGACATGTTCATGACATCGGCGCCGAGCCGTTTGCCGGCCAGCTCGAATGACGATTGCGTACGGGTCGAGGCTTCGTAGAAGAGATTGATCTGGGTGCGGCCGCGCAGCGTCGATGTCTTCTTGTCCGACTGCCGCGAGATGGCAACGGCCCTGTCCGCCCGGTCGAGCAGAAGCTCGATGTCGGCAGGGGAAAGATCGCGGATGCCCAGAAGATGGCGGTGGGGATAAAGCGGCAGGGACGATGCGTCGGTCATCTCAAGTCGCTGCTATAGGGGGGAGGCTCCGCGGCTGCAAGCACCGGCTTGGGATTGGATTGGTTCTCCCCGGTATTTTCGTCGCGCGCCGCTGGCCATAGGCTATAAACCGCCTTGGCTTTGGATTCGCAGCCTTCAGGTGATAAGGACGAAGCGTGACTGACGACGTGACCAACCAGCCGCCGCCGCTGGCCGGCGGCAACGCCTGGCGGGGCGATCCGTTGCTGATCCAGCTTGCCGAGCGCTTTTCCGATCCAGTGCGCAAGGACCTCGACGGGCTTGGCCGTTTCGTTCTGACCCATGAGGCGCAGGAACTGGCCCGTCTTGCCAATGTCGAGATGCCGAAGCTCAGGACCCATGACCGCCAGGGCCGGCGCATCGACCAGGTCGAGTTCCATCCCGCCTATCACGCGCTCATGCGCCGCTCTGTTGCCAACGGGCTGCATTCGTCGGTCTGGGAGAATGGCGACGCCGAGATCGGCCGCCGCCACCAGGTGCGCGCTGCACGCTTTTACCTCACGGCTGAGCTCGAAACCGGACATCTCTGCCCGATCACCATGACCAGCGCTTCGCTGGCAGCACTGATGGCCAGCCCGAAGCTGTTTCGCGAATGGGCGCCTCGGGTGACGACGCGCAAATACGATCAAAGCCAAAAGCCTCCGGTCGAAAAAGCCGGGCTGACACTCGGCATGGGCATGACCGAGAAGCAAGGCGGCACCGATGTCCGTGCCAACGTCACCAGGGCCGAGCGCGCGGGCAGCGGGTTTTATCGCCTGACCGGCCACAAATGGTTCATGTCGGCGCCGATGTCGGATGCCTTCCTGGTGCTCGGACAGGTGCCGGAGGGACTATCGTGCTTTCTCGTGCCCCGCTTGCTCGGCGACGGATCCGGCAACGGCTTCCGTTTTCAACGGCTGAAGGACAAGCTCGGCAATCGATCCAATGCCTCGTCGGAGGTGGAATTCGTCAATGCCATCGGCGAGATGGTCGGCGAGCCCGGCGCGGGCGTGAAGACGATCATGGACATGGTGACCCTGACGCGGCTCGACTGCGCCGTCGCCTCGTCAGCGATCATGCGGGCCGGACTGGCCGAGGCTGTCCACCACACGCGCCACCGCAAGGTGTTCGGAACCAATCTGATCGAGCAGCCGCTGATGCAGCGTGTGCTGGCCGATATGGCGCTCGACGTTGCCGCCGCTACCGCGCTGTCGTTCCGGCTGGCGCGCTCCTTCGACGAGGCGGCCGGCGACCGCGGCGAGGCGGCCTTCGCCCGCGCCATGACGCCGGTCGTCAAATACTGGGTCTGCAAGATTGCGCCGCCGCTGCTCTATGAAGCGATGGAGTGCCTCGGCGGCAATGGCTATGTCGAGGAGGGGCCGCTCGCCCGCTACTATCGCGAAGCTCCGGTCAACGCGATCTGGGAAGGTTCAGGCAACGTCATGGCGCTCGACGTGTTGCGCGTGCTCGGCCGCGCGCCAGGCCTGTTCGACGACGTGCTGGCCGGCATCGACCGCGATCTCGGCGCCGGCGGACGCGGCACCGTCGGCGTGCTCAAGGCAGCAATGCAGGTCGCAGCAACCGACGAGGGCTCGGCGCGGCTCTTGACCGAGCAATTGGCATTGTCGGCGGCGGCGGCAGAGCTTCGCAGGCTGGGGGCAGGGCGGATCGCCGACGCCTTCGTCGAAACGCGCCTCGCCGGCCAGTGGCGCAATACCTATGGCATGATCGATTCCCGCCATGATGCGCGCATGATCATCGATACGCTCTACCCGCCGATCAACTAAGGGCCGTCGCCCAATTCGCTGCCGCTCTCGCGACCCTGTGAATGGCCGTTAACCTTAACGAATGGTTTCCATTGCGGCGGCCGGTGGCAAAGCCCAGTGTTATGGTTAAGGCAAGGATTGTTCAGCTTGAGCGGCTTTGCCCTGCGAAGCAGGAGCGTCATGCGGCATATTCTGAGCTCTTTTCTGGCATTGCATTGGGCGACCGTTTTCGCCCTGCTGGCGTTCATTTGCATCGACGGGAATCGAGGCGTGGCGACGGCCCTTGGCGTACTGGGCGTTCCCGTCCAGAACACTCGATCTGCCGATCTCGAAAACGCCGTCGTCGTGGCGCCGCTCGCCGTGGCACTGCTTGTCGTCGCGGTGCTGTTCTGCTGGGCCTTTGTTGAAGCACTGACCAGCGACACGACCAACCCGGATCCCGCCGATAGCGTCATGCGAATCGCCTCCATTTCCGCCTTGGGCGTGCTGTCGCTGATCGTCATCGGCGGCGCCGCGCAAGGCATCAATGGGCTGTTCATGATTGTCGCGGTGCAATTGGCGGCACTTCTGGCGTCCTATGTCGCGATGCTCGCGGAGCGGCGGTCGACCGTTGCCGCGGCAGTTCCAGGGACCGGCGAAATCCGAGCGGCCGCGCATGTCATGGCCAAGGCAGCGGCGCATAATTCCTCGCTTGCCCGCATTTCCGGCCGGCTGGATTCGAGGGATGACCGCTGATGCGCACCTTGTTCGCGCTGTGGGCGGCTCCGCTCCTCTTGTTTTGGGGCTGGTTCTTTCTGTCGCTCAACGACATCAATTTCGGCTATGTCATCCTGAGCCGCCAATTACACGATCTCGTCTTCCAGCTCTATGGACAGATGCTCGGCGTTGATCCGGCGCTTATTCCGGGCATGGTGGCGAAAGCTTGCGTGTTCGATGGGCTGCTGCTGGTGGCGTTCTGGGCATTTCGCCGCCGCAAGGCGATTGGTGGCTGGATCACGGCGATGCGCAACCGCTATTTCGACCAGGCATCGACGCCGAGCGCCTGAAGCCGGTCGAGAACACCTTGGAGGATAAAAGCGGCCGCCGCAGAATCGATCTTGCCGGCGCGTTTCTTGCGGGAAAAATCCATCTCGATCAGCGTCCGCTCGGCCGCCACCGTCGACAGCCGTTCGTCCCAAAAGAGGAAGGGCAGATCGGTCAATCCAGCCATGTTGCGCACGAAAGCGCGGGATTTTTGGGCGCGCGGGCCTTCGGAGCCGTCCATGTTGATGGGGAGGCCGATCACCACGGCGCCGGCATTTTCCTTCTGTAGCAGAGCGAGCAGCACTGCGGCATCGAGCGAGAATTTCCTGCGCATGATGACAGGGCGCGGGTGGGCGAACGACAAGCCGCGGTCGGAAACCGCCACGCCGATTGTCTTGTCGCCGAGGTCGAGACCGGCCAGGGTCTTGCCGCCGCCAAGCCGGGCCGGCAACTCCTCGATGGTGATGATGCCCAACCGCTTTTCCTTTGACCGCGACGCCGCACGTCCTATACGCGCAAAGCGTGCGCGGCACTTTAATTTCGCCGTCGGCGTTCTATCCTCTACCGAAGCAAAAATCGAGGAAAGCATTGATGAAACTGACCTGGTACGGACATTCGGCATTCCGAATCGAAATCGAAGGCGCGAAAATCCTCATCGACCCCTATCTGGTCGGCAATCCGTCATGGACGGGCGGCTGGGAAGGGCCGGCCGAAGGGATCACGCACGTGTTGCTCACCCATGGCCACAGCGACCACATCAGCGGCGCCATCGAAGTGCTCAAGAAGAGCGGCGCGATGCTGGTCGCCAATTTCGAGATTTGCATGTACCTGGTCGGCAAGGGCGTCGGTGACAAGCAGATCAATCCCGGCAATATCGGCGGCACCGTCGATTGCGGCGGCTTCACCACCACCTTCGTTCAGGCTCTGCATTCATCGTCCTTTCCGGGCGAGGGTGGCCAGAATACCTATCTCGGCAATCCTGGTGGGCTCGTCCTGCACTTTCCCGAGGACAAGACGCTTTATCATATGGGCGACACCGACATTTTTTCCGACATGGCGCTGATCAACGAGTTGCACGAACCGAAGATCGGCATCGTGCCGATCGGCGACCGCTTCACCATTGGTGGCGCGGTAGCAGCCCTTGCCTGCCAGCGTTTCTTCAAGTTCGAGACGGTCGTTCCCGCTCACTTCGGCACATTTCCGATGATCGATCAGACCGCCGACAAATTCGTGGCCGGGCTGGATGGATCCGGTGTGAAAGTTGCGTTGCCGAAGATCGGCGAGACGATTACGGTGTAAAGAAAGCCGGTCCGGAACGATACGATGCGCTTGAGAAATTCTCTTTGCATTTCCATGCTGGTTGCCGCGTCGCCGACGCTGGCCGCGGAAAATTTCATCGAGGGCGTCTATCTGCAATCGGAGGACCTCTGCGCGCAGGCCAAAAAGGATACGCTGCAGACGGTGATCGAGGGCGGCAATATCGTGCTGTCGGCAAATGGCCTGGAAAGCATCGAATATAATTGTGAATTCCTGCAGATCACCAAAGCGACACGCTCACCAAGCTGGGCGGTGACCGCTATATGCCAGGAGCCGGGCTACGTCTTTCCCGATGTTCTCTCACTGACACAGATGAGCCCGAAGCAGATCGACTTGGTATCGGTTCGGCCTGCCGCCGACGAAGGCGAGCAGAGCGGCAACGGCGGCAGTTATTTCCTCTGCGACGGCGTGGCGATGCCATAGGGCAGTTGAAGGCACGATGCATGTTGCGCGGCACGCGCCGCGCCGCTATAGCGCTGGTTTTCCCCGAGGCACAAACATGTCCGTTGATATAAAAACCGTGAAGCGCGTCGCGCATCTTGCCCGTATTGCGGTGAGCGAGGAGGATGCAGAGCGCATGACCGGCGAATTGAACGCCATTTTGGGCTTTGTCGAGCAGTTGAACGAGGTCGATGTTTCCGGCGTCGAGCCGATGACCTCGGTCACGCCGATGGCAATGAAAAAGCGCCAGGACGTCGTCACCGACGGCGGCAAGGCAGCCGACATCGTCGCCAATGCACCGGCGACCGAAGAGAATTTCTTCCTTGTGCCTAAGGTCGTGGAGTAGCTGGCCGATGGCAATCGAGATCGCCACGGAGACGCCGCTGCAGGACGATGTGCGTGGGCTGGTCGAGGAGCTCAACGCCACATTGCTGGAGCTGACGCCGCCGGAGCATTGCTACCATTTGACGGTCGAGCAGATGGCGGACCGCGACACGACCGTCTTCATCGCCCGCGACAACGGCCTTGCCATCGGTTGCGGCGCACTGAAGCGCCACGATGCTGTCGTAGGCGAGGTCAAGCGCATGTATACGCGACCTTCGCATCGCGGCCACAAGATCGGCGCGAAGATTGTCGAGCGTATCGAGGCGCTGGCGCGCCAAGAAGGGCTTAAGCGTCTGGTGCTGGAGACGGGCGACCGTCATCCCGCCGCCTGGACCGTCTACGAACGCGCCGGTTTTTCGCGTTGCGGCCCGGTACTGGATTATCCCGATTCCGAGTGGTCGGTGTTTTACGAAAAGAGCCTTGCCTGATGAGCGACCTTACCCAGCTGACGATTTCGCAGGCCCGCGCCAAATTGCGCTCCAGGGAGATCACCGCCACCGAAATCACCGAGGCTTATCTATCGGCGGTCGAGCGAGCCAATCCGGCGCTCAATGCCTACGTCGTGGTCACCGACGACAAGGCGCGCGACATGGCCAAGGCCTCCGACGCGAAACTGGCCAAGGGCGAGGGCGAGTCGCTCGAGGGTATCCCGCTCGGCATCAAGGATTTGTTCGGCACCGAAGGTGTCCACACCCAGGCCTGCAGCCATGTGCTGGATGGCTTCAAGCCGCGCTATGAATCGACTATCACCGCCAATCTTTGGGCGGATGGCGCCGTCATGCTCGGCAAGCTCAACATGGACGAGTTCGCCATGGGCTCGTCCAACGAGACCTCGTATTACGGGCCGGTCATCAACCCGTGGCGGCGTTCGCGCCTCGACACGGTGGTGATGCCGACGACGCATCAGGGTGAGGGCGGCTTCGTTTCGGCGGGCGGCACCAGGACCGCGCGCACGTTGGACAATGCCCAACTGGTGCCGGGCGGTTCGTCCGGTGGCTCCGCATCAGCGGTCTCGGCCTTCCTGTGCGCCGGCGCCACCGCCACCGATACCGGCGGCTCGATCCGCCAGCCCGCCGCCTTCACTGGCACAGTCGGCATCAAGCCGACCTATGGCCGCTGCTCGCGCTGGGGGATCGTAGCCTTCGCCTCGTCGCTCGACCAGGCCGGGCCGATCGCGCGCGACGTGCGCGATGCCGCGATCCTGTTGAAGTCGATGGCTTCGGTCGACCCGAAGGACACGACGTCCGTTGACCTGCCGGTGCCGGACTACGAGGCGGCGATCGGCCGCCCGATCAGGGGCATGAAGGTCGGCATTCCCAAGGAATATCGTGTCGACGACATGCCCGCGGAGATTGAGGCGCTGTGGCAGAAAGGCATTGCCTGGCTGCGGGATGCTGGTGCCGAGATCGTCGATATCTCGCTGCCGCACACCAAATATGCGCTGCCGGCCTATTACATCGTGGCGCCGGCCGAAGCCTCGTCCAACCTCGCTCGTTACGACGGCGTCCGCTATGGGTTGCGCGTGCCCGGCAAGGACATTGTCGACATGTATGAAAAGACCCGCGCCGCCGGCTTCGGGCGTGAGGTCAAGCGCCGCATCATGATCGGCACCTATGTGCTTTCCGCCGGCTATTACGATGCCTACTATCTGCAGGCGCAGAAAGTTCGCAACCTGATCAAGCGCGATTTCGAAAATGTGTTCGCAGCAGGCGTCGACGTCATCCTGACGCCGGCAACGCCTTCCGCTGCCTTCGGCATCGCCGACGAGGACATGGCCGCCGACCCGGTCAAGATGTATCTCAACGACATTTTTACGGTGACGGTGAACATGGCCGGCTTGCCCGGCATAGCGGTTCCAGCCGGGCTCGACGCCAAGGGGCTGCCGCTCGGCCTGCAGCTGATCGGCCGGCCCTTCGACGAGGAAACGCTGTTCCAGACCGCCCATGTCATCGAACAGGCGGCGGGCACATTTCAGCCGGAAAAATGGTGGTAGGATCGTTTCTCATCTTGAGGGGGTGAGGGATGTTCTTCTATGTCTCCAAGGTTCTCGGGTTCTTCGTCGAGCCGTTGAATCTCGCGATCTTCCTGCTGCTGGCGGGGCTGATCGCGGCGATGTTCGGGCGGCGACGGTTGGCGACCGCCGGCAGCGCTCTTGCCTTCCTCATTCTGGCGGTTTCGATATGGAGCCCGCTCGGCCCCATGATGCTCAATCGGCTGGAGGAACGCTTCCCCAGGCCGCCGCTGCCGGAAAAGGTTGACGGTATCATAGTGCTTGGCGGCAGTCTGGATGGCGCCGTCAATCTGGTGCGTGGCGGCTATGAAATGAACTCCAGCGGCGACCGGATGGTCGAGGCGGCCGTGCTGGCGCGGCGGTTCCCGACAGCGAAAGTCGTTATCTCCGGTGGCAGCATCGAAACGTTCCGCGGCGGCGAAGGCGATGCAGATACCGCGCCGCGTTTTTTTGCCGCTTTCGGCGTGGCGGCCGATCGGCTGATCCTCGAGAACAAATCCCGCAACACCTACGAGAACGCTGTCTTTACCAGGGAACTGGTGACGCCGAAACCGGGCGAGACCTGGTTGCTGGTGACCTCGGCCTTCCACATGCCACGCGCCAAGGCGCTGTTCGACAAAGCCGGCTTTTCGACCGTTCCGTGGCCGGTCGACTATCGCACTTCCGGCAAGGAAAGCATCGGCACCTTGCCTTATCCCGGCGACTGGCTGGAGGTCACCACTGTTGCGATCCGCGAATGGATAGGGCTCACCGCTTATTGGCTGTCGGGCCGCATCGATCGGCCTTTCCCCGGACCGGGCGGCTGACCGAGCACCGCCTGCCGCGCCGCCGAGAAAAACTGGCGGCGCACCAGTACCGCCAGAAGCAGCAGCGTCGATAGCACGAAGACGGTGGGATCGACGAACCAACCAAGATAGCCGATCGAGAAGAACACGCCGCGCAGGCCCGAATTGAAATGCTTTCCGGCCAGCATGTTCATGCGCGCGGCACGCCACACCGCCGTTTCGGTGACCGGATTGCGCGACGCCTCGCCATCTGGAATCGGCACGGCGCCGATCAGGATCGAGCAATAGTTGAACAGCCGGTAAGCCCAGCCGAACTTGAAGAAGGAAAAGGCCAGGATCAGCACCAGCCCGAACACCTTCGTCTGGAAGGCCGCGCGTGAGGACGTGGCGCCAAACGGCAGGTCGCTCAGCACGGTCAGAACCTGATCGGAGGCGCCGAGCAGGGCAAAACAGCCGCCGATCGCAATCAGCGAACTGGAGGCAAAGAAGGCGGTCCCCTGTTGCAGCCCGCTCATGATAGCGGTGTCGACGATGCGGATCTCGCGTTCGGCCATGGTCCGCATCCAGGCCTCGCGCTGCGCGTTCATAGCCCTCGTCAGCGACATGCGGCTGACCAGCATTCCGTCGGCGGCGAGCGTATGCAGCACCCACGCGGTAAGGAAGAACCCCAGCGCCGCAAGGTCGGCCGTCGATAGGTGAAAGGAATCGCTCATGCGTTGCTTTTACCACAGGCGGAGGGGGCGCTTCGATGGTCGAAGCTGGAATGTCGCTGCCGGAGCAAACAAGGTCGGCAGGTGCAGCGCCGCGGTCCTTAAAACAGCGGAAAACATCATGGGAATTCCTATATGTAGACCTCAACAGGGTCCCAGGAGAAAACGCCCACGTGTTCCTTTCGGTTTTCGACTTGTTCAAGATCGGCATCGGCCCATCGAGTTCGCACACGATGGGGCCGATGACGGCCGCGCGGCGGTTTCTCGACGAGATTGCGGGAGACGACTGGCCGCGCCCGGCCGGCGCCAAGGTCGACCGGATCGCGGCCAGCCTGCATGGCTCGCTCGCCTATACCGGCATCGGCCATGGCTCCGATCGTGCCGTGGTGCTCGGCCTCGCCGGCCAGACGCCGCAGACGGTGGATCCCGACCTAGCAGACGGCATCGTCGCTCGCATCGCCGCCGAGAAGCGGATTTCGCCGCGCGGCCATTCGTCCTACCGTTTCGACCCGGCAACGGATCTTGTGCTGGATCGCAAGACGCCACTGCCGGGTCACGCCAACGGCATGGCCTTCTCTGCCTATGATGCCGGCGACCGGTTGCTGCTGAGGCGCGTCTACTATTCGATCGGCGGCGGCTTTGTCGTTTCTGAGGAAGAATTGCAGCGGATGAAGGCGAGGGGCTCGGCGACAACCGAAGGCAAGAAGGTTCCATATCCGTTCAAGAACGCCGTCGAAATGCTGTCCATGGCAGCGAAAAGCGGGCTTTCCATTGCCGAGATGAAGCGCGTCAACGAGGAGACGCAGATGTCGCGCGGGGAGCTCGACGCCGGCCTCGACGGCATCTGGAGCGCCATGAAGGGCTGCATCGAGCGCGGCCTGTCGCAAGACGGCATCATGCCGGGCGGACTCAAGGTGCGCCGCCGTGCCCGGATGCTGCACGACAAGCTGCAGGAGCAATGGCAGCAGAACCGGCCCAACCCGCTGCTCGCCAACGACTGGCTGTCGATCTATGCGATGGCGGTCAATGAGGAGAACGCTGCCGGCGGCCGTGTCGTCACCGCGCCAACCAATGGGGCGGCCGGCACTCTGCCCGCAGTGCTGCGCTACTGGTTGCATTTCCATCCCGAAGCCGACCAGCCCAGCATCCGCGATTTCCTGCTGACGGCGGCGGCGGTCGGCGGCATCATCAAAACCAATGCTTCGATCTCGGGGGCGGAAGTCGGCTGCCAGGGCGAGGTCGGTTCGGCTTCGGCAATGGCTGCGGCGGGATTGTGCGCCGTCATGGGCGGCACGCCCGAGCAGGTCGAGAATGCTGCCGAGATCGCGCTGGAACATCATCTCGGCATGACCTGCGATCCGGTCGGCGGCCTGGTGCAGGTGCCGTGTATCGAGCGCAACGCGCTTGGTGCCGTCAAGGCGGTGACCGCCGCTTCGCTGGCCATCAAGGGCGACGGCGTTCATTTCGTGCCGCTCGATGCCGCGATCGAGACGATGCGCCAGACCGGTCTCGACATGAACGAAAAGTACAAGGAAACCAGCCTTGGCGGATTGGCCGTCAATGTCGTGGAGTGTTGAGCGCCAATCTGGCGGCATGGACCACCACTGTGGAGAAGTCGATCAGGCCGTTGACGCGTTCGCGTGCTGGACTAAACCTTAAACGATGTCTCTCAATCTCATAAAGCTTTGCGTCGGCTGTGACAGCGTCGAGGATCTGGAAGAGTGGATTGCCTTCCGTCTCGACGAGCGGCGCCGCGCCGGCGAACCGGCCGAGCACTACCACACCACCCGCATGGTGCCGACGCGTGGCGCCGAGATTACCGGCGGCGGCTCGCTCTACTGGGTGATCAAGGGCAATGTCCAATGCCGCCAGCTGATCACCGAAATCCGGCCCTTCACCGATGACGAGGGCATCGGCCGTTGCCATCTGATCCTCGATCCCGAGGTCGTGCGCACTGACTGGCAACCGCGCCGTGCATTCCAGGGGTGGCGCTACCTGAAGCCGGCGGACGCGCCGGCCGATCTCGGCAAGGGCAAAGCCGGGCTGATCGAGATGCCGCCGAAGCTCAGGCGTGAGCTTGCCGATCTCGGCCTGCTCTGACGCCAAGAAACGCAACGCCAAGACCACCAGCCGAAGCGTTGTCCGCAGGTGCCATCATCACCGGTCCTCCAGGTCGCCTCATCTGGGCTTGCAAGCCGGGGAACAACGCCACATCTTGAATGTCATGAGCGACAAGAAGCAGCCCGTGTCTGCAAAGGCCAATCCTGCGCCGGTCGAGTCTCAATCGAGCACCGGCGAGATCGACGCGTTTCTCCGTCAGGCAAGGACGCTCGCTGCATCCGCCACCGGTTCAGGTAGGCTGATCCTGTCCCTCGACGCGACGATGAGCCGCCAGCCGACCTGGGATCTCGCCTGTGCGCTGCAGGCCGAGATGTTCGACGCCGTCGGCAAGGCCGGGGCGCTCAAGGTTCAACTTGTCTATTTTCGCGGCCTTGGCGAGTGCCGCTCGTCCGCATTCGTCACCGATACCGAAGCTCTGAAACAGCTGATGACGCGCATCGACTGCCGCAGCGGCCATACCCAGATCGGCAAGGTGCTCGCCCATGCGCTGAAACAGACGGCGGCGGCCAAGGTCAACGCGCTGGTCTATATCGGCGACGCGATGGAAGAAAACATAGATGATCTGGCCGAAAAGGCCGGCAGCCTCGGTCTGCACGGCGTTCCTGTCTTCGTCTTTCAGGAGGGCCATGATGACGCTGCGGAAAAGGCGTTCAAGGAAATTGCGCGGCTGTCGAAAGGGGCCTGGTTCCGGTTCGATCGGCGGGCTGCCGCGACGTTGGCCGGCCTGCTTTCGTCTGTCGCCGTGTTTGCGACCGGCGGGCTGAAAGCACTGGAGGCCCGGGGCAGGCCGGAGGATCGGCTGATGATCGAGCATATGCGGGGCGGCGGAAACTGATGGGCGCGATTATCGCTTTCGTAGCATTGCTTCTGGTGTTTCTCGGCACGGTCACTGTCTTCCTGCGCGCCGATCCGGCGAAGCTTGCAGGCGGCATGAGGACGCTTGGACCTGTGCTGCTCGGGCTGGTCGGCGTCGCCGTGCTGCTGGTCGGGCGCGAGGGCATCGGCGGCTTGATCCTGTCGGCTGCGCTCGCCTGGTACGGCTCCATGCGCATGAATCGGCCGGCGGCAAAACTGGCACCAGGCAAGCGTTCCACAGTTCGTACGGCGGCGCTTGAGATGGAACTCGATCACGATACCGGCGGCCTCGAAGGCCTTGTGCTGGCTGGGCGCCATGAAGGCAAGATGCTTGGCTCGATGGGGCTTGCCGAATTGCAGCAACTCTATCGCGAACTCTCCGGCGATCCGGAGAGCCGCCAATTGCTAGAGACGTATCTTGACGGCAGATTTCCCATCTGGCGCAAAGACGCTGATGCGAATGGTGGCGAAGGGCTGGGTGTTGCGCCAGGTTCTGGCGCCATGACTAAGGAGGAGGCCTACAAGATCCTTGGTCTTGAAGCGGGGGCTGCCGCGGCGGATGTCCGCAAGGCGCACCGCCGCCTGATGCAGCGCCTGCACCCCGATATCGGTGGCACGTCTTTCCTGGCGGCGCGGATCAATGAAGCCAAGGACGTCTTGCTCTCCAATCACAACTAGTCTCCTTCGACGCAGAACTTCGGGAAAGATATCGTTTCGCGCGCCGCTTACTGCTGGACGGCGTAGCACTCGATCTTCTTCTTTTTCAAAGCGTTGCAGGCTTTCCGGGCAGCCGTCTTCGAACCGAAACCACCGAACCGGGCGCGGTAGTAGGTGACACCGTCCTTGTCGAAGGCGACGGTGAAACCGGAGGCATCGGTCAGAACGGAGGGCGCCTGCTTCGTCGCCTTGTCGAGGAAAGCCTTCGCTTCGGCCTGTTTTGGCGAAGAGGCGACCTGTATTGCCCAGCCGGATGGCACCGACGCCGTGCTGACCGGATCGACCTCTGCCGCCGGTTCGGCATAGGCTGCGGCGACCCGGGCTGTCGCCACGTCGTCCACCGTCGACACAGCCGTCGTCTTGACCCTCTTGGCCTGAACGACCGGAGCGGTCTCTTCAACGACGGGCGCATTTTCCTCGACAAGAGAGGCAACGGCATCGTCGTCCGGCTTACTGTCCGGTGTCGGCGCGTCATGCTTCGGTAGAAGCACCTTGGCCAAGGCTGAAATCGGATTGCCGCCGGCCTTGGCAACCAGCACGCCGCCGCCGCGCGACGACGCCTGCGGCATGTAGGCATTGATCAACCCGGCCATCTGGCTGTCGCGGCTGCCGCCGGACCTGCCGCCCATGACCACCGCTACGATGCGCCGATCGCCATCCGAGACCGAGGAGACCAGATTGTAACCGGAGGCGCGGGTGTAACCGGTCTTGATGCCGTCGACGCCCTTGATGCGTCCGAGCAGACGATTGTGGCCGTTGATGCGCTGCCGCCCGTAAAGAAAGGAGCGCTGCGAGAAATAGCCGTAATATTGCGGGAAATGCTCTCTCAGGGCGATGCCGAGCATCGCCATGTCGCGCGCGGTCGTGAACTGGCCGGGATCAGGCAAGCCGTTGGCGTTGCGGAAAACGGTTCCCCTCATGCCCAGCGCCCGCGCCTTGGCGGTCATCATGCGGGCGAAATTGGCTTCGTTGCCGCCGAGCATCTCGCCAAGCGCTGTTGCGGAATCGTTTGCCGATTTGGTCACCATCGACAGGATCGCGGTCTCGACCGTGACCGAGCCGCCCCGCTTGACGCCGAGCTTCGTCGGCGGTTCGGCAGCGGCATTGGCCGAGAACACGACCGGGGAATTCTTGCTGATCCTGCCCTTCGCCAACGCCTCGAACGTCAGATAGAGCGTCATCATCTTGGTAAGCGACGCCGGATAGCGCCGGCCATCGGCCTCCGACGAATAAAGCACCTTGCCGGTCTTGGCATCGATGACGATGGCCGCCGACTTGGCCGCCATGGATGAGGCCGCGTCCGCGACGACGAAGCTCATCGCCATGGCGAGGATCATGATCGTTTTGAGGGGGGACGCGGATTTGGAAACGAAGCCCGACAACGCCTTACGCACTGATAGTTCCTTTGAATTTCCGTTGCCTTGGAGGCGGCAAAGGGTCCTGCCTCACCTCCGGCCACGCTAACGCGGGCAGCGTTACCAATCCGTTTATGGTAACCGCCGCGTTCACCATTTTCTGTGGGATTGAGCTTCTCTTTATTCGAATCTTAGCGATTGCCGGCAGCTCACGATCCGCATTGCCGCGGGAATCTTGACTTTTGTGCACTGCACAATATATTTACACGCATTGCACAACGCGGCCCGGACAAGCCGCGTCTATCGTCCAAGGCAACCGTTCAAGGGAATGCGTGAAATGACCCAGACCTATGAAGATTTCAGCAAATACGGCAAGGAATTTGCGGACACCGGATTGAAGAGCTTCGCCTCGCTGTCCAAGGGTGCGCAGGCTATCGCCGCCGAGGCGGGCGAGTACACCAAGAAAAGCTTCGAAGCCGGCAGCGCCGCTGTTGAGAAGCTCTTTTCCGCCAAGTCGCTGGACAAGGCGATCGATATCCAGTCCGACTATGCCAAGCAGTCCTATGAGAGCTTCGTCACCGAAGCCACCAAGCTTGGTGATCTCTATGCCGAACTCGCCAAGGAAGCCTACAAGCCGTTCGAATCGATCGTCGCCAAGGCGAAGTAAATTCGACGAACATTCCGAGCCGGCCCCTGGGCTTGCAAAGACAGACCCGGTCGCGAACGCGCGGCCGGGTTTTTTCATGCCAGCTCGAAATCGGGGGCCTGCGGTCTTCACGATTTGAAAAATCGGTCAAGTTTGGCCACCTAGCCATATTGTCAGCTAAACAGAAGGGCTTAAAATCGTCCATCGAACACCTACATGTCGAGCATGCATGAGGATTCGAAAGAGGCAGGACTACGTGACTACAGGTTTGACTGCCACGAGCTACGTGGTGCGAATGCAGAACGGCAGCAACGGCAATGAGGCCGGTCGCGGCACGGCCGTCATCACGCGCACAAAAACCAAGACCAAGAAGCCCAGTCTGTATCGGGTCCTCATTCTTAACGACGACTACACACCCATGGAATTCGTGGTCCACGTGCTGGAGCGCTTTTTCCAGAAGGACCGCGAAGCCGCCACACGCATAATGCTTCATGTTCACAATCATGGGGTGGGCGAGTGCGGGGTCTATACATTCGAGGTGGCCGAGACCAAAGTGGCTCAGGTCATGGATTTCGCCCGACAGAATCAGCATCCGCTGCAATGCGTGATGGAGAAGAAGTGAGGTAACATGCCGGCTTTCTCCCAAGGCCTGGAAAAGGCGCTTCACCAAGCGCTGACGCTCGCCAATGAGCGGCACCATGAATATGCAACCCTTGAACATTTGCTGCTCGCCCTGATCGACGACACCGAGGCGGCGGCCGTCATGCGTGCCTGCAACGTCGATCTCGACGAGTTGAAGCAGACGGTCCTCACCTATATCGACACCGAGCTCGACAACCTCGTCACCGGCTACGATGAAGATTCCAAGCCGACTGCCGGTTTCCAGCGCGTCATCCAGCGCGCGGTGATCCATGTGCAGTCGTCAGGTCGCGAGGAGGTGTCCGGCGCCAACGTGCTCGTCGCCATCTTCGCTGAGCGCGAGAGCCACGCCGCTTACTTCCTGCAGGAACAGCAGATGACCCGCTACGACGCGGTCAACTATATCTCGCATGGCATCGCCAAGCGCCCCGGCGCTTCCGAGACGCGGACGCCGCGCGGCGCCGACGACGAGCAAGGCGGCCAGAGCGGGGCCGAGCCGCAAGAGGAAGGCGGCAAGAAGAAGCAGCAGCAGGACGCGCTGACTGCCTATTGCGTCAACCTGAACAACAAGGCCAAGGCCGGCAAGATCGATCCATTGATCGGTCGCGAGAGCGAGATCAACCGGACCATCCAGGTGCTGTGCCGCCGCTCCAAGAACAACCCGCTCTATGTCGGTGATCCCGGCGTCGGCAAGACGGCAATCGCCGAAGGCCTCGCCAAGCGTATCGTCGAGGGCGACGTTCCCGAAGTGCTGCACAATGCCACCATCTTCGCGCTCGACATGGGCACGCTACTGGCCGGCACCCGCTATCGCGGCGATTTCGAGGAGCGGCTGAAGCAGGTCGTCAAGGAGCTCGAGGATTATCCCGGCGCCGTGCTGTTCATTGATGAGATCCACACCGTGATCGGGGCAGGGGCCACCTCTGGCGGCGCCATGGATGCGTCGAACCTGTTGAAGCCGGCGCTGTCGTCCGGCGCGATCCGCTGCATCGGCTCGACCACCTACAAGGAGTTCCGTCAGTTCTTCGAGAAGGACCGCGCGCTGGTGCGGCGCTTCCAGAAGATCGACGTCAACGAGCCGACCGTCGAGGACGCCATCGAGATCATGAAGGGCCTCAAGCCCTATTTCGAGGAGTTCCACAAGGTTCGCTACACGAGCGAGGCGATCAAGGCTTCGGTCGAGCTCTCGGCGCGTTACATCAACGACCGCAAGCTGCCGGACAAGGCGATCGACGTGATCGACGAGACCGGCGCCTCGCAGATGCTGGTGCCGGAAGCCAAGCGCAAGAAGACCATCGGCATCAAGGAGATCGAAGCGACGATCGCCACGATGGCGCGTATCCCGCCGAAGACGGTTTCCGCCGACGACGAGAAGGTGCTGCAAGGTCTCGACATCGAGTTGAAGCGCGTCGTCTACGGCCAGGACACCGCGATCACCGCGCTGACTTCGGCCATCAAGCTGGCGCGGGCCGGCCTGCGGGAACCGGAAAAGCCGATCGGCTCGTACCTGTTCTCGGGTCCGACCGGTGTCGGCAAGACGGAAGTGGCCAAGCAGCTCGCCGCCTCGCTCGGCGTGGAGCTGATCCGCTTCGACATGTCGGAATATATGGAACGCCACACCGTTTCACGGCTGATCGGCGCGCCTCCCGGCTATGTCGGCTTCGACCAGGGCGGCCTTCTGACCGACGGCGTCGACCAGCATCCGCATTGCGTGCTGTTGCTGGACGAAGTGGAGAAGGCGCATCCGGATCTGTTCAACATCCTGTTGCAGGTCATGGATCACGGCAAGCTGACCGACCACAACGGCAAGCAGATCGACTTCCGCAATGTCATCCTGATCATGACCACCAATGCGGGCGCGTCCGACGCGCAGCGCGCGGCCATCGGTTTCGGTTCGACCAAGCGCGAAGGCGACGATGTCGAGGCGATCAACCGGCTGTTCACGCCGGAGTTCCGCAACCGTCTCGATGCGATCATTCCGTTCGGCTCGCTGCCGGTGCCGGTCATCCATCAGGTGGTGCAGAAGTTCGTCATGCAGCTGGAAGCACAGCTTTCCGAGCGCGGCGTGACATTCGACCTGTCGCAGGAGGCGATCGCATGGCTGGCCGACAAGGGCTATGACGAGCGCATGGGCGCCCGGCCGCTTGGCCGTGTCATCCAGGAGCACATCAAGAAGCCGCTGGCCGACGAGGTGCTGTTCGGCAAGCTCAAGAAGGGCGGCACAGTACGTGTCACTGTCGAGAAGAAGGAAACCGGCGAGACCGGCCTGAAGCTCGAATCGCTCGCCGACGAGGCGCCGGTGAAGCCGAAGAAGGAAGAGCCGGACGACGCGCCGAAGGCCAAGAAGGCGGTGGCGAAAAAGCCGGCCGCGAAAAAGGCGGTGGCGCAGAAGCCGGAGCCGAAAGGCAAGGATGGTGGCAAGCGCAGCCTTGTGCCGCAACTGCCGCGTAAGAACTGACGAATCCGCAAGTCAAAAAAAGCCCCGGAAACGGGGCTTTTTTTGTGACACCTTCCGATTAAGCACCCGGCGCCCGCCGGAGCGGTTTGCGCCGGTTCAGCTTGCCAGCGCCATCCGTATCTTGCCGGCGTTCTCGGCCAGGACTTCAGGCTTTTCCATCTGTCCGCTGTGCGGTTTCAGGGGAATGCCCTCGAAGCGCGGAATGACATGGACGTGAAGGTGAAAGACAGTCTGCCCCGAAGCTGGTTCGTTGAACTGCATAACCGTGACGCCATCGGCATCGAAGGCCTTCTTTACGGCCCGCGCAATTTTCTGGACGTGAGCGAAGAGCGGGCCAAGCGCCGCCGGATCCGCGTCAAGCAGGTTGCGCGACGGCGCTTTCGGCACCACTAGCGTGTGACCCTGCCCTTGCGGCATCACATCCATGAAGACGATGACCGCGTCATCTTCGTAGACGCGGTGCGAAGGGATTTCTCCGCGCAGGATTTTGGCGAAGATGTTGCTGCTGTCATAGGTTGCTTCGGCCATGGCGCGCGCTCCGGTTCTTGGCTCGCTGTCTCGTGTAGCGAAGCTGTTCCGGGCGGGCAAGACGATCGGTCGACATCGGCCGTGCCGGCCCGCTCGGCTGAGCGATTGGGCTCGCTACCCTACTCCGCCATGTCCTTGCGGAACGGGGTGTGCTCTTCCAGATATTCGCTCATCCGCTCGACTTCGCGCCGCTCGCGCTGGAGGTAGTCGGCCACTGCATTGCGCAGACCTGGATGGGCGATGTAGTGCGCCGAATGCATCGTCACGGGCCGGTAGCCGCGCGCCAGCTTGTGCTCGCCCTGCGCACCGGCTTCAACCACCTTCAGCTTGCGCGAGATGGCGAAATCGATTGCCTGATGGTAGCAGACCTCGAAATGCAGGAATGGGTGGTCCTCGATGCAGCCCCAATTGCGGCCGTAGAGCGCGTCTGAGCCGATGAAGTTGATGGCACCTGCAATGTAGCGCCCGTTGCGTTTGGCCATGACCAGCAGGATGTCGTCGGCCATGCGCTCGCCGATCAGCGAGAAGAAATCGCGGTTGAGGTAGGGCCGGCCCCATTTCCTGCTGCCGGTATCCATGTAGAACGCGAAAAAGTCGTCCCAGGCCTTTTCGGTCAGATCCTTGCCGGTCAGCCAGTCGATCGAGATGCCGTCGGCGAGGGCCTCGCGCCGCTCTTTCTTCATTGCCTTGCGCTTGCGCGAGGCTAACGTTGCGAGAAAATCGTCGTAGCTCGAGAAGCCTTCGTTGAAGAAGTGAAACTGCTGGTCGGTGCGATGCAGGAAGCCGGCCGCCGCCAATATCTGGACGTCGTCCTCCGGCGCGAAAGTAACATGCGCGGAAGACACGCCGAGCTTATCCGTCACCGCCTTCAGGCCGGCCGCAAGACCGGCCTTGACGGTGGGGCTGTCCTCGCCCCTGCCGACCAGCAGGCGAGGGCCGGTGACGGGTGTGAACGGCACCGCGCATTGCAGCTTCGGATAGTAGCGCCCGCCGGCGCGTTCGAACGCGTCCGACCAGCCATGGTCGAAGACATATTCGCCCTGGCTGTGCGACTTCAGATAGCAGGGGACCGCTCCGAGCAACTTGCCTCGCGCGGTTTCCAGCCTGAGGTGATGGCCTTGCCAGCCGGTGCGCCGAACAGCGCAGCCGGAATCTTCCAGCGCGCTCAAAAAAGCCAATGAAACAAGCGGGTTGTAGCCGTATTCTGCATCGCCGCGTGTAGTGCCGCCGAGGCTGTCCCATTCAGCGCTGGTAAAGGCGCCGATGCCCGCGGCGATGCGGATCGACAGCTCCGCATTCGCCGTTTGTCTTTCGCAGTCGTCCCCTTGATCCATGAGGCTTACTTAAGCTCGCTGCGGACCCATACAAGCCCGCTCAGGCAAGCCGTACCAGATCGGGCTCGAATCCTTCGAACGTCATCTGGTCGGCATATTTGAAGGTCAGGTCGACGGCAGGCTGGTCGTGCACGGTCCAGGTGATCACCGGCATACCGAGTCTCTCTCGCACGAAGGAGACGAACCGGTTCGGCAGGTCGCCGGCAGCGTAGGAGGTGAAGGCGATGTCATGCGCCAGCATGGCGAAATGCGCCTCGATCAGGTGGTTGTCGTTGCCGTAGGCGGTCAACCCGCCGGGTATGCCGGGTGCATATTTCGGGAACTCGCGGATCAGCCAATGGTCGAACGACATGATCGCGGTCTTGCCCTTGTAATGCTTGAGCATCTTGCCGACGCTTTCGACCAGGCCTTCGTCGTGCCCGGCAGCACCTTTCAGCTCGACAACCATCGGCACACGGCCGTCGACCAGATCAAGCGCCTGCTGCAGCGTCGGCAAATGGTCGGCGGTGCCGCCGACCTTCAGCGCCGTGATCTCTGCAGCCGTACGCTGCCAGACGAAGCCGTCCTCGCCGGTCAGCCGCCGCAGATCGCCATCGTGGATGATGACGGGGACGCCGTCGGATGATAGGTGCACATCGCATTCGATCGCGTAGCCGCGCTCGGCCGCCGCAGCGAAGGCGGAAAGGGTGTTCTCCCAGCGCGTCTTGTTCATGTCGTGGAGGCCGCGATGGGCGACGGGCCGGGCGGTCAGCCAGGAAAGATCGGTCATGGTTGCAGTCCCGGTCATTCGACTTCGAAGATCGCTTCGATTTCCACTGCGGCATTAAGCGGCAGGGAGGCGGTGCCGACGGCGGAGCGAGCGTGCTTGCCGCGATCGCCGAGCACGGCGGCGAGAAAATCCGAGGCGCCGTTGGCAACCAGATGCTGTTCGACAAAATCCGGTGCCGAGGCGACGAAGACGGTGATCTTCACCAAGCGACGGATTTTCTCGAGATCGCCAAGTGCCGCCTGAGCCTGGGCCAATATGTTGATCGCACAGTATTTTGCGGCTTCCTTGCCGGTCGCGGTGTCGACATCGCGGCCAAGCAGTCCGCTCGCCTGGAGCTTGCCGTCCTTGAGCGGCAACTGCCCGGCGGTGAACAGCAGATTGCCGGTCCGGCAATAGGGCACGTAATTGGCGGCGGGCGCGGCGGCGGCCGGCAGCGTCACGCCGAGATCGCTTAGCCGCTTTTCGATTGTTTCGCTCATGCTATTTCCCTATTGCTTGAAGGTGCCGCGCAGGCCGGGCCGAAATTGCTATTTTTGCCTCGCTTCCGCCACGACTTTTTTTAAGCTGGACCATCTTTCCATGCGGCCTGCCATTAGCCGCGATGATCGGAGCACCCCATGCGCGCAACGCGCCTCGCATTCAACGCCGTTCTCTTGACAGCGGCTTCCTGGGCGGCTCCCGCTTTTGCGGTGCCTGCGCTGCAGGCGCATCGTGCTGTTTACGACATTTCACTCGACAAGGCTTCAGACCGTTCCGGTATTACCGGCATCACCGGCCGCATGGTCTACGAGTTCAACGGCTCGCCTTGCGAGGGCTATACAGTAAAGTTCCGTTTGGTGACCCAGATCGTAACCAGCGACAACACCAGGCTGACCGACCAGCAGATGACCACCTTCGAGGATGCCGAGGGCAAGACCTTCTCCTTCGTGAACAAATCCTTTGTCGACCAGAACCTCGACAAGGAGGTCAAGGGTACCGCAACGAAGGAAGCCAACGGTCTCAAGGTCGATATCGACAAGCCCGAGAAGAACAGCCTGGAACTCGCGCCGACCCAGTTCCCGACCCAGCAAATGGTCGAAATGATCGGCAAGGCGGAAAAGGGCGAGCGTTTCTACGAAACCAACCTGTTCGACGGCTCTGAGGATGCCAACAAGGTGGTGACCACCACCGTCGTCGTCGGCAAGCAAGCCGATGCCGACAATGCCGATCCGGAAGCGCCGGCGCTGGCCAAGCTCGCCACCGACAAATACTGGCCGGTCGACATCGCCTATTTCGATGATGCCGACAAAGGCGGCGAGGAGGTGCCGGAATACCGGATCAGCTTCAAGCTGCACAAGAACGGCATCACGCGCGATCTCGTCATGGACTATGGCGAGTTCTCAATGACCGGCAAATTGGTCAATCTGTCGCTGTTCGATCAGCCAAAGACCTGCCCGTCTAAATAAGCTCGAGTGAACGGCAAGCCGCCGGCCGCTATCCGGGATGGTAGCGCTTAATCTTGCGGGGCAAGTCGCATCGACTTGAGCATGCCGCAATTGCCTATCAACGTCTTATGACAGTATGGGCCGCGGGGGAGCAGGTTGAGCAGGATCGACGTTTTTGTGGCGCCGCGGCCCAATGCGACGCTGATCAACGCTATGACATTCGTCAACCGGATTGTCATGCTGCACGGCGTTCCGGGGTTTCGCGACCTGTTGCCATTCAACCGTCTGGCCGGTTTGCGCGGCGTCGCCAATGTCCGCCACATCGATTTTCCGGAGAATGACCGGCAAAGGCTGAAGGCTTGTTGCGGCGCGGGCAAGGCGACGTTCATCACGCCCAACCATCCCGAATTCTTTACCGACTGGATGATCGACAAGGAGGTCGTCTCGCGGGTAAGCCCGCTGGCGGCATCCTGGGCCACGCACGGCGTCGTCAACGGGCTTGGCCGGCTGATGCAGAAATTCTGGTTGGCCAACAATCTGATCGCGCAAATCCCGGGCAACAGCGCGGCCGCCAAGGAACATTCGGTGGCCTGGGCGCTGAAGGGGCACGGCGTGCTCCTGCATCCCGAAGGCGGTGTCGGCTGGCATGCCAACATCATTGCCCCGCTGCTGCCGGGCGCGGTCGAAATGGGGTTCGAGGCGCTGAAGCGCGGCCGCCTGACGGATCCGGACTTCAAGGTTTGGATCGCGCCCGTGATCTGGAAGCTTGCTTTCACGGGGAATGTCGAGGCAGCGCTGGCAAAGGAATGCGCCTATGTCGAGCACAGCCTGAAGATCGAACGCCGTGCCGCCAATTCGCTGCCGGAGCGCATCCATCATATCTATGCGACCTTGCTGTCGCGCGATGAGGCTGCATATGGCCTGCGGTCCGATGAGCGGGCTTCGTACGACGCACGTCAAAAGGACCTGCTGACCGAACTCGGCCGTCGCCTTGCCGAACTTGTCTCGGTCGACGCCGGCACGCTCGACACTGCCGAGCTTTTGCGCCGGTCGCGGCGCTGGCTGGGGGAGAACATGGACGGCACCGAAATCCAGAAGCAGGTCCGAACGCTGGCAGATACAATCCAGCGCCTGCAGCGTGTCGGGCCGTGGGCTTCAGCCAATCCGCGCATCACGCAGGAGGAGATCGCCGAACATTTGAAGCGGATCCGCAACGACTATTGCAAGGGTACGCTGCGCGATACGATCAACCGTTTCGTGCCGCAGCCGGCAGGCCCACGCCGCGCCTATGTCCGGGTACCGGAGCCGCTAGGCTTGCACGCCTATCAAGGCTCCGTCGAGGAGGCACTCGCCGAACTGCACGACCGGATGCAGGAGACCGTCACCAGGACGATGACGCAACTCGAGGCCGGCGGCGGCTTCATTTTCTATGCCAATCCCTTCTATCATCGTTAGCGGCGTGTTGGTCGGCGCAAGATGAAGGAGTGCGGCAAATCTCATGGCGGTCTATGTCGATGCGGCGATCTGGAAATGGATCGGCCACCGCTGGTGCCATCTGCTGGCAGACGACACCGACGAGCTGCATCGCTTTGCCGGGCAGCTCGGCATCAAGCGCGCGTCCTACCAAGGACCGCCGAAGACATCGGCACCGCATTATGACATAACCGGGTTCGAGCGCGACCGCGCAGTGCGGTTAGGCGCCATCGAATGCAGCCGCGAGGAGATCGTCGCCGTTTTCCGGCGTGTGCGGGTGCCGAAGGGGAAGATGCGGCGATGACACCGGTGCGCTGATCGCCGCACGCTGAACCACAAGACGCCACAACGCTTGCGTTTGTCGCGCTTCCCCTCTATATGCGCGCTCATTCCACACACGGACTTTGGTGTCTGCCCGGGAGAAATCCGGCTGAAACCTCCGGTGGCGTTCGAGGACAAAGTCCAAAAATGCCTGTGTCCGTGGAGGCTAACCGGAAAGGAAATAAGAATGGCTCTGCCTGATTTCAGCATGCGCCAGCTATTGGAAGCTGGCATTCACTTCGGCCACCAGACCCACCGCTGGAACCCGAAAATGGCGCCCTATATCTACGGCGCCCGCAACAACATACACATCATCGACCTCTCGCAGACGGTGCCTTTGCTGCACCAGGCGCTGAAGCAGGTTTCCGACACTGTTGCCAAGGGCGGCCGCGTGCTGTTCGTCGGCACCAAGCGCCAGGCCTCCGACATCGTCGCCGATGCCGCGCAGCGCTCGGCCCAGTACTATGTCAACTCGCGCTGGCTCGGCGGCATGCTGACCAACTGGAAGACGATCTCGAATTCCATCCAGCGCCTGCGCAAGCTCGACGAAATGCTGGCCGGCGAGGCTCAGGGCCTGACCAAGAAGGAGCGCCTCAACCTCGACCGCGAGCGTGAGAAGCTCGACAAGGCGCTGGGCGGCATCAAGGATATGGGTTCGACGCCCGATTTGATGTTCGTGATCGACACCAACAAGGAAGCGATCGCCATTCTCGAGGCCAAGCGTCTCGGCATCCCGGTCGTTGCCATCATCGATTCCAACTGCGACCCGGACAAGATCGACTTCCCGATCCCCGGCAATGACGACGCGGCCCGCGCCATCCAGCTGTATTGCGATTTGATCGCCAAGGCAGCTATCGACGGCATCGCCCGTCAGCAGGGCGCGCTCGGTGTCGATATCGGCGCATCGGTCGAGGCTCCGGTCGAACCGGCGCTCGATCAGACCCCGGCCGCCGAGAGCCCGGCAGCCCAGACCCCGGAAGCATAGTAGCGAAGGCCGGCTGCGGCCTTCATCTTTCCAATATGTTGGCGCGGTAAGCGCTACCGGCACCAGGCGCATCATCGAAAATCGATGGTGCGTCAGTGCATTTAGACAAAGAGGCGACAATGAGCATTTCGGCTGCACAGGTCAAAGAACTCCGCGACTTGACCGGCGCGGGCATGATGGATTGCAAGGCGGCGTTGAACGAGACCAACGGCAATATGGAAGAAGCCATCGACTGGCTGCGCAAGAAGGGCATTTCCAAGGCCGACAAGAAGGCTGGCCGTACCGCTGCCGAAGGCCTGATCGGCGTAGATTCCGGCGTCCGCGAGGCAGCGATTGTCGAGGTCAATTCCGAGACGGACTTCGTTGCCCGCAATGCTGCGTTCCAGGAGATCGTCGCCAATGTCGCGAAGGTCGCGCTTGCCTATGGCGGCAAGACCGAGGCCGTTGCCGCCGCTCCCTATCCGGGCTCGGGCAAGTCGGTCGCCGAGACCATCAAGGACGCTGTCGGCACCATCGGCGAGAATCTGGGCTTCCGCCGCTCGGCCAAGCTCACCGTCGAGCACGGCGCTGTCGCAACCTACGTTCACAATGCAGTCGCCGACGGCCTTGGCAAGCTCGGCGTGCTAGTGGCCATCGAGACGACAGGCAACGCGCATGCCGCCAACGCCTTCGCCCGTCAGGTTGCCATGCATGTCGCTGCCACCAATCCGATGGCCCTGACCACCGAAGAGCTCGATCCGGCCGCAGTGGAACGCGAGAAGGCGATCTTCGCCGACCAGGCGCGCCAGTCCGGCAAGCCGGAAGCGATCATCGAGAAGATGGTCGAAGGCCGTTTGCGCAAGTTCTATGAAGAGGTCGTGCTGCTCAAGCAGGCTTTCGTGCTCAATCCCGACATTACCGTCGAGAAGGCGCTGAAGGATGCCGAAAGCGAAATCGGGGCGCCAGCCAAAATCGCTGCCTATCTGCGCTTCGCGCTCGGTGAGGGCATCGAGAAGGAAGAGACCGATTTCGCGGCGGAAGTCGCGGCAGCGGTCAAGAAGTAACTATTCGTTTGAAAGGCTTTTTCGGCCGGGTATCCGCGAGGATGCCCGGCCGATTTCTTGCGCGGTGTCGATGAAGGCGCGGAGCTTCGGGGCCATCGCGGCGCGGCGCGGGAAATAGAGGAACAGTCCCGGTTCCTCGATCGATGCCTCGCCAAGGACTTCGACCAGCCGGCCTGCCTCGATGTCGGGCTTGACAAGCGGCTCGAACAGATAGGCGAGGCCGATGTCGGCAAGCGCCATTTCCCTTGCCGACAGCGGATCGCTGACGACCACGCTGCCGCGTGTCTCGACGCTGATATCCTTGCCCTGATCGGACAGATCCCAGCGATAGAGCGCACGTGATCGCAACAGCCGATAGCCGATGCAGTTGTGCGCGGCGAGATCGGCCAACGCCCATGGCCGCCCGCGCCGGCCGACATAGGCCGGCGAGGCAACGATGATGCTGCGGAAAGGCCCTGTCAGTCGCACCGTCACCATATCCTCGGCGATCATCTCGCCCAGCCGGATGCCGGCGTCGAAACCCTCGCCGACGATATCGCTCAGACGTTCGTCGGTGACGATCTCCACCGTCACGTCAGGGTAACGTTCCGCCATCGCCGTCAGGATGGGCATCAGCGCCAGAGGCAGCGCCAAACGCGGCGCGTTGATCCTGAGCAGTCCGCTTGCCCGGCCTTTGACAGAGCGGATACGTTCGATCCGGTCGGCAATGTCTTCCAGCGCCGGCTCCGCCGCAGCGACAAGCGCGGTGCCAGTCTCGGTCAGCGAGACGCTGCGCGTGGTGCGGGCAAACAACGGCTGGCCGATTCGCTCCTCTACCAGCCGAACCGCATGGCTGACCGCTGACGGGCTCATGCCGAGCTCGGCGGCTGCCGGCGCGAAGCCGCCACGCCGCGCGACGGCAACGATTACAGGTAGGTGGCTAAGCAGATCGCGGTCCATTCATGCATGATATCGCATAGTCCATTCGGATAATGCAATCTTATCGGCGGAGAAAGGAGGGCGCATCTTTGGCTGCATCACACGGCAATCGCCGAGCAGCCAAGGAGACGTCTAATGACCGACCTCGATTCCGAACGAACCCGTAATCTCGAGACCGTGCGTAAATTCTTTGATCTGATGCACCGCAAGGACATTGAGGCATGGGGCGACCTTTGGGCTGAAGATGGCCGTATACTTGTCTTCTACCCGCCGGCAGGATTTGGAAACAGCATCGATGGTAAAGCCGCGATCCTGGCGGCCTTCCGAGGCCTCTTCGGTAATTTCGAATCCTTCGATTCGCAGCTGACAGCCATCTATCCGGCAGCGGATTCGGACGCGATCGTCGTTGAGTACAAGAACCGCGCGGTGCTGATCGGCGGCACTGAATACACCAACAGCAATATCGCGATTTTCCACTTCAAGAGCGGTCTGATCAGCACCTACCACGATTATTTCGATCCGCGCCGCTTCCAGGTGGTGGTCGATGCGCTGGCCAAGGCCTGACTGCGTATCCCAGGCAAGACCTCAATCCCGCTTTCAAACTTCAGGAGAAATCCATGACCATGTCCTACTACACGCTCGGCAACAGCGGGCTGCGTGTCACCCGCCTGGCGCTCGGCACCATGACGTTCGGCACGGAATGGGGCTGGGGCGCGGAGAAGGAAACCGCGCGCGCCTTGGTTGATGCCTATGTCGAAGCCGGTGGCAATTTCTTCGATACCGCCGATCTCTATACCGGTGGCACGGCCGAAACCTGGCTCGGCGAATTCATCGCCGAGCGTGGGCTGCGCGACAAGGCGGTGATCAGTACCAAATTCACCTACAACGCCGAACCGGGCAACCCGAACGCCGGGGGCAACGGCCGCAAGAACATCCTGCGGGCGATAGACGGTTCGCTGAAGCGGCTCGGCACCGACTACATCGACCTCTACATCCTCCATACCTGGGACAGGCTGACGCCGCCGGAGGAGGTGATGCGGACGCTGGACGATCTGGTGCGCGCCGGAAAGATCCGGCATGTCGGTATGTCCGACGTGCCGGCCTGGTACGCAAGCCGGGCGCAGGCCGTCGCCGAGCATCGCGGCTATGAACCGGTTTCGGCGCTTCAGCTCGAATATTCGCTGGCCGAGCGCAACATCGAGCACGAGTTCGTGCCGTTCGGCACGCGCTATGGCGCCGGAATCATGGTCTGGAGTCCATTGGCCAGCGGCCTGCTCAGCGGAAAATACCGTTTCGATACAATCGTCGAGGATGGTGGCCGGCTGGAGACAATGCGTGGTTCGACCAATCCCGGTTTCCAGAAATTCACCGATCGCAACTGGCAAATCGTCGCCGAACTGGAGAGGGTTGCCGGCCAGCTCGGCCGCAGCATGGCCCAGATCGCCTTGAACTGGACGGCAAACAGGCCAGGCATTGCATCCGTCATCGTCGGCGCCACCAGGCTTGACCAGCTCAGGACAATCTCGGCGCGCTTGATTTCGACATTCCCGAAGATCTTCGGGCACGGCTCGATGCGGTGAGCCGGCCGGTCACGCCCTTTCCGTATTCGTTCTTCGGCCCTGAAATACAAGGCGGCCTGACCGGTGGGCAGGCGGTTGGCGGTAAGCCGGCAAGCTATCTGCCGGATCTGCTCATGCGAGGCACTTTTGCCGGCGTGAGCTGACGGCTATCCCGGTCCACGATCTCAACTTTCCGGCTCGGGGGGCCGCGGGGCAAGGGGGGGCCCGGGGGTTTAGGGACCGCCCGGGGTTTGGGGGGGGCCCCAACACCGGCCCCGCCCCAGGGGGCGGGGCCCGGTACGGGGGGGGCCCGCGAACCCCGGGGGGGTTT
>NZ_JAMYQW010000021.1:0-115859 GCF_040321085.1 Mesorhizobium sp. M0522
CAAGCCGTCGAAAACTGCTTTCCCGGCCTTCAAAAAAGCCCCATTAACTCACCAACCAGGATTTCGCTTCCCGTGCAAAGCCCTCACAAGGGGAGAAGGGAGAACCGCGCTCAACCTTCTGATGGCAGCCAATCCGGACGGATCGCACCGCCACGGCTCCGGCCAATAAAAAACCGGCGTCAGCTTGCTTCTGACGCCGGTCATTTAGGTTTTGGGATCGTCGCACCCGATCTTTCCAAGGAAAAACCGAGGTTGGTTCGATCCGACGCAGACCCGTGGGCGGGGGGCTTGGGGTTTACGAGCCGGTGCCGGACCGAACCGTCTCAGGCAACACCGGTAAATTCGTCGGACATTGGGGCATGAGCACGGATAAAAAAAGGCAGGATTGTGGCGAAGCATCACCAATTCCAACAGGCGTTTCGCAAACGTGACTGGACGCTGGAGAAACCGCGCGGTGCTGGCCTTGCCCGGCCGGGCCTTGCAATTCGGCAACGAAAGCGCCAACTTTGGTCGGCGTACGATTCATTGCGAGGATCCAGGCATGACTGATCGCAGCAGCGGGACGGAGGATGGGGACGCATCCGCAATATTGATCCCGCTGCATGAGGCAAGACGCGAACGCCTCGACCAGCAGGTGAGGTTCGACCGGCGCGAACTGGACCAGATCCTCAGGCTCTACGGCCGTATGGTTGCCGCCAATGAGTGGCGCGACTATGCCATCGACCATCTCGCCGACCGCGCCGTTTTTTCCGTCTTCCGCCGCACCAGCGAAGTGCCGCTTTTCCAGATCGTCAAGGATCCGAAGCTGGCGCGCCGGCAAGGCGCGTTCGCCGTCATCGCCGCCGGCGGGCGCATCCTCAAGCGCGGCCAGGAACTCGGCCGGGTGCTTGGCGTGTTCGACCGAACACTGAAGCTGGTCGAGGCGTAACCCTTTATTTTTGCTGGCGGAACTTCCGCTCGGGCAGCGATTGCGGATCAGGCGGGATGGACGTCCCGCCGTTGATCGGCAGCTGCATGAACACCGTGTCCAGCCAGCGTCCGTGCTTGTAGCCTGAGCCTTCCAGGCGGCCGGAATGACGAAAGCCGAGCTTCTCGTGCAGCCGTACCGAGGCGCTGTCGGGCCGGCCGTCGCCGATCACCGCGATGATCTGGCGAAAACCCGCCGCCTTGGCCGCCTCGATCAGCCCTTGCATCAAGAGCAGCCCGACGCCTTGCCCTTTGGCCTCGGGCGCGACATAGACGGAATCCTCAACGACGAAGCGGTACGCCGGGCGCGGCCGGAACGCCCCGGCATAGGCATAGCCGAGCACGGCGCCGGACTTTTCCGCAACGAGATAGGGAAAACCGCCCGCCATCAGGCTGTCGAAGCGCGCGCCCATCTCGGTGCGGCTTGGCGGTTCGAGTTCATAGCTCGCCGTGCCATTCGTCACCGCGTCGGCATAGATTTCCGTGATCCGGTCGAGATCGGCCGACGTCGCGGCCCGCAAGGTGATGCTGCTCATAATTTAGGCACGTCGTTCATCTGCCCTATATCACAGCAATAGCCGGCACAAAAGAAAAGAGCGGCCATTGGGCCGCCCTTTCCAAACTCGCTGGTCCAGGAAAACCGTATTTAGCGACGGTCGCCCATGAACTGCAGCAGGAACATAAACAGGTTGATGAAGTCGAGATAGAGCCTCAATGCGCCCATAATCGCCTTGCGGCCGGCGACATCAGTCTCGTCGCCCTCGAAGTACATCTCCTTGATATTCTGCGTGTCGTAGGCGGTGAGGCCCGCGAAGATCAGCACGCCGATCGCCGAAACGGCGAAGGAAAGCGCCGACGACTGCAGGAAGATGTTGATCACCATCGCGATGATCAGGCCGACCAGGCCCATGACCAGGAACGACCCGAACGCCGAGAGATCGCGCTTGGTCGTGTAGCCGTAGAGCGACAGCCCGCCAAAGGCGGCGGCGGTGGCGAAGAAGGTCTGCGAGATACTGGCGGTGGTGTAGACCAGGAAGATCGACGACAGCGACAGGCCGACGAGGCCGGCGTAGACCCAGAACGTCGTCTGCGCGGCCGAAACGCTCATCGACTGGACTCGGAACGACAGGAACATCACCGCTGCCAGCGGGGCAAAGATCACCAGCCATTTCAGCGGCGAACCAAAGATCGCGTAGCCGAACGAGGTCAGCATCTCGCCGCTTGGCAACGTCGCGACGGCCGAGGCGGGATCGCTGGTGGTGGCCAGCATGATTGTGCCGACCGCGGCAAGGCCGGTGATGAGGAGGCCAAGCCCCATCAGATTGTAGACCTTGATCATGTAGGCCCGCAGGCCCTGGTCGATGGCAGCATCGACGCCGGCGCCGGGCACGGCGCGCGTCTGATAATTGCGAACGGGATCAGCCATGGAAATCCTCATATTGCTTCCGCCCCGTCCGGTGTCAGGTCCTTTGAACCCAGGCGCCGCTGGCGGGGCTCCAGCATGCCTGCGCCGAAATATGATGGTTCTTGGCGTAAAGGACAAGACCGTAACCAAGCGTAATGCTCCGTGAAGTGCCAGAGATACGGTTTTATTGGCCTTCCCGCCCGGAACATTACCGAGATTTAATCGAAACCGGCTCTGGCTCAAAGATTCCGCAGCACCGGCGCCGCCTTGTGGCCCAGCACCCGCCACGTGCCGGCAAGGCCTATGCCGACCGTGACCACCAGCGAAAAGCCGATGGTCGCCACCGCCACCTCGGGCATGAAGTGCGATGGCAGCGTCATGATGCGCGCGACGACGAACCACGCCGCCACACCGCCCGCCGCCAGCGCGAAGATCGCAGTGGCAAGGCCGATCAGCATGTATTCCAGCGAAAACGCGGCGATCAGCGTTTTCCTGGTCGCACCCAGGGTCTTCAGCACCACCGCGTCGTGAATGCGAGCCCGGTTGCCGGCGGCGAGCGCCCCGGCCAGCACCAGCACCGAGGCGATCAACGCCACGCCCGCTGCTGCCCTGATTGCTGTGCCGAGCTGCGCCACCAGCCGGTTGACGATTTCGAGCGCGTCCTTGACCCTGACCGTCGTCACCGCGGGAAAGGCACGCGTGACGGCATTGAGAAGATGCGCATCGTCGGCTGCCGACGCATTCGTCTCGGTCAGCGTCGCCAACCAGCCATGCGGCGCACCGGCGAATGTGTTGGGCGAGAACACCATGACGAAATTGATGCCCATGGTTTCCCATTCGACCTGGCGGAAATTGGCGATCTTGGCCGTGATGTTGCGGCCGAGCACGTTGACGGTGATGGTGTCGCCCAGCTTCAGCCCGATCTCTTTGCCTTCCTCGGCGGAAAACGAGACCAGCGGCTCGCCGGCATAGTTCTCCGGCCACCAGCTGCCCTCGGTCAGCGTCGCATTCTCCGGCAGCTTTGCGTCATAGGTCAGGCCGCGATCGCCGCGCAGTACCCAGGCGCCTTCGGCCGGAACCTTGACCTTGTCGACATCGACGCCGTTGAGCGCCATCACCCGGCCGCGCAGCATCGGCACCTTGATCAGCTTGCCTTGCGGTGCCTCTTTGCCGACCAGCGCGGAGAAGGCATCGACGTCACCGCTCTGGATATCGACGTAGAAGAAGTTCGGTGCCCTTTCCGGCAGGCTGCCCGAAATCTGCCGCCTGAGATTGCCGTCGATCAGCGCCAGCGTCACCAGCAGCGTCAGCCCGAGTCCCAACGACAGCACCACGGACGGCGTCAAGGCGCCAGGCCGATGGATGTTGCCGATGGCGAGCCTGAGCGCGGTCGAGCGCACGCGCGGGCTTTTCTTCGCCGCCCACTGCACCAGCGAGCCGACCACACGCAGCACCAGGAACGAAAAGATCGTGGCGCCGACGAAGATCGAGGCAATACGGCGGTCGCCGGAAAACAGGATCGCCAGTACCGCGAGCAGCAGCGCGATGCCCAATGCCGCGGCGATATAGAGCGGGCGGGGAAAACCGCGGCCCTCGAAACCCATTTCGCGAAACAGCGCCGTTGCCGGCACGTCGCGGGCGCGGCCGAGCGGCAGCAAGGCGAAAGCCAGCGTCACCAGCAGCCCGAACAGCGCTGCCATGCCGAGGGCGCCGGGATAGAACCCACCTTCCGCCGGCACTGGAATGACCGATTGGAGTGCCGCGCTGGCCGCGAACGGCATCAGCGCGCCAAGCACAAGGCCTAGCGTGATGCCGAGTGCTGCGATCATCAGGATCTGCACCAGATAGACGGCAAAGACGAACCCGCCCGAAGCCCCCAGGCTCTTGAAGGTGGCGATGACGCCGCGCTTGCCGTCGAGATAGGCACGCACGGCATTGGCCACGCCGACGCCGCCGACCACCAGCGCCGTCAACCCGACCAGCGTCAGGAATTGCGAAAACCGCTCGATATTCGAGGACAGCGCCGGCGCTGCGTTGCTGCGCGTGCGGATCGACCAGCCGGCCTGCGGGAACTGGTTTGCCGCCTGCTCCTGGATCGCCTTGATCTGTGCCTCAGTGGTGCCGCCGGGCAGGCGGACCTTATAGGCGTTCTCGACCAGGCTGCCCGGCTGGATCAGGCCGGAAGCGGCAAGCCCGTCGGTCGACACCATCAGCCGCGGCGCAAAACCGAAGCCATCCGACACTGCATCCGGCTCGTTGACCAGCCTGGCGCGCAGCTCGAACGTCGCGCTGCCGAGCTTTAGCCGGTCACCGATGCCAAGGTTCAGCCGCTCGAACAAGAGGTCCGGGGCGGCGGCGCCGAAGACGCCGGATTTTTCGCCGAACAGATCCTCTCGCGACAGCACCGGCTCGGTCTCCACCGCACCGTAGAGCGGATAGGCGCCGTCGACCGCCTTGGCCTCGACCAGCGCCTGGTCGGAGCCGTCCTCGAGCCTCGCCATCGAGCGCATGTTGGCGCTGTGCGAAACCGTGCCAAGCCGGTCGAGGAAGCTGCGTTCGGCTCTGGTCGGATCGCGCTGGTTGAGCTGGAAGCGGAGATCACCGCCGAGCAGCGTCTGGCCCTGGTCGGCAACACCGGCGGAAATAGCCTGCGCCACCGAATTGACGCCGCCGATCGCAGCGACGCCGAGCGCGATGCAGGCAAGGAAGATCAGGAAGCCGGACAGCCCGCCACGCATTTCTCGCAGCGAAAACCGAAAGGCGAGCCTCAGCGTGCGCGCCAGCGGCATCATGCGGTCACCTTGCCAGCCCTGGTGGCCGGCTTAGGCGCGTCCTCGATCAGCCCCGACCGCATCGACACCTGGCGCGAGCAGCGCGCCGCGAGTAGCGGGTCATGCGTGACCAGCACCAGCGTCATGCCGCGTTCGGCCGCCTTGGCAAACAGCAGGTCGGCGACGTGCCGCCCCGTTGCCTGGTCGAGATTGCCGGTCGGCTCGTCGGCGATCAGGATGCGCGGCGACGGCGCCAGCGCCCGGGCGATGGCCACGCGCTGTTGCTCGCCGCCAGACAATTCGCCGGGGTAATGGGTGACGCGATCGCTGAGACCGACCGCCGCCAGCTCGCGCGCCGCCACGCCGAATGGATCGACATGGCCGGCAAGCTCCAGCGGGACCGCAACGTTTTCCAGCGCCGTCATATTGGGGATGAGATGGAAAGACTGGAACACGATGCCGATGTTTCGTCCCCGAAACGATGCGATCTGATCTTCGCTTTTGCCGTTGAGCAGCTCGCCGGCAATTCGGACCGTCCCCGAATCGACCCTTTCAAGCCCGGCCAAAACCATCAGCAATGTCGACTTTCCCGAACCTGAAGGTCCAACGATGCCTGTCGCTTCGCCGCCCGCCACATCGAGGCTGACGCCCTTCAGCACATGGACCGAAGATGCACCTTCGCCGAGCGTCAGCGATACGTCTTTCAGCGAAATGACGGCTTCTTCCAAAATCAAATCGTCCTATATGGGGGATGAAGGCTAGTGCATCCGATGCTCGACAAAGACGAAAACCTGCCTTCGCCAACAGATGTTCCTGGTCATATGGGGCCTGCCGCATGGCTTTCAAACACACCTTTGCCGCAGCCTTCGCCCTTTTCCTCGCCATTTGCGGCGCCATTTCGTCGGCGCGCGCCGAACCGTTCACCATTGTCGGTTTCGGCGACAGCTTGATGGCGGGTTATGGCCTCGGGCCAGGTCAGGGCTTCACCGAGAAGCTGCAGGCGGCGCTGCGCGCCAAGGGCTACGATGTCACGGTCGCCAACGCCGGCGTCTCCGGCGATACGACGAGCGGCGGCCTGTCGCGGCTCGACTGGTCGGTGCCGGACGGCACGCAACTCGTCATCCTGGAGCTCGGCGCCAACGACATGCTGCGCGGCGTTTCGCCCGCCATAGCGGAAAAGAACCTGGACGCCATGCTGGCAAAACTGAAGCAGCGCAAGATCGCCGTTTTGCTTGCCGGAATGCGCGCGGCGCCCAATCTCGGCGCCGACTACCAGAACGCCTTCGACGCGACCTTTCCGAGACTGGCTGAAAAATATGGCGTGCCGCTCTATCCTTTCTTTCTCGAGGGCATCGCCGGTCAATCCGTCCTGCAACTCGAGGACGGCCTTCATCCAAACGCCCGAGGCGTCGACCGCATCGTCGAGGGTATCCTGCCCAGTGTGGAGAAGACCATTGAAGCGGTCCGGGGCAATTCCTGAAGGCGAGGGTTCGCCGTCGCAACACCTTCCGCAGGGGAAGCTTTTAGGCAGGCCTGCGACCAACAAACCCCTTGCCCTGTTTGAATATCGATGATTCGCTAGGGGCAAGAGTTCGATTCGAGGACAGGAGGCTTGCCATGCCGCGTCTTTTTACCGCCCTCGAGATACCGCGTGATGCCGCTCTTTCGCTGTCCCTGCTCAGGGGCGGCCTGCCCGGAGCCCGCTGGATCGACGTCGAAAACTATCATCTGACGCTGCGCTTCATCGGCGATGTCGAGGGCCATGTCGCCGACGAAATCGCCAATGCGCTTGACCGTGTTCACCGCCCGTCCTTCCCGCTGACGCTGTCCGGCGTCGGCGCCTTCGGCCAGAAGAAGCCGCATGCGGTGTGGGCCGGGGTCGCCGCTTCGCCCGATCTTTCCGCATTGCAGGCCGAGATCGAGCGCATCTGCCAGCGGCTCGGCATCCCGGCCGACCCGCGCAAGTTCATGCCGCATGTGACGCTGGCCCGCCTGCGCAATTCGAGCCCGCTCGATGTCGCCCAGTATCTGTCGGCGCGCGGCAATTTTTCGACGCTGCCGTTCCGGATCGGCCGCTTCGTGCTGATGTCGTCGCGCGATTCGGTCGGCGGCGGGCCTTACGTCGTCGAGGAGGCCTGGCCGCTTTCAGGTGCTGACAACCGCGTCGCCAGCCGTTTGGTCGGCGCCGCCGACGCTTCGCGGATCATGCGGTAGACGGACATGGCCAGGGAGAAACTAGCAAAAGAGGCGATCCGCGCCGAACTTGCCGGCCTCGACGGCTGGTCGCTGGCCAAGGATGGTGGCTCGATCACCCGCAGCTTCACCTTCAAGAATTTCTCCGAAGCCTTTGCCTTCATGACCCGCGTTGCCCTGGCCGCGGAGAAGATGGACCACCATCCCGACTGGTCGAACGTCTACAAGACGGTAAACGTGACCCTCAACACGCACGACGCCGGCGGCCTGACCGCGCTGGATTTCGATCTGGCCAGGAAAATGAACCGCTATTTCGGCGGCTGAGCCCATCTGCACCTTGCAGCGAGGTTCGGCTTTCACCACATTTTGCGTCGCGGTCACGCGTGAAGTCACGCGACGGCCGCAAGGAGAGGTTGATGGCGCAAAAATCCGGTTTTGATTTCTTCGGCCTCGGCAGCAAGCCGGGCAACGAGAGCGAAGTGCGCGAAAAGTTCTGGCGTACGGCGAAGAAGGCCGCCCGGCAGATCCCGTTCATGGAAGAGGTGGTCGCCGCCTATTACTGTGCCATGGACAAGAAGACGCCGCTTCGCGCCAAGGGCACCTTGCTTGCTGCGCTCGGCTATTTCGTGCTGCCGACAGACGTCATCCCCGATTTCATCCTTGGGCTAGGCTTCACCGACGACATCGCCGTGCTGACCGCCGCGATTACCGCCGTCAGCGCCCACATCACGCCGGCGCACCGGCTCGCCGCCAGGCAGGCCATCGCCGACAAGAGCTGAGCCGGTGCGGCGCAAAAAATCGCGTGAGAACCGACTTTCCGGCCGTCAAACCCACCGCCGCACCCGCGCCTTGTAGGCGCGATAGGCATCTCCGAACTTCCGCTCGAGATAGCGCTCTTCCGGCGCGATAACGCCGGTATTGATCACCCACAGCAGCGGGATGACGAGCGCAATAGCCCAAAGACTTCCGGCCGCGACGCCGAGGCCCAGATAGACGAGGGTCGTTCCCAGATAGAACGGATTCCTGGTCCGCCGATAGATGCCGTCGACGACCAGCGCCGTCGTCGGCAAGGTCGGTGGTATGTTGGTGCCAGCGGCCTGAAAGCGGCCCGCCGCCATAAAGATGAACACGAAGCCGCACACCGCGAGCACAGCGCCAGCCAGATAGCGGGCGAGCGCCTGCCCGGCCATGACCGGGAGCGGCACGAGCACCTCAAGCACGGTTGCCGCCACCAGGAAGCCGAGGAAGATTAAAGGTGGCAGCGCAATGACCCCGGCCACGTCGGGGGCGCCCGATCCGCCCGCCGTCTCCCCGGCATCCGACCGGCGCACCGCGCCACCGGCCGCCCGCCGCATGGCGACACGAACGCCGAACACAATCGCCAGGACGACTGTGCCGCCCGCCAGGATCAGAACTGTCTCGGAAATGGCCATGGCCAATTCTCCCGTAAGCCGCCAGGGAGGGCACCCTGGCCGAGCGCCGTGGCGGCGAACGCAGACATGGTACCGCCTGCAGGGAAATTCGTCACGCACCTCAAAAAGCGAGAATCGCCGCAAGACCTAGCTGCTTGAAAAGTCAAACTCTTGCCGTTTTCGTGGCCTCCAAGTCGCGGCAGGGACATTGCGCCAGCCGCTTTTTCGAGCGGCAGCGCGAAGACGGCGGCGGTTTCCTGGCGTGAACATCCTTTTCTCAGGGGAATTTCACCGTTTGGTAACCCAGATTAAATCAAAATGAAGCGACGGGCAGGACGCCGAGCCGGCCTGCCGCCGCACCAGTGGAATACGGGAAAAGCGATGCGCGGATTGATTGCTATAGTTTCCAGCCTGGCCCTGGTGGCCTTGACGGCGCCCGCGCTGGCGCAGTCGGCAACCAAGATCGGCCAGCATAATGCCTGGGGCACCTACAGTTATCAGGCGTCGGGCGGCGGCAAGGTCTGCTATGTCCTGACGGTGCCAACCGACAAGCAGCCGCCGACGCTCGATCACGGCGACATGTTCTTCTTCGTCAGCCAGCGGCCGGGGCAGCAAGTGTCCTACGAGCCGCAATTCATCGCCGGCTATACCTTCCAGGAAGGTTCCAAGGCCACCGTCACCATCGACAAGAAGTCTTTTTCGATGTTCACGCGCGGCAAGTCGGCCTGGGTCGAGAACGCCGCCGAGGAGCCGGTGCTGATCGCCGCGATGAAGACCGGCACCGACATGAAGGTGTCGGCCAAGTCCGGCCGCGGCAACACCACCACCTACGTCTTCTCGCTGAAGGGCATCTCGGCGGCGCTGGCCTCGATCGCCAAGTGCAAGTAGGCGGTTAGGCGCAGTCTTCCCTTCTCCCCTTGTGGGAGAAGGTGGATCGGCGCGCAGCGCCGAGACGGAAGAGGGGTGTTGGACGGAACGCCGTCGGCGCCAAGCTGGAACACCCCTCATCCGACCGAGCTACGCTCGGCCACCTTCTCCCACAAGGGGAGAAGGGAAGACCACCGGCATGACTCCGCCATCAAGCTGTGCTATGCGCCGCGCTTCATTTCGGGCACGATGCTGTATTCGGCCGCAAATCGCTTATATTGGCGCAACAATGACCCTTTCATTCGATCTTACCGCCGAAGGCGCGCGTGACGCGTTGCGCACCCGCACGACGCCTGAAAAACCGTCGCTGATCGGCTTGACGCGAGCCGAACTTGGGGCCGCCCTTGTCGCCGCCGGCATCGTGCCGGAGCGCCAGGCGAAAATGCGCGCCCAACAGCTCTGGCATTGGATCTATGTGCGTGGCGTTTCCGACTTTGCCGGCATGTTCAACATCTCCAAGGATCTGCGCGCCGAGCTCGACAGGCATTTCACCGTCGCCAGGCCCGAAATCGTCGAGGAGCAGATCTCCTCCGACGGCACGCGCAAATGGCTGTTTCGCTTTCCGCCGCGCGGCGCCGGCCGGCCGGTCGAGATCGAGACCGTCTACATTCCCGAAGAAGGCCGCGGCACGCTC
The DNA here is from genome assembly GCF_040321085.1 of Mesorhizobium sp. M0522. NCBI lineage: Bacteria > Pseudomonadati > Pseudomonadota > Alphaproteobacteria > Hyphomicrobiales > Phyllobacteriaceae > Mesorhizobium > Mesorhizobium sp. M0522. The sequence goes on from NZ_JAMYQW010000021.1 coordinate 10,309, forward strand.
TGCATCTCTTCGCAGGTCGGCTGCACCCTGACCTGCTCCTTCTGCCACACCGGCACGCAGAAACTGGTGCGCAACCTGACCGCCGAGGAAATCCTCGCCCAACTTTTGACCGCCCGCGACCGGCTCGGCGATTTCCCCGACCGCGATACGCCGGACGGCGCCATCGTGCCGGCCGAAGGCCGCAAAGTATCCAACATCGTCATGATGGGCATGGGCGAGCCGCTCTACAATTTCGAGGCGGTGAAGAAGGCGCTGCTTATCGCATCCGACGGCGACGGGCTTTCCCTGTCGAAGAGGCGCATCACGCTCTCGACCTCCGGCGTCGTGCCCGAAATCTTCCGCACCGGCGAGGAGATCGGCGTGATGCTGGCGATTTCGCTGCACGCCACCAATGACGATTTGCGCGATCTCTTGGTGCCCATCAACAAGAAGTATCCGCTGAAGGATCTGATCGCTGCCTGCCGCGCCTATCCAGGCCTGTCGAACGCCAAGCGGATCACCTTCGAATATGTGATGCTGAAGGACGTCAACGATTCCATTGACGACGCCAAGGCGCTGATCAAGCTGCTCAAGGGCATTCCGGCCAAGATCAATCTGATCCCGTTCAACCCGTGGCCGGGCACCAACTACCAGTGCTCGGACTGGGAAACGATCGAGAAATTCGCCGATTACATCAACAATGCCGGCTATGCCTCGCCGATCCGCACGCCGCGCGGCCGCGATATCCTCGCCGCCTGCGGCCAGCTCAAGTCGGACTCCGAGCGCATGCGCAAGGTCGACCGGCTGGCGCTGGAAGCGATGATGATCGCGGGGCATGGCGAGGCGTGAATCGCGTCGGCGCCTATCTGATCCGCTTCGCCGTCATCCTTGTCGGCTACGGCGTTGCTTCGCTGGCGGCCAGCGCCTTCCTTAACATCATGTTCCTGGCGTCTCTTGGGCTGATAACGGACGAGACGCAACCGGCGGCGCAGGCGTCGCTGTGGTTTTCAATCCCCTTCGTCGCGCTGTTCGTCGCCTATTTCGCCTTCATGCCGGCCGCCATCGCCATCCTCGTCTCCGAGATCCTTGGCCGGCGTGACTGGCTGTTCTATGCGCTGGCGGGTGCTGTGGTCTCGGCGGTCTTCCTTGGCTTCGTCCACCAGACGGCCGATGCCAATTTCGAGGTTACCAATACCAGCGTCATGCTGGCGGTGATCGGCTGCGGCATGGTCGGCGGTATTTTCTACTGGCTGAGCGCCGGGCGCTCGGCCGGAAGCTGGCGTCAGATCGGACGCCCTATTTCGCCTGGGCCGTCAGGATCTTGAGCGCGAAGGCCGAAAAAACTCCGGCAAACAGATAGTCGACGACGCGGGTCACACGCGGGCTGGATTTCATCGCGGCCGAGAATTTTTCCGCCGCCAGCACCATCGGCGCCGTCACCGGGATCGCCAGCACGACGAACATCGCGCCGAGGAAGAACAGCTTTCCCGGCGCGTCGGGATCATGCGCGGAGACGAATTGCGGCAGGAAGGTCATGAAGAACAGGATGATCTTCGGGTTGAGCAGATTGACCCCGAGCCCCGCCGCCCAGCTGCGGAACAGCGAGATCTGCGGCCCGCTCTTCTTCTCCGGTGAAAACGCCGACCCTTTTGTGATCGCCTGCCATGCCAGGAAGACCAGATAGCCGGCGCCAAAAATCTTCAGCACGAAGAACGCCATCGGCGAGGCGACGATCAGCGCCGAGACGCCGACCACCACCAGCGTGGTGTGGATCAGCGTGCCGCACAAGGCGCCGGCCATCGAGGCAAAGCCGGTGGCACGGCCCTGGCTCAGCGTGCGCGACACGAACAGCGTCATGTCAGGCCCGGGCGTGATCGCCAGGATCAAGGTGGCGATGGAGAACTGGATAAGCGTCGTACTGTCGGGGATGAAGGACATGGCTCGTCTCGTGGCGGCAAAAGACGGCGCAGCCATACCGCAAGAGCCGTGTCCTCGCCAGCCTCTTGGAGATGAGGCATTTGGTCCAGACATCGTTCGTCCCTTGCGCTGGCCTAAAACGCCGTGATACCTCGCCCGCGAAGAACCCCTGTCGCGGAACTGCCCACCATGTCGAAAGCAAAAGCCGCCAAGAAAGTCGTGCTCGCCTATTCCGGCGGCCTTGACACCTCGATCATCCTGAAATGGCTGCAGACCGAGCTCGGCGCCGAGGTCGTGACCTTCACCGCCGATCTAGGCCAGGGTGGCGAACTGGAGCCGGCCAGGCGCAAGGCCGAGATGATGGGCATCAAGGATATCCGCGTCGTCGATGTCCGCGAGGAGTTCGTATCCGATTTCGTCTTCCCGATGTTCCGCGCCAACGCTGTCTATGAAGGCACATATCTGCTCGGCACCTCGATCGCCCGGCCACTGATCTCGAAACATCTTGTCGAGATCGCCAGGGAGACCGGCGCCGATGCGATCGCCCATGGCGCCACCGGCAAAGGCAACGACCAGGTGCGTTTCGAGCTGTCGGCCTATGCGCTCAACCCCGACATCAAGGTCATCGCGCCGTGGCGCGATTGGTCGTTCAAGTCGCGGACCGATCTCATCAACTTCGCCGAGCAGCACCAGATCCCAGTGCCGAAGGACAAGAAGGGCGATGCGCCTTTCTCGGTCGACGCTAACCTGCTGCATTCGTCGTCCGAGGGCAAGGTGCTGGAAGACCCGTGGAGCGAGCCGCCGGAATTCGTCCACCAGCGCACCATCTCGCCGATGGATGCGCCGGATGAGGTCACCGAGATCGAGATCGAATTCCTCAAGGGCGACCCGGTTGCGCTCAATGGCAAGAAGCTGTCGCCGGCAACGATGCTGGCGGCGCTGAACGATCTCGGCCGCGACAACGGCATCGGCAGGCTCGACCTGGTCGAGAACCGTTTCGTCGGCATGAAATCGCGCGGCGTCTACGAGACCCCCGGCGGCACCATCCTGATCGCCGCCCATCGGGCGATCGAATCGATCACGCTCGACCGCGGTGCGGCCCACCTCAAGGACGAGTTCATGCCGCGCTATGCCGAGCTGATCTACAACGGCTTCTGGTTCGCGCCCGAGCGCCTGATGCTGCAGGCAATGATCGACAAGAGCCAGGAAGACGTCGAAGGCACCGTGCGGCTGAAGCTCTACAAGGGCAACGTCATGGTCACCGGCCGCAAGTCGAGGAAGACGCTCTATTCCGACGCGCTGGTCACCTTCGAGGACGACCGCGGCGCCTACGACCAGAAGGATGCCGAAGGCTTCATCCGCCTCAACGCGCTCAGGCTGAGGACACTGGCGGCGCGTAACCGCCAGCGCTGACATCCGAACAGCGGGCTGGGCGCTCTACCGATCTCGTGAAAGCTGAAAACGATCCGAGAAAACTAGGACGTAGACACATTACTTGCACCGTGCCGTCATGGGCCTCGGTAATGACGTCCATCAGCCGATCCCAGACACCTGCTTTCCGCCATCGAACGAAGCGGTTGTAGCAAGTGGTGCGAGGGCCGTAGCGCTCGGGCAGATCGCGCCATGGCGCACTCGATCGCAGCACCCAGAAGATGCCGTTCAGCACGCGACGGTCATCGACACGCGGCACGCCTCGCGGCTTGTTGGGCAAAAGCGGCTCGATGACGCGCCATTCGAAGTCGGTCAGATCGTATCGGCTCATGCCCTTATGAATCAGACTCCGCTCAAATTTGGAACCAGCCAGTCGGCAAACGACCCAATGCGGGACAGGACGCCTGCTCACACCTCACTTCCATGTTGGTGAGCTTCGTCCTCAACAAAAAGGTCGAGGCTCCAGCCAACACCGCAATCCGCGAGCACCCTCATCGCAGACGGCTCAAGCCAAATGCCGCACTGTACGTCGTAGGGCTGATAGAACCCGCCGTAGATAGTTATCTGCTTTGGCCGCACTTCCTGCCGCAGCCGTGCGAAGGCCTCCTCCCGACCTCGCATCTGCTCGATCAGGTAGTTGACCGCATTCTCGTGCTCGGCCCCACTCCGGAGCCTTTGCCGCGGACCATCGAGGCTCCATCCATTCTTCTTGCGCGGGGACCCGTTACGCATCGGGTCGCCCTTGCGGACTATGCGTGTCGGTTCGAGGCTTAGGATCGCAGTCACCCCCTCGGGGTCCGCATCGAAATCAACGATCGAGAGCGAGATCATCGCCTGTCCTAGCTAGGTTCCAAAGGGCAAGGCAAGCCCTGCGCTGTTGCGAGACTCTTCATGCTCGCCTCGCGCTTCCAACCGAGCCCAGTCATTTTTGCGTTTATATCCTGTCAGTCGGCATCGATCGCCGTGGCCATGCGGGCGATGGCCTGTTGATAGACGCTCGCCGAATTCCAGCCAGCAATTGCGCCGATATTCGCCTGCGCGCTGGCGCCCGGTCGCCAACCATGACCCTTGAGGAAGTTGGCGGTAGAAGCCAACGCAGTGGCCTTGTCGCGCAGGTTTTTGTTGCCTACGCCATATGCCAAAACATTTCCGGGCAGGAACTGCGTGTGGCCAATCTCGCCATGCGCGGCACCGACCGACGCGGCGCTCAACGCTCCGCGATCAACCAGCTTCAGGGCCGCAATGGCATGCGGGTAGAAGAACTCCGGACGGCGACAGTCATAGGCCAGCGTTAAAATGGCGGAGACCGTATTCTGGTTGCCCATGGCGGAACCGAAGCCGGTCTCCATACCCCAGATGGCGAGCAACACGCCCGGCGACACGCCGTAATTCCGTTCGATCTTGTCGAACAGCGCAGCATTGGCCTTCTTCAGCGCACGGCCCCTGGCAATGATCGCGGACGCGCCACGGCGCTTCATGAAAGCTTCCACCGAGCCGCTGAAAGCCTTATGGATGGCGCGGTCGACGGAGATCGTCTTTGTCGCGTAGGTTGCGCGAGACAGAGCGGCCAGACCCTTCGAGCCGACACCGTCGGCCTTCGCCTCCGCGGCGAACTCCGGTTTCCATGCCTCGAAGCCGGCGCCGCTCTTGCCACAGCTGGCCGCCGCCTGCGCGCCCGTCGCCAGCGCAAGCACCGCCACCACCGTGGCCACTACAAACATCTTCCCCTTGGCAAGAAATGCCATGCTGCTCTCCTGGTTGCCTGAATCACGTTCCCAATTGCGAACTTGCCTGCGAAACACCTGCTTGTCACTGTCCCGGCGCTGCGCCGATGCACTCAATACAGCAGGAACTTCAAATCCACCACACTGGCGGATGCCCGGGAATTTGCCTACGATCAAGTAATTATTGTGGCGGGGACAGAATAAGCATGGAAGACGTTGATGTCGTGATCATCGGCGCCGGTTCAGCCGGGCTTTCGGCTTCCAAGACCCTGCGCGCTGCCGGTTTTTCCTTCAAATTGTTGGAAGCGATGAACCGCATTGGCGGCCGCGCCTGGACCAGCGACCAGCATTTCGGCGTGCCGTTCGACATCGGCTGCGCCTGGCTGCATGCCGCGGACCGCAATCCCTACTTTCCCGAGGCGAAGGCCGCTGCCTGGACGCTTCATCACCACGACATGAATGTCGATCATCTCTATTACCGTGAGCGAAAGGCAAGCGAAGCCGAGGAGGCGGCGATGAAGGTGGCCGACGCAAGGCTGTTCGAACTGGTGGCGGCACATCAGGTGAGGGAAGGCGACGATGACCGCCTTTCGGCATTGCTCGCCAAGGGACACGCGCCGCGCGCCGCCGCAACCTTCGCGGGGCCGATGGATTTCGGCGCCGACGAGGACGAGATATCGATCCGCGACTTTCAGGCCGCCGCCGATCTCGATCCGAATTATTTCACCGGGGAAGGCTTCGGTACGCTGGTTGCCCGCTTCGGCGCCGACGTGCCGGTGGAGCTGTCGACGCCGGTGCGCAAGATCCTCTGGGATGGGCCGGGCGTAGCCTGCGTCACCGATCGCGGTACCATCTGCGCCAAGGCGGTCATCGTCACCGCCTCGCCGGCAGTGCTCGCCTTCGAGGAGATTGCGTTCTCGCCTGCACTCCCCGATGCGCATTTCGCCGCCCTCTTCGACCTGCCGATGGGCATGCTGACCAAGCTGCCGGTCGAAATATCCGGTACAAGGCTCGGTCTGGAGCCGTTCGACGATTTGCTGATCGAGCGGTTGGCACGGCACGACATCTACTTCCTCTGCTTTCCCTTCAACCTTGATTTGATGGTCGGTTTCGTCGGCGGCGATTTCGCTTGGGAGATGTCGGCGGCGGGCGAGGCGGCTGGCATCGACTTCGTCGTCGACCGGCTCTGCGGCATTTTTGGCGGCGACATACGAAAGCATGTCGGACGCGCAATGATGACCAATTGGGGCGCTGAGCGGTTCGTGCGCGGCGCCTATGCGGCGGCGCGGCCCGGCCGCTCGCAAGCGCGCGCCACGCTGATGCAGCCCGTGGCGGAAAAGATCTTCTTCGCCGGCGAGCATTTGGCCGGTCCGCTGATGCAGACCTGCGGCGGCGCCAGATTGTCGGGCGAGGCAGTGGCCAAGGAGGTCGTCGCCCAGCTTGCGGCAAAATAGCATCGGCCGGCAGGAACGTGGGCAGCTGACAGGCGTTTGGCGTTCTCCTGCTCGTATCGTCCTCCGCATTTCGAATGATTTGAGACGCCAATGAAGCTTTTCGACTGCCCGCATTGCGGCCACCGTCTCTATTTCGAGAACGCGCAATGCCTGAACTGCGCCAGCCTCGTGCTTTACGATCCCGAGCATGCGCGCTTCGCGCTGTCCGGCGCCGACGTCTTCCATTGCACCAATGCCGACGAATGCGCCTGCAACTGGATGGCGGAGCCCGGCCACGCCTTCTGCCGCGCCTGTGCGCTGAACCAGCTGATCCCGGATCTGTCGGTCGACGGCAACCGCCGCCGCTGGATCCGTGTCGAGGCGGCAAAGAAGCGTGCCGTCTATTCGCTGCTCGCCTTCGGCCTGCCGGTCGCACCCAAGCAGGACGTTGGCGACGAGATCGGTCTCGCTTTCGATTTTCTTGCCGATCCGATCGGCGGCGGTCCGGGCGGCGAACGTATCCTGACCGGTCATGACAACGGCCGGATCACGCTCAACGTCGCCGAGGCGGATTCGGCAGAGCGCGAACGGCGGCGCGTCGAGATGGGCGAGAACTACCGCACGCTGCTCGGCCATTTCCGCCATGAGCTCGGCCATTATTACTGGGACCGCCTGATCCGCGACAATTCGCAAAAGCTTGCCGGTTTTCGCGCTTTGTTCGGCGACGAGCGCGCCGGCTACGAACAGGCGCTGAAGACCTATTATGCCGATGGCGCGCCGCCCGACTGGCAGCAGCGCCATATCTCGGCCTATGCGACGTCGCACCCATGGGAGGACTGGGCCGAGACATGGGCGCATCACATGCACATCACCGACACGCTGGAGATGGTGCATGCCCTGAATTTCCCGCTCGGCCGGCTGGAAACCGTTGAAGCCAACGAGCTGCCGCGCGCCGATACCGGCGGCAAGCTGCAGCCGGCACCATCGGAACCCGCCTCCAGGCCAGAGCCTTTCGAAAGGATTCTCGACCGCTGGCTGGTGCTGTCGGAGGCGTCCAACTCGATCAACCGCTGCATGGGCCTGCCCGATCTCTATCCCTTCGTCATCTCGGACGTGGCGGCGCAAAAACTTGCTTTTGTTCACGAGCTTTTGACCGACCTGCCGAAAACGACTGGAACAAATCGTGAGCCGGCCGAAGCCTTTTAGCCGGAACGCATGCGGCTTTGCTTCGTTTTCCGTGCCAAGGGACTGTGAAACGGAGAGAAGACCATGAAACGCATATTGTTTCCGGCGGTGGCCGGAGCGCTCATAGCGATGTCGGGCCCTGCATTGGCCGACACCGCCGTCTCGGCCATCACTGATCTCAATGTACGCGCCGGCCCCGGCCCGCAATATCCGGTGATCGGCGTGCTCGCGGCCGGCCAGTCGGCGACGCTCGACGGCTGCATCGCCAACAGCAAATGGTGCACTATCGCAGAGGCTAACGGCCAGGGCTGGGTCTATTCCGACTATGTGACGGCCGATTTCGGCGGCAGCCGTGTGGTCCTGACACAGCGTCCGGCCAGCGCCGACATTGCCATCGTGACGCCGCCCGCCGATAGCGTCGAGTATTCCGACAGCTATACCGGAGCAATCGTCGCCGGCGAGGCGATCGAACCTATCCGGAGACCGCCGGCCGAAATCCGTACCTATGTCCGTACGCATCGGCTCGATCCGGTCTATCTCGAGGGCGAGGTGGTCACGGGCGCGACGTTGCCCGACACCGTCGAGCTACGCGAGATTCCGGACTATGACTACCGCTACGTCTACGTGAACGGTCAGCCGGCGCTGATCGATCCGGACACAAGGCGCATCATGTACGTCGTGCGCTGACGTTACCAACAGGGCGGTCGCCCTGCAGTAGCGGCGGCCGCTCACAAACCCCGATATTGCCACAGGCCGGCATTGCCGATGCAATACCGGTTTCCACATTGGGGCCGATGTTCTAGACCTTGCGAGCCGAAGCACCAGCCAGCGAGCCCGCGTGATCATCGACCCGACCGCCTTCCAACAGTACCGGCACGCCGCCAACGACAAGGCCACCTTGCCGCGCCTCCTGCTCGGGACGGTGGTCGTCATCCTGTTCTGGCTCGGAACCACTGCCGCCGTGCTGTTCGGCGGCACCTATGCGTTTGCCGTTTGGCAGGCATCGTCTGGCACCGCCCCGCCAGGTGGAGGAGCGGTGCAGGATTTCATGGCCTCTCCTGCGGGCATCCTCGCGGCGCTGGCTTCATTTGCCGGAATCTGGCTCGGCCTTTGGGCTGCCATGCGCTGGATCCATCGCGAGAAGCTGACCGCCCTGATTGGCGTCAGCCGGCGCATTTCTTGGGCGGGGTTCCTGAAAGGGCTGGCCGCAGTGCTGATCACCTCGCTGCTTTCCGAGATCCTGCTTTATGGTTTGCAGCCCGACATCGCGCGCGGCACGATCGGCCTGTCCGCGTGGCTTTCGTTCCTGATCCCGATCGCCGCCCTGACCTTTCTGCAGACCTCGTCGGAGGAGATGCTGTTTCGCGGTTATCTGCTCTGGGGCCTGGCGAGCCGGTTCCAGAACCCTTTCATCTGGGCGCTGCTGCCGGGATTGCTGTTCACCTCCCTGCACTGGAGCCCAGGTTCGAGCGCTGCCATCAATGCCTGCGTGCTGGCCTCGATCGCCGCCTTTGCGCTGCTGCTGACGCTTCTGGTCTATGCAACCGGCAATCTCGGTGCCGGCTTTGGCGCCCATCTCGGCAACAATCTGACCGGCTTCCTGCTGATTTCGCACCAGCAAAGCTATAATTCCTTCGCCCTGTTCAACGCCAAGCCGCTCGAAGCCGCCGGCTGGACGACTTCAGACGCCGTCCTCATCGCTTCGATCGGCATCGTCAGCAGCCTGTTGACCGTTCTGCTGCTTTTGCATCCGCGCTCACCGCTGAAGGTCGAGCCGGATATGGCGCGCGCCGGCAGCGTGCGCTGATGTGCATTGCCTGGTCGTCCTGAGCTATTTGACGCAAAGCTTGACCAAAGCTTGACTCTGCGGCCGATTTCCTGTCTACACGCCGCGAATTCCGCGACGAGTATTCCTCCGAGCAAACCGACCGGGACGCCGAAACCTCTTTGAGGTGAAGTGCTGTAAATCGATCCCGGAGGCCAACACCCGGCAGCGCTGTGCGCCCCCGGGTGCTTTTTGGCTTTGGGCTTTGCCCGGACCGGCTTTTGCTTGGACAGTTGGCGCGAACGCATTACCTCTCGGGCATCATCCGGGTGCCAGGGAAAAGGAAAAAGAATGTTTGAATCGCTACAGGAACGTCTTGGTTCGATCCTGAACGGCCTCACCGGCCGCGGCGCCTTGTCGGAGGCTGATGTCTCGGCGGCGCTGCGCGAGGTGCGCCGTGCGTTGCTCGAGGCCGACGTGGCGCTGGAAGTGGTGCGTTCCTTCACCGACAAGGTGCGCGAGAAGGCCGTCGGCGCCGCCGTGGTCAAGTCGATCAAGCCCGGCCAGATGGTCGTCAAGATCGTCCATGACGAGCTGGTCGAGATGCTCGGCGCCGAGGGCGTCGCCATCGACCTCAATGCACCGGCTCCGGTCGTCATCATGATGGTCGGCTTGCAGGGTTCCGGCAAGACGACGACCTCGGCCAAGATCGCCAGGCGCCTCGCCGACCGTCAAAACAAGAAAGTCTTGATGGCCTCGCTCGACACGCGGCGTCCCGCCGCGCAAGAGCAGCTCCGCCAGCTCGGCGAGCAGGTCAAGATCGCCACATTGCCGATCGTCGCTGGCCAGACGCCGGTCGATATCGCCCGCCGCGCCGTGCAGGCGGCCAAGCTCGGCGGCCATGACGTCGTCATCCTCGACACCGCCGGCCGCACCCATATCGACGAGCCGTTGATGGTCGAGATGGCCGACATCAAGAAGATGTCGTCGCCGCACGAGATCCTGCTGGTCGCCGATTCGCTGACCGGCCAGGACGCCGTCAATCTGGCAAAAAGCTTCGACGAGCGCGTCGGCATCACCGGCCTCGTGCTGACCCGCATGGACGGCGACGGCCGCGGTGGTGCGGCGCTCTCGATGCGCGCCGTTACCGGTAAGCCGATCAAGCTGATCGGCACCGGCGAAAAAATGGACGCGCTGGAGGAATTCCACCCCAAGCGCATCGCCGACCGCATCCTCGGCATGGGCGACATCGTCAGCCTCGTCGAAAAGGCGGCCGAGAACATCGACGCCGAACAGGCCGCGGCGATGGCCAGGAAGATGCAGTCGGGCAAGTTCGACCTGAACGACCTCGCCGGCCAGCTTCAGCAAATGTCGAAAATGGGTGGCATGGGTGGCATCATGGGCATGATGCCCGGCATGGGCAAGATGAAGGACCAGATGGCCGCCGCCGGGCTCGACGACAAGATGTTCGGTCGCCAGCTCGCCATCATCTCGTCGATGACCAAGGCCGAGCGCGCCAACCCCGATATTCTGAAGCACTCGCGCAAGAAGCGCATCGCCGCCGGCTCGGGTACCGACGCGGCCGAAATCAACAAACTGTTGAAGATGCATCGCGGCATGGCCGACATGATGAAGGCGATGGGCGGCAAGGGCAAAGGCGGCGGCCTGATGCGCGGCATGATGGGCGGCCTCGCTTCCAAGATGGGGCTCGGCGGCATGATGCCTGGCGGCGCAGGCGGCATGATGGGCGGCGGCATGCCGGACCTCTCCAAGGTGGACCCCAAGCAGCTCGAAGCCTTGCAGAAGCAGGCCCAGGCGGCCGGGCTCGGCGGCATGAAGGGCCTGCCCGGTGGTTTTCCCGGTGGCGGTGGCCTGCCTGGGCTGCCCGGTGGCATGAAACTTCCCGGCCTGCCGGGCGGTGGCGGGCTGCCTGGCCTCGGCAAGAAGAAGTGAGGGCGCCATGAACGAAGAGAAGGACATGGCGGACGCGCGTGCGGCGCTGGCCAATTATCGCGCCTCGATCGACAATATCGACGCGGCGCTGATCCACATGCTGGCCGAGCGCTTCCGCTGCACCAAGGCAGTCGGCGTGCTGAAGGCGGAACATGGCCTGCCGCCTGCCGATCCGGCGCGCGAGCAGGAGCAGATCGCCCGTCTTCGCCAACTGGCGAAGGACGCCCATCTCGACCCGGATTTCGCGGAAAAATTCCTGAACTTCGTCGTCCGCGAAGTGATCCGCCATCACGAGCAGATCGCCGCATCCAACGGCGTAGCGAAAACCGGCTGAGGACCAGCCACCAACCGATCAACCGAATCAGAGCTTTTAGGAGAAAAGAAATGCCACTGAAAATCCGATTGGCCCGTGCGGGCTCGAAGAAGCGTCCCTATTACCATGTCGTCGTCGCCGACGCGCGTTCGCCGCGCGACGGCCGTTTCATCGAGTCGCTCGGCTCGTGGAATCCGCTGCTGCCCAAGGACGGCGAACGCGTCAAGGTCGACGCCGAGCGCGTCAAGCATTGGCTGTCGCATGGCGCCCAGCCGACCGACCGCGTGCTGCGCTTCCTCGATGAAGCCGGCATCGCCAAGCGCGAAGCCCGCTCCAACCCGAACAAGGCCGAGCCCGGCAAGAAGGCGCAGGAGCGCGCAGCCTTGCTGAAGAAGGCGCAGGAAGATGCCGCCGCGGCCGTTGCCGCCGCCGCAGCCGCGCCGGCCGAGGCGGAAGCCGCCAGCGCCGAATAAATCATCTCCACAACCACGAAACGGCGGGCCCTGCCCGCCGTTTTGCTATTGCATCCATATGATGCGGCCCGATCAATAGCCTTCCGGGCAACTCGCAACGTAGACACGACCGTTGCGATCGCGATAACGGCATTGGCCGCTTTCGCTGGCACGGCCGATCAGTGCACCGGCCAAAGCGCCGGCCGCACCGCCGATCACCGCGCCCTTGGTCGGGTTGCCGGCCACCGCAGCGCCGACCGCCGCACCGCCCAGGCCACCAACTGCCGCGCCTTGCTCAGTACGGGAGCAGGCACCGAGCGGGACCAGCAAGGCCATCAAGATCATCACCTTTTTCATTGTCGTTCCTCTCCAACAGGGTGCCGTCCTCGCCGCTGCACCCCCTAACTCGCAACCAGGCGATTTGATCCAAAGAAGAAGATCGGCTGCCGCCCGGCGGCGCTCAATTTGATCCAAAGAGTAGAAAGGCGGCGGCAGACCGCGCCCGCTCTGGCGGCGTGGCCACCATCGAACGGCTTTCGATGTCGCCGCTATTGGCTGAACGGGAACAACGCGCGCACCCTTGGATCGCGCAGATACAGGCCACCCCAGAGGACGGCGCCGAGATAGACGCCGAACAGTATGTGCGAGAACAAAGGGCTGCCGATACGCACATGCGTGGCGACGGCGCCGCCGAGATAGGCGGTGAGCAGGATGGCGCCGAGCACCGAGGTGCGTGGCAGCGCGTAAAGCGCTGTCGAGACCAATCCAATGGTGCCGAGCATGCGCGAGACATTGGCATCGGCCGGCCAGCCGAGCTGCACCATGGTCTGGGTGACGATTTCGAGCGGCGGTAGCTTGATGACGCCGTCGAAGATCATGAACAGCACGATGACGGCGCTGAGCACGCGGCTGGTCCACAGGGCACGCGGTGAGACGGGTGCTGCCTGAGACATGGTCATTGATGTTCCCTCCGGTCGTTGTGAGCACTGGCTCCTTCGCCAGCTCGAACCAAGGACGCGGCCCATGACGGCGATCCGACATGCCTCCAGTTCTTTTTCACTCCGGGGGACGGCGACCTCGGATGTACAAGTTCAGCCGGCAACGAACCTGGCAAGTCCACCTTGCGAGGTGAGATGGAGGGCGTTATTGAAAATCCGTAGGGGTGTCTTCCGACGCTCGACGGAAGCCGCCGCCTGATCGCACAACGAAAGCAACCGATGGCCGGAGAGACCGACCTGAAACAGTTGCTGGCGGCAATGACGCCGGAATTGCTTGCCGGCGTTCATGTCTTCACCACGTTGCCACCCGATGCGCCCGTTCCCGACAGGCTCCACCCGGTGATGCTATTTCGCGAGCGCGAGGGCACGACGCTGATCGTGCTTGAAGACCATGCCAAGGCCGCTGGACTGAAAACCGTGTTCCGCTGCCGGATGCTGACGCTGAACATCCATTCGTCGCTGGAAGCGGTCGGCTTCCTCGCCGCCATCACCGCGCGGCTGGCCACCGCCGGCATCGGCGTCAATCCGGTCTCGGCCTTCTACCACGACCATTTGTTCGTGCCCGCCGACCGGGCGGAGGAGGCGCTGAAGTTGCTGTTGGACCTAGCGGAGGAGAACCGGCTGTGACGCCGTCGCCTTGCTGCCTATTTGGACGCCTGTGCCCCTCATCCGCCTTCCGGCACCTTGTCCCCGTGAACGGGGAGAAGGGCGCTAACGGCCGAAGGCCGAGCCCGCGACTGCGGGCCGCCGGCCTTCCGGCGCCCCCGCGGAGGCCAGCCGCGTAGCGGCGATACGGCCGTGAGCGAAACAACCGCCAAAGGCCGAGCCCGCGACTGCGGGCCGCCGGTCGTCCGGTGCCCCCGCGGAGGGCCAGCCGCGACAGCAGCGATACGGCCGTGAGCGGAAAAGCAAGCTGAGCAAAAATCGCGGCCGAAGGCCGAGCCTGCGACCGCAGGCCGCCGGTCGTCCGGCGTCCCCGCGGAGGCCAGCCGCGCTAGCGGCGATACGGCCGTGAGCGAACTATGCCGCCTTCTTCTTCGGCTGGATCAGCCCGCGCTCGACCAGCAGCTCGGCGATCTGCACCGCATTGAGTGCCGCGCCCTTGCGCAGATTGTCGGAGACGATCCACATCGACAGGCCGTTGTCGATGGTCGAGTCCTCGCGGATACGCGAGATGAAGGTGGCGTCCTCGCCGGCCGATTCCAGCGGCGTGATGTAGCCGCCGTCCTCGCGCTTGTCGATGACCTGGCAGCCCGGCGCCTCGCGCAGGATCTCGCGCGCCTCATCGGCGGTGATCGGCTTCTCGAACTCGATGTTGACCGCTTCCGAATGGCCGATGAACACCGGCACGCGCACGCAGGTCGCCGTCAGCTTGATCTTCGGGTCGAGCATCTTCTTGGTCTCGGCCACCATCTTCCACTCTTCCTTGGTGAAGCCGTCGTCGAGGAAGACGTCGATATGCGGGATGACGTTGAAGGCGATACGCTTGGTGAACTTCTTGACGTCGACCTGGTCGGCGACAAACACCGCGCGCGTCTGCGTGAACAATTCGTCCATGCCTTCCTTGCCGGCGCCGGAGACCGACTGGTAGGTGGCGACGACGACGCGCTTGATGGTGGCCGCGTCATGCAGCGGCTTCAGCGCCACGACCATCTGCGCCGTCGAGCAGTTCGGGTTGGCAATGATGTTCTTGCGCGTGAACAGCGAGATCGCATCCGGGTTCACTTCCGGAACGATCAGCGGCACGTCCTGGTCGTAGCGGAAGGCCGACGAATTATCGATGACGACGCAGCCCTGCTTGCCGATCTTCGGCGACCATTCCTTGGAGACGTTGCCGCCGGCCGACATGATGCAGATGTCGGTATCTGAAAAATCATATTGGTCGAGCGCTCTGACCTTCAGCGTGCGGTCGCCGAACGACACTTCCGTGCCCTGGCTGCGCCGCGAGGCCAGCGCCACCACCTCGCTCACCGGAAAGCCGCGCTCTTCGAGTATGTTGAGCATTTCCCGGCCCACATTGCCCGTGGCGCCGACGATCGCAACCTTGAAACTCATCGAAATCTCCTGTCCCTCTCCGCTCGGTTTCTGGAGAAAACCCGCCGGCCGATGCGGGTTTCAACCCCCGGGCCGGACCCGGGAGAGGGTGGTTAGGCCAAGGGAATCAGACCGTTTTGGTGGTCGTTTTGCCGGTTTTTTTGAGCAAGAACGTGATTTTGCTGGAACGAGGAGACGCAGCGACGCGCCCGGCCCAATGGTTCGCATTGGGGCCGGGGATGTCGAAGGCAGAAAGCGCCATCAAAAGGCCGCGCATCGAAAACTATCCCGTTCGGTGCCGGCTTTTACGCGGTTTACGTCTAGAGTCAATCGCAAGCAGGCCGACCCGCCCGCCCTGTACAATGACGGCGGCACCAAGTACGAACGAGCATCGTCTGGCTCGTGGCGCCCGTCTGTGGCGCTTGCCGACATTTGACCCGTCGCCGGGTATTCAGAATCCGAATTTCGAAAGAGCAAGATGTCCAACTTCGAAGCTATTGTTCCCGCGCTGGCAAAGGCGCTGGAAAAACGCGGCTATGTCGAGCTGACGCCGGTGCAGAACGCCGTTCTCGAGCTTGGCCAGGCCGATGCGCTGGTTTCGGCCCAGACCGGCTCCGGCAAGACCGTCGCCTTTGGTCTGGCTTTGGCGCCGACCCTTCTCGATGGCGCGGAGCACTTTTCCCACGCGGCGGCACCCCTGGCGCTGGCCGTGGCGCCGACGCGGGAGTTGGCCCTGCAGGTAACGCGCGAGCTGGAATGGCTCTACGAACTGACCGGCGCCACGGTGGCGTCCTGCGTCGGCGGCATGGACATGCGCACCGAACGGCGCGCGCTGGAGCGCGGCGCCCATATCGTCGTGGGCACGCCCGGCCGCCTGCGCGATCACATCACCCGCAATTCGCTCGACATGTCGGCGCTCAAGGCAGTGGTGCTCGACGAGGCCGACGAGATGCTCGATCTCGGCTTTCGCGAGGATCTGGAATTCATCCTCGATGCCGCACCCGCCGATCGCCGCACGCTGATGTTTTCCGCGACCGTGCCGCGCTCCATCGCCACGCTGGCCAAGGGCTACCAGCGCGATGCTGTGCGCATCTCGGCCTCCGGCGAGGAAAAGCAGCATCTCGACATCGAATACCGGGCGCTGAGCGTCGCCCAGGCGGACCGCGAAAACGCCATCATCAACGTGCTGCGCTATTACGAGGCCAAGAACGCGCTGGTGTTCTGCAACACGCGCGCCGCCGTCAACCATTTGACGGCGCGCTTCAACAATCGCAACTTTTCCGTCGTGGCGCTGTCCGGCGAGCTTAGCCAGAACGAGCGCAGCCACGCGCTACAGGCGATGCGCGACGGCCGCGCCAAGGTCTGCATCGCCACCGACGTCGCGGCACGCGGCATCGACCTGCCCAATCTCGAGCTGGTGATCCATGCCGACCTGCCGACCAACCCGGAAACGCTCCTGCACCGAAGCGGACGCACGGGCCGTGCGGGACGCAAGGGCGTCAGTGCGCTGATCGTGCCCAATAGTGCCCGCAGGCGCACCGAGCGGCTGCTGCAAAGTGCCGGCCTTGCGGCAACCTGGGCGAGCCCGCCGTCGGCCGACGACGTGATACGGCGCGACGACGAGCGCATTCTCGCTGATCCGGTCTTCAGCGAGCCTATGAAGGATGAGGAGCGCGGCTTCGTCGAGGCGCTTCTCGATCAGCACGGGCCCGAACAGGTAGCCGCCGCCTTCGTGCGGATGTGCCGCTCCAGCCACTCGGCGCCGGAGGATCTTCTCGACGTGGCACCGTTCACGCCGTCGGGCGAAAAATTTGCGCGCCGGGACGAGGCACCGAGCCGCCGCGACGATTTCGGCGACAGCGTCTGGTTCTCGCTGTCGGTCGGACGCCGGCAGAATGCCGAGCCACGCTGGCTGATCCCGATGCTGTGCCGGACAGGCGGCATTTCCAAGCGCGAGATCGGCGCCATCAAGATGCAGCAGGAGGAAACCTTCGTGCAGATCGCGGCGGACTGGGCCGAGCGTTTCCTCGCTGCGATCGGCCCCGACCGCAAGCTGCAGGGCAACATTGCGGTCAAGCGGCTGGACGGCACGCCGGATTTGTCGCGGGCCGGCTATCAGGAACCACGACCCGACAAGAAGTCGCACCGCGGCAAGCGCACCTTCGATCAGAACACGCCCAAATTCGAGAAGCGCGCACCGGACGACCAGCGCCCGGCATTCGAGGCGAAGCCCTGGGGCGGGAAACCGGCCAAGGCGAAGTTCGAAGGCGGACCTGCGAAACACAAGAAATCGAAGAAACGGCCAGGGTAAATAGCCAGCACTCTCCATTTCCGCACGCCCCTTGCGGTCTGCCGGAACTTTGCACAGTCTGGGGCGGGGAAATGGGGGGGGCAGGACATGCGCGGCGTAGTTCTTCATTACGACGAAGACCAGGGTTTCGGCTTCATCACCGGAGCCGACGGCAACCGCTACACTTTGGCGCGCGAAGATTTGCGCCGCGAAGCATCGGTTGCCGGAGGTACGACCGTCGAATTCCAGCCGGCTGGCGGACGGGCACGCGATGTTTTTTCGATCCGCGCCCAACCTGCCAGTGCGCCCGCCGACGCCTCCACTGCAACCGCCGCCCCAACTCAGGCCGGCAATGCGCCCGCGGCACGTCAGCCGCAACATTTCGGCCGTTCCGCTGAACAAAGCCCGGCCGAATCGGCTGGCCTGTGGAGCTACTTCTGGCGGGGTCTGACCGAGAATTACTTCAACTTCGCCGGCCGTGCCCGCCGCAAGGAATATTGGGGCTACTGCCTGTTCTGGACGGTCGCGCTGATCGTGGTCATAGGCATCGGCCTCTTCATCGACCACGCCATGGGCAATCTCGATGAATTGCCGGCAGTGACGGTCGGCCTTTGCGGCCTCTTCCTGCTGGCGACCGCCCTGCCGTGGTTCGGTCTCAACGTGCGTCGCCTGCACGATATCGGCCTGACAGGGTGGCTCTTCCTGCTGATCCTGGTCCCGACCTTCGGCAGCCTGATCATCCTGGTCTTCGCGCTGATCCCGACCCAGCCCCGCGAGAACCAGTGGGGTCCGGTGCCGGAGGGAATCAAGACCGCATAATCCCACCTGAGTTGGTTCTGCTAGCTAAAGCTGATTGTGTTCGCTCAAGGCGATGCGTTCGATGATCTTGAAGTCCTTCGCGGAATGACCACGAAGGGTCTTCTTGTGGGTCTGGATCGTTTCCGTCCCGACAACCTCGAATGTAGACCCTTCATAGGCGATTTCGCAGTCGACCACCCTATCCGGCCAAAGCCAGATCAAGAGACACAACTCGTATTGATCGGGAATGATTTTTATCAGGTAGAAATCGCTCTTTTTCGACCTGATATCGTTCGCAGATGAACTGCAGCAATGGCGCGAGGCGTTGATCGCCGCGAAACTCAGCCTGGCGTTCGTACTCATCGAGAAGATCCCTTTCAATGGCGCGCTGCACCTCACCCATACACCTGTCACCCCAAAAATTTGGCGATGATCGCATCGCCCATCTCAGCGGTGCCGACCTCGGTCATCCCCGGCGAATGAATATCCCTGGTGCGCAAGCCCTGATCGAGCACGGCGGCGATCGCGCCTTCCAGCCGGTCGGCCTCATCAACCATGCCGAAGGAATAGCGCATGCACATGGCGAAGGAGGCGATCATGGCGATCGGATTGGCGATACCCTTGCCGGCGATGTCGGGCGCCGAGCCGTGCACCGGCTCGTAGAGCGCCTTGCGCTTTTTTGTCTTCGCATCCGGCGCGCCGAGCGAGGCCGACGGCAGCATGCCGATCGAGCCGGT
This sequence comes from Mesorhizobium sp. M0522, assembly GCF_040321085.1. Taxonomy (NCBI): domain Bacteria; kingdom Pseudomonadati; phylum Pseudomonadota; class Alphaproteobacteria; order Hyphomicrobiales; family Phyllobacteriaceae; genus Mesorhizobium; species Mesorhizobium sp. M0522. Next base: position 29,318 of record NZ_JAMYQW010000021.1, read on the forward strand.
CAGCATGGCGGCGATGTCGGACAGCATGTCGCCGAACAGATTGTCGGTGACGATGACGTCGAACTGCTTCGGCCAGCGCACCAGCTGCATGCCGCCAGCATCGGCCAACATGTGATCAAGCTTGACGTCGGCATACCTGGCCTTGTGCGTCTGGGTGACGACCTCGTTCCACAGCACGCCCGACTTCATCACATTGCGCTTTTCCATCGAGGTGACGTGGTTCTTGCGCGTGCGCGCCAATTCGAAGGCAACGCCCGAAATGCGCTCGATCTCGAACGTATCGTATATTTGGGTGTCGATGCCGCGCTTCTGGCCGTTGCCGAGGTCGATGATCTGCTTAGGCTCGCCGAAATAGACGCCGCCGGTGAGCTCGCGCACGATCAGGATATCGAGCCCCTCGACCACCTCCTGCTTCAGCGAGGAGGACGCCGCCAGCGCCGGATAGCAGATTGCCGGTCTGAGATTGGCAAACAGCTCCATGTCCTTGCGCAGCCGCAGCAGACCCGCCTCCGGGCGCACCTCGTAAGGCACCGCATCCCATTTCGGTCCGCCGACAGCGCCGAACAGCACCGCGTCCGACGCCATTGCCTTGGCCATGTCGGCATCGGAAATCGCCGCGCCATGCGCGTCATAAGCGCAGCCGCCGACAAGGCCCTCATCGGTGACGAAATCGCTGCCGAGCTTGTCGTTCATGGCGGAAATCAGCTTCTTCACCTCGGCCATCGCCTCGGGGCCGATGCCGTCGCCGGCAAGCAGGAGAAGATTTTTCGAAGCCATGAGAACCGTTCCAATCGTTTAGCGCATGAACGCGGCCTTGCTAAACGCCAAGCAGCCGGCGCGCAAGCCCGCGGTTCAGAGCATCGGACCCAAAGGTGGAAACCGGTTTGGGAGAATCCGATGCTCAAGACAAAACGCCTACAGATGCGAAAGGATATTGACCAGCCTGCCGAACGGGTCGCGTACGAAGAAGCGCCGCACGCCCCAGGGTTCGTCCGCCGGACCGTATTCGATGGCAAAGCCGGCCGTCCTCATGCTTTCAAGCGCGGCATCGACGTCGTCGACTTCGATAGAGATGTCCGGCACCGGCGTTCCTGATCCCCCTTCGGCCATGAAACTGACCTGCACGGACATCGTCTCTTGCGAGCCATAGGTAGAGATCCAGCCCATATCCATCTTGAGATCGAGGCCGAGCACATCCTGATAGAAGGGTTTTGCCGCCGCGATATCCTGCGTGTCTATGTTTGCAACGATGCGCCTGACCTTCACCATGGGCCGATCCTCGTGCTAACCGTGTCGTTTTCGCAACCGTGACAGGCATCAGGCTGTGCGCCGCAGCGCCGTCACCTCGATCTCGATCTTCATCTCCGGCTTGTTGAGCTGGCACACGATCATCGTTGCCGCCGGCCTGATCTCGCCAAAGGCCTCGCCGAGGATCGGGAACACCACATCCACGAAAGCCGCATCGGTGATATAGTAATGTGCCCGCACCACATCGGCCACGTCGAAACCGCCGTCCCCGAGCGCCTTGGCGATCGTCGCCAAGCAATTGCGCGTTTGTGCCTCTACGGTCTCCGGCATCGACATGGTCGCATAATCGTAGCCGGTCGTTCCGGACACGAAACACCAGTCGCCCTGCACCACGGCGCGCGAATAGCCGGCGGTGTTCTCGAAGGGCGAACCGGTGGAGATCAGTTTTCGCATAGGTCCTCCTTTTTTGCAGCGTAGGCGGTTTGGCGAAAGCGGCGGTGACGGCCGATCTCCCCCCAAGTGGGGAGATGTCCGGGGCGCGCGAAAGATCGCGGCAGAACGATTTCTAATTCGCCGACCCCAGCGCCTTGTCCAGCGCTTCCTTGACGTCGGCCGGCCATGTACTCACCGCCGGCCACGCGTCCGGCTCGGGCTTGTCGCCGCGGCGGGCGAAATAGAGCTTCTGGTTGACCGGGTCGACCGCCATGAAGCCGTCATTGCCGCCGCAATCATGCGGCACGCAGCCGCTGGCAAAAAAGGCGCCCGACGCGGTTTTTTCCGTGCCGCCGCCGACCAGCAGGCTGGTCGCCATGTCGGGCATGTCCCTGCCAAGCAGTGTCTCGGCTAGTTTGTAGACCGCTTCATTGTGGAAGGCGTCGATGATGTTGTCGTATTTCGACGGATCGACGTCCTTCCAGTCGGTGCCCGGCTCCGGCATGTAGGTCAGATTGCCGGAAATCGTCAGTCCGGCCGTCGGCGACCATTGCAGCGCCGGCTTGGAATCGCCCGGCAAAAGATAGGGTACGAAATAGACGGCGCTGTCGGAGATCGCGGCCGGCGGCGCGCCGCATTCATCCTGCTCGACCGTGACCGTCTGGATCGTGCCGCCTTCCGGCTTCCAAACGATCACCTTGGCTGGGCCGCATTGATTGCCGCCGTCGCCGACATCGACCAGCGCCACCTTGACGCCGCCGACCTCGACGATCTTGTCGAAGAAGACGTCGTAATTGCGCGCCAGTTCCTTGCCGTCGAAGGCGAGTACCCGTTCCCCGTACTCTTCCTCCTGAGTGATGGTCAGCTGGCCGCCCTCGAACGGGATCGGCGCCTGTTTGTCATTGTCGGCTAGGGCCGCATTGCTCAACGCGCCCTGGTCGGCGGCCCCGCCGGACGAATCGTCAGCCGGCACGAGCACCATGTCGGTCTGTGCATGCGCCCCTGCCACCGGCATCAGAATCCACGCCAGCGCGCAGGCCCCGGCAAGAAGCGAACGTGTCATGACTGTCCCCTCCGTTCAGCCGCCACGAACCCGGCCTGTCGCGGCCAGGTCATCCTACCGCTCAGGCCCAGGGCCGCAGCTCGGCGTTCTTCTTCTCGAACGAAGCGATGGCGCCGGCCTTCTCCATGGTCAGGCCGATATCGTCGAGGCCGTTCAAGAGGCAGTGGCGCTTGAATTCGTCGAGGTCGAACTTGACCACGCCGCCGTCCGGCCCGCGGATTTCCTTGGCTTCGAGATCAACCGACAGCGTCGCGTTGGAACCGCGCGAGGCATCGTCCATCAGCTTCTCCAGGTCTTCCGGGCTGACGGTGATCGGCAAGATGCCGTTCTTGAAGCAGTTGTTGTAGAAAATGTCGGCGAACGAGGTCGAGATGACGCAGCGGATGCCGAAATCGAGCAGCGCCCACGGCGCATGTTCCCGGCTCGAGCCGCAGCCGAAATTGTCGCCGGCGACCAGGATCTGCGCCTTGCGGTAGGCCGGCTTGTTGAGCACGAAGTCCGGGTTTTCCGAGCCGTCGTCCTTGTAACGCATTTCGGCGAACAGGCCGGTGCCGAGCCCCGTGCGCTTGATCGTCTTGAGATAATCCTTGGGGATGATCATGTCGGTGTCGACATTGACGATCGGCATCGGCGCGGCGACACCGGTGAGCTTGGTGAATTTTTCCATGGTTCTTGCCCGTCTTCTTCTCGTTGCGGGGAATTGCTGGCGCCCGGTTTACACAATGCCGCGGGCAAATAAAAGACGGCTGTTTTTGGACTTCCGTCGTCGATCGAACCACAAAATCGGTACAAAACAGCTTCAAAACCACCGGCCCATGGTGCACTTTTGTCGACATGACAACGCGATCCACGATCCTTTACGCCAGCGAACCGGGCCTCGGCATCGCCGAGTTCCGCCGCGTTCTGGTGGAATCCGGCCTCGGCGAGACACGGCCCGTCGATGATCATGCCCGTTTGAAGGCGATGCTTGCCAGTGCCGACCTGGTGCTCACCGCGCGCATCGATGCACCGGGCAAGCCGCTGGTTGGTGTCGCTCGCGGCATCACCGACTTTTCCTGGGTCTGCTATATCTCCGAGCTCGCTGTTTCTGCATCGGCGCAAGGGCTGGGTATCGGCAAGGGCCTGATGGATGAGGCACGCCGGCAACTCGGACCTTCCGTTGCCATCAGCCTGATCTCCATGCCCGACGCCGTCGGCTTCTATGAGCGTATCGGCATGGAGCGCATGCCCAACGCATTCTGGTTCGGCCGCAAGCGCTGAAATCCACTCCCAGCGACCTCAACCCGCGCATTCTTGGCTAGGGTTCTGCCTCTTGACATGCAACCAAATGGTTGCATATTAGAGTCATGAGCATGGATGCCGTCTTTCGCGCCTTGGCCGACCCGACACGCCGGCGATTGCTGGACAGCCTTCATGCCAGGAACGGGCAGACGCTGAACGCGCTGTGCGGTGAGATGGACATGACGCGCCAGGCGGTGACCAAGCATCTGGCGATCCTGGAAGAAGCAAACCTCGTCACCACCATCCGCAAGGGACGCGAGAAGCAACATTATCTGAATCCGGTTCCCATCAACGAGATCGCCGAACGCTGGATCGGCAAATTCGAGCGGGGGCGACTGGGCGCCCTCAGCGATTTGAAGAAACGCCTCGAAAGGGAAGACTGATGAGCAACATTTTCGTTTATGTCACCTACATCCGCACCTCGCCCGAAAAACTCTGGCAAGCACTGACCGAGCCGGAGTTCCAGCGGCAATATTTCCTCGGCGCCCAGATGCTAAGCGACTGGAAACAAGGTTCGGCGTGGAAGATGGTTTACACCGACGGCCGCGTCACCGACAGCGGCGAGGTCCTCGAGATCGATCCACCCAAGCGCATCGTGCTCAAATGGCGCAACGAGTTCATGCCCGAGGTCAAGGCGGACGGCTACACACGCTGCACCTTCGCCATCGGGCAGGAGGGCGAGATGATGAAGCTCGCCATCACACACGAAGCCGATGGACCGCACAAGCTGCTTGGCCATGTGGCGAACGGCTGGCCGCTCATCCTGTCCAGCCTGAAGAGCCTGCTCGAAACCGGCAAAGGCCTGTCGCGCCCGGCGTCGAAGGCTTGAGGTTGTTTCGATAGCGAAACGTTTCTGGAGACAGGGCGATGTACAGTTCCGCGGTGCACAGCATGACCAATGGCGAGACCGTTATGGCGAGCGCCGATGTTCGCGCGCCGCCCGAGCGGATATTTGACGCGCTCGTTACACGCGAGGTCGAGCGCTGGTGGGGGTCCGCCAGGACCTACCGGATGACCGGATGGACGGCCGACCTCCACGTCGGCGGCCGCTGGAGCGTCACCGTCGAGACGGCGGCCGGCAGACACCTGCCCGCCAGCGGCGAATTCCTGGAAATCGAAGAGCCGCGCCGGATCGTGCAGACGCGGAGATACGACTGGGACCATCCGACGCTTGGCCGCCGCGAAACCAAAGTCGCCTGGCTGCTGGAGCCGATCGCCGGCGGCACACGCGTCACCATCTGCCATGGCGGCTTTGCCGGCCTCGCTGACGCTGCAACAGAGCACGCGGAAGGCTGGGGTAGGGTGCTGGGGTGGCTTCAGGCGTATCTTGGTGCAGGCGGCTTGGTGGCGGCCTAACCCAACGGTAGCATCCTTTCGCGCAAGCGTTAAATTACATTCAATTCCCGGAACGGCCGCCCGTCGGCGATCCGGCTGTACCCGAACGCCGAGCAATCCACCGTGCGATAGCCGCCATGCACGATCAGTTCGGCCAGCGCCTTGCCGACCGCCGGAGCCTGCTGCAAGCCGTGGCCGGAAAAACCGTTGGCGAAGAGGAAATTGCCGACCTCGGGATGCGGGCCGATCACCGCGTTCTGGTCGAGCGTGTTGTAGTCGTAATGGCCGACCCAGGCGCGCGTCGGCTTGATCGCCTCGAAGGCCGGAATGCGGGTCGCCAGCACCGGCCAGATCACCTCTTCGAACAGCGGCCAGTCGGGGTCGAAGTCGGCGGGGTCGGCCGGTCCTTCGCCCTCTTCCGGCTCGGCGCCGCCGGTGATGTAGACCGAGCCCTCCGGCCGGACATAGATGCCGCTCGGGTCGACCAGCAGCGGCATGTCGTCATATTTTTCGCGCGCCTCGAAGACGAAGACATTGCGCTTGCGCGGCTCCACCGGCAGCGCCAGCCCGGCCATTGCTGCCACCTTGCCGGCATTCGGCCCGGCGGCGTTAACGACGGTGCCGGCCTCGAGCCGCTCGCCATTGTCGAGGGTCACACCGGCGACGCGCTTCCCCTGCCGCTCGATACCGGTCACCGACGCAGTGATGAAATCGATGTTCTTGCTTCGCAGTGCCTTGCGGAACAGCATCAGCATAGCATGCGCGTCGAACCAGCCTTCGCCGCTGCGGCCATAGGCGCCGGCGGAAATGCCCTCGACCGACAGCCACGGAAAGCGGCGGACGAGCGCCTCGGCATCCTCGAGCACGATGTCGGCGCCCTCGGCCATCTGCGCCTCGTGGTTGGCCCGCAGGATCGGCAGCCCGTTCTCGCCGGCAAGGATGAGGTAGCCGCCTTCGCGAAAGCCGATATCGGCGTCCGCGCCAAACTCTTCCCTGAGCCGCCGGAACAGTTTCAGCGTGAATTGCGACAGCCGGATGTTTTCCGGGATCGAGAACTGCTGGCGGATGGAGGCGCAGGACAGCGTGGTCGCGGCGCGGGAAAATTGCGGGTCGCGCTCGACAAGCGCGATCGAGCCCGAAAACCCTTCCTCGCGCAGATAATAGGCGACCGAGGAGCCGACGATGGCTCCGCCGATGATGACGATATCGTAATGCACCTTTTGGCCCTTCCGATCTGAACCGCCGAGTCACGCCGCCGGCAGGATGATCTCGAAGCGCGTGCCGCTCGCCGAGTCAACCAGCCGGATCGTGCCATCATGCGCTTTCAGGAGGGCCAGCACGATGCCGAGGCCCATGCCGGTGCCGCCGGAATCGCGGCGCGTGGTGAAGAACGGCTCGAAGATGCGGCCTCGGTTGCTGGGCGAAATGCCGGCGCCGTCGTCAGCGACCACGATGGTGGCCTTGCCGTCCGCTTTTGCGGCTGTGACCGATACCAGCGTCGCGCCGTGCCGCGCCGAATTGTCGATGAGATTGGCCAGCACGATCGCAGCGTTTTCGGCCGATATGCGCAGCCCGATCTCAGTGCCCGCCTCGACGCGCACCGCCAGCCTGTCGTCGGCCGGCAGCAGCGCCAGTGACGCACCGAGCGACGTGTTTTCGCCGCTCGGCTCGAGATTTTCGGCGCGCGCCAGGTCGAGCAGGCGGCGCACCAGAAGGTTGAGCCGGCCGGCATCGGTGACGATATTGTCCGAAAACCGCCGCCGCTCGGCCTCGTCCATCGCGCTGCCCGAATCGCGCAGCAGTTCGGCGGCCCCCTGGATCGCCGTCAGCGGCGATTTGAGCTCGTGCGAGATGTGGGTGGCAAAGGTCTGGATGCCGTCGGAGCGTGCGTGCAGCTTTTCGGCCATGTCGAGGAAAGCAGCAGAGAGTTCACCCATTTCGCGCGTGCCGTGGTGATCGAGCGGCCTGATCGCCGCGCGGTCGCCGGCGGCGATGCGTTTCGTGCGTTCCATCAGCGCATAGATCGGACGGCTGACGGCGCGCAGGAAGACCAGCCCGATCAGCAGCGCGCCGCCGAGGATGGTGATTGCCGCCAGCGCCACCTTGCCGCGCTCGCCATAGAGATGCTTGACGATGTTGTTCGGCGTCCGCGACAGATAGACGACGCCGGCGACCTTGCCGGAGACCGCAACCGGCATGGCCACGAAGACGCGAACCTTGGTGCCGCGGCTGACCGAATAGAGCGGCGGCGACGGCTGGTCGGGAACCCGCAGCCTGAGCGCGCTGGCGTAGCGGCCGGAAAGCGCTGCGCGAACCTCTTCGACAGCCGCGAGCGACAGGCCGGCCTCCTCACGGCCGGCGATGACCACGCCTCTGGGATCGAGCAGCCGGAAGCCGGCGAGCGTGGTCTTCTGCGTCTCGGCAAGAATGCCCGACAGGCGTGCGCCGATTGCCGCGAAGGGGGGATCGGCGCTGGCCGCGGTGGCCGCGGGCCGGGTCGGCAGGATCCCGTCGGACGCAAGATCGAGGCCCGGTTCGATCGCCTGGTAGGGAGAAGCCCGATCGCTGGTGTTGGGTGAAGGCACGGGTGCGCCTAGCTTTTCCGGGGCAAGGCCGGCCTCACGGACCTCTTGCGCATAGATCGCGCCAAGGGCGGCGCCTTGGGCGATCAGCTCGGCCTCGGTCTGCCTGATCAGCTGGTTCTCGTAGAGCCGGAAGAAAAACAGGCCGGCCAGCGGCAGCGCCATCACCATGATCAGGATGGCGATGACGACCGTGGCGAGGCGAGGCCGCCATTTGCTGCCAATCAGTTCTTGGGCGCTCACGCGCCGCATCCGCCCAGCCGAAAACCGACGCCGTGCACAGTCTCGATCGCATCGACGCAGCCGACGGCCGCCAGCTTGGCGCGGATATTGCGGATATGGCTGTCGACGGTGCGGTCTGCGACATGGATATTGGCCGCATAGGCGTTGGCCATCACCATGTCGCGGCCAAGCACATACGCCGGCCGCGCCAAAAAGCCTTTCAGGATCGCGAATTCGATCGACGTCAGCGCCAGCGGCTTGCCGTCGAAGCTGGCTGTATGGCTTGCCGGAACCAGCAACAGTCTGCCATGCGAGAATTGCCGGTCGTCGGCTGGTTCCGGCGTGGGCCGCGCGCGGCGCAGAATGACGTTGACGCGGGCGACCAGCTCGCGCGGGCTGAACGGCTTGGTGACATAATCATCGCCGCCCATCTCCAGCCCGAGGACGCGGTCGATCTCTTCATCCCGCGCGGACAGGAACAGCACCGGCAGGTCGGAAGTGTGGCGCAGCCGCCGGCACACTTCCAGCCCGTCCATTTCCGGCATGCCGATGTCGAGCACGACGAGATCGGGCGCATGGCGCTCTATCGCCTGCAAGGCAGCCGCGCCGTCCGGCACCGCCAGCGTTTTCATGCCGGCCTTTTCCAGCGCGAAGCAGATGATTTCGCGAATGTGCGGGTCGTCGTCGGCGACCAGTATGTGGTGCGGCATCAAATCAGCGGCCCGGCATGAAGGGTTCGGACATCGGAGGAACCACGAACGGGCCACGCCTGTCGAGGGCGCGGTTGAGCCGCCAGTCACGAAAGCTCCAGCCCCGCCAGCTTTCCTGGCCGGCGCGGAAGCGTGCTTCGTCCTGTGCATACCAGCCGGCGAGTTCGCGGATGGAGGCATCCTCCGCGGAAACCGTCCTGCTCTGGTGCTGGACGAAGCGATCGAGCGCCGGCAAGGCGCCGGGCCCGAGCGAGCGCAGGTACCAGACGTCGAGCTGGGTGCCTTGGCCGGTCATTTCGAAGCAATGGTCGACATTGTAGTTGGCAATCAGCGCGGCAAAGTTGATGAACGAGCAGGCATAGAGCGTCGCCGATAGCGTCAGAAGATTGGCGGCAAGCAGCCATTCGTTGGACTTTTCGCGCGCGATGCGGGCTATGATCAGGACAAGGCCCGCCGCCACCAGCCCCATCCAGACGAACGCAGCGACACGCCAATAGGTCAGCGCATAGATACCGATATAGAGATCGAGCCGCAGGATCGACGAGATCACCAGGAGGATGTTCTGCGCCACCCAGGCATAAACCAGCCGGCGGATGAGCGGATCGCCGGAGGTCGCACTTCCCGGCCGCAGCGCCGCCAGCACGAAGCCGGCGGCCAGCAGCGCCGTGACGATCAGCGGATAGGCGCCGCGATGCGCGTAGGCGGCATAGGTCAGCCCGTCGGGAAGCGCGATGCCGCCCCACAGATAGGTGGCGTCGAGTGCGCTCTGCACCGCGAACAGGATGTTGAAGACGACGAGCGCGCGGAGGATAGCGGCCTTGCCGAAGACGATGTCCTCGATGGTGGTCCTGGTGGCCGGCGTCGCCGGTGCGCTGGCTGGCGACACCCTGCGGCGGCGGAGAAAGCGCGGCAGCCGCGGCCGCAGAAAGGCCCAGACGCAGGCAAGCACGAACAGCCAGAAGCCGAGACGTGGCAGCTGGACGACGTCGAGCAGTGCCATTAGGTCGATCAGCGAGAACCAATATTCGATGACCGGATTGGCGGCGCCGAACAGCGCGAGGAACACTGCGCCGAGGCCCAGCGGCATGACCCAGACGGCGATCGCCGCAAGGCGCACGCGCCGCCGGCCAAGCCGCCGCGCCGCCGTGCGCCAGCGGAAGAAATCCAGGACGAGCCGAAATGGCGTTGCAAGCAGGAACAGCGAGAGTTGGCCGGCAATGCGGGCAAGGCCGCGCCGCAGCCGTCCGGCCAGTGAAAGCGCGAAGATGGCCAGCCCCGCCAGCGCGATCGAGACGGACAGTGCGCTGGCATTTTCCATAAGCGGCAGCAGCGCCATGAGCAGCGCAACCGGCTTGAACCAGAACTTGCCATCGTTGAAGACGCCAAGAGGATGGAGAGCCATGCTCGCTGCGGCAATCGCAATGCCGAACAGGAAAAGCGTGATGCCCGCCGGTTGGCCATAGAAGAAAAAATCGGCCAGCGCGACGAGCGGGACGGCAACGCCGAAGCGGTTGCAATAGCTCGGCGCCGCCGAGAGGAATACTGTCATGACCGGGCTTTCTCGGCGGCTTTGATGCGGCCGGTGGGCGGGGATTTCCGGACGAAAGGGAGGAGGTTTACCGAAGTCCGGGGCGGATCGACGAGCCACCAGCTTTCGCGGCGAAGCCGGTACGGCAGGGACCAACGGGAGTTCGTTTGCTCTTGCATGCCGCCCTTGTCGCATCCGGTCGGGTGGCAAGCGGGGCGGAGACGAGGAGATTTTCCGAAATTGCGTGCAGTTTTTATGCACGGCTTGCCTCGGCCGGCTGCAGACGGCATAGATCGGAGATGACCACCGAAAGCTACCGCCCGCGCCGCTCGGTGCTTTACGTCCCGGCTTCGAACGACAAGGCGCTGGCCAAGATCCAATCGCTGGCCTGCGATACCGTCGTCATCGATCTCGAGGACGCCGTCGCCCCGGCCGATAAACTTTCCGCGCGCGAAAAACTGGCGGCGATTTTCGCCGGCCATTCCAACCGGCGCTGCGAGATGGTCGTGCGCATCAACGCGCTGTCGAGCGAGTGGGGCGGCGCCGACCTGCTGGCCGCGGCAAAATGCTCGCCCGACGCCATCCTGCTGCCCAAGGTCGACACGCCGCGCGACATTCTCGAGGCCGGCGACGTGCTCGACGACAATTTTATCGCCGACGAAGTCAAGCTATGGGCGATGATCGAGACGCCCAAGGCGCTGCTCAACATTGGGCCGATTGCCGAGCTCGGCCGCGATCCGGCCTCTCGACTGGTTTGTTTCGCTGCCGGAACGAATGACCTGGTCAAGGACACCGGAATTCTCGCCATGCCCGACCGGCGCTATCTCGTTCCATGGCTGATGCAGATGGTGCTCGCCGCGCGCGCCGGCGGCCTCGACCTGCTCGATGGCGTCTTCAATGATTTTCGCGATATGGACGGGTTTGCGCGCGAGTGCACGGAAGCGGCCGCCATGGGTTTTGACGGCAAGTCGCTGATCCATCCAGCTCAGATCGAAGCCGCGAACCGCGCGTTTGCACCGTCGCCCGAAGCAATAGCCGAGGCGCGCGCGGTCAAGGATGCCTTCGCGTTCGCCGAAAATACCGGTAGGGCGGTAGTTGCGCTGAACGGCAAGATGGTCGAGCGGCTGCATCTGGCGCAGGCCGAAAAACTGCTGGCGAAGGCCGCCGCTGTTCGCGCATGACTAACGTAACTGACGACAGGATTGAAGAATGAAACTCTACCGCTTTCTGTCCGGCCCGGACGATGCCAGCTTCTGCCACAAGGTGACGGCGGCGCTGAACAAGGGCTGGCACCTGTTCGGCTCGCCGACCTATGCCTATGACAAGGAGGCCAAGACCATGCGCTGCGGCCAGGCCGTGGTGAAGGACATCGAGGGCCAGGAATACGGCCCCGACACCAAGCTCAGCGATTGGTAGGCTTTGCAAAAGCGCCGAAGCAGGGTGTGTTGAGATTCAGGTCAGGCCGCGCCGGAGTCGAAGACGGGCGCGAAGCGACCAGACTGGGTGGTTTCCGAGAACCGGAGCGGAGCGTACTTTTGGGGACGTTAACACCGGAAGTGCGGGAAGCCGCCGTTCGCAGGCCGGCATCACCTGAATATCAGCACATCCTACTCCGCTGCCTCTTCGATCTTCTCCATATCGTCGTCCGACAGGCCGAAATGGTGGCCGATCTCGTGGATCAGCACATGGGTGACGATGTCGCCCAGCGTTTCCTCGTTCTCGGCCCAGTAGTCGAGGATGGCGCGACGATAGAGCGTGATGCGGTTCGGCCCCTCGCCGGTCTGCGGATTCCAGCGCTCGGCGATGCCGCGCCCCTCGAACAGGCCGAGCAGGTCGAAGGGCGTTTCCAGCGAAAGGTCGTCCATGATCTCGTCGGTCGGGAATTCGGCGATCTGAATGACGATCTCGCCGGTCAGCTTGCGAAAGTCCTCCGGCAGATGGGCATAGGCCTCCAGCGCCAGGAGCTCGATTTCCTCCATCGTTGGCGAAAGCTGGTCGTGCCAGATGCGTGTTTGGTAGATGCGAGCCATGCTTTGTCCTTTGATCCCGGCATATAGGCTTTCAGGCCGGACTCGGCAAATGGTCGGGCTGGAGTGCCCGTGTCATGCCCCCCACTACAGGAATAAATTCCCCATGACTCCGCTTGACTCTTCGGGCGGCCTCTGGAATCCTAGGGAACATAGCAGGAACAATTGTGAGTGGAAGCTGACCGTCATGGCGACAAGCGCCGTGGCGCGGGAGACTGTTTTTGCCCTGCGCCGCCAGATCGCGAAGATCGAAGGGACCTTGCCCGAGCGCCTGGAGGCGCCGGCCAGTTCGTCGTTTGACGCGGATGTCCCTCGTCAGAGTCTGACACCCTCTCGGCATCCGACACCCGCTCGGAATCTGACCATTGTCCGGCGCGGCCTCGCCGTGGCGCCGCCCGATGCGTTTTTGCGCACCGGCGCCGAGCGCCTCGATGCTGCGCTGAGCGGCGGCCTGCCGAAGGCGGCGGTGAGCGAGTTTCATGGCGCCGCGACCCGCGATGCCGGGGCCGTTGCCGGTTTTGCCTTGTCGCTCGTCAGCCTGATCCTCAGCCAGGGGCCGCGATTGCCGGTGCTGTGGATCGGCACATCCGAGGTTTTCCGCGAGGCCGGCTTTCCCTATGCCAGGGGGCTTCACGCCTTCTTCGGCATCGAGCCGGAGCAATTGCTGTTTTCCGAGGCGCCAAGGCTGCTCGATGCGCTGTGGATCGCCGAGGAGGCTGCCCGGATGACGGCGCTGGCCGCCGTCATCCTCGAAATCCGCGGCAGCCCGCAGCGGCTTGACCTCACCGCGACGCGGCGGCTGCACGCCCGCGCGCAGAGTGCGGGCCGGCCGCTGTTCCTGCTGCGCCAGGCCGGCGAGCCCGAACCGACGGCAGCGCCCGTCCGCCTCATCCTGTCGGCGGCACCGGCGGCAACGCGTAAGACGCTTGCCGGGCCGCTCGCCGGCTCGATCGGCCGGCCCGCCTTCACCGTCGCCATCGGCAAGAGCCGCACGGCCTTGCCCGGAAAATTCACACTGGAGTGGAACCCCGATGAACGCATATTCGAAGAAAGACGGGGCGAGCAAGGAAGGTCTCAGGAATGGCCCCCAGAACGGCCAAAGAATCCTATCCCTGTGGTTTCCGCATCTCGCCGCCGAGAGGATCCTGCGGCAGCGTCTGGGGCGGTCCTGGCGTTCCCGGCCGTCGGATCACCTGCCGCTGGTGATCAGCCATCGCCAAGGGAACACCCAGCGCATCGCCGCCCTCGACGAACGGGCTGAGGCGCTTAATCTGAAGCGCGGCATGGGCATAGCCGACGCACGCGCCATGCATCCCTCGATCGACATCGTGGAGGCCGATCCGGAGGCCGACCGGCGCCTGCTCGAAGGCCTCGCCGACTGGTGCGACCGCTATACCCCGCTGGTGGCGCTTGACGGGACCGACGGCCTCTATCTCGACGTCACCGGCTGCACCCATCTTTTCGGCGGCGAACGCTCGATGCTGGACGATATCCTGTCGCGTTTTTTCCATCAGGGCTTCGATGTCCGCGCCGGGCTTGCCGCCACGCCTGGTGCTGCCTGGGCGGCGGCGCGGTTTGCCGGTGACCGCATCGTGCCCGATGGCGAGGAGGAAGCGCTTCTCGTGCCCTTGCCGCTGGCGGCGCTGCGCATCGACCCGGAGGTACGCGCCAGCCTCGAAAGCGTCGGCCTGCGCACGGCGGGCGCCGTCATGGCGGCACCGCGCGCGCCGCTGGCCCGCCGCTTCGGCGCATCGCTGCTCTTGCGCCTCGACCAGGCGCTTGGCCGCCTCGAGGAGGCCGTGTCGCCGCGCCTGCCGGTGGCACCGCTTTCGGTCGAGCGTCACCTTGCCGAGCCGATCATGCTGACCGAGGACATCGAGCGGCTGACCGGCATGCTGGCGACCACCTTGAAGAGCGACCTCGAGCGTCGCGGCGAGGGCGCAAGGCGGCTGGCGCTGCTGCTTTTCCGCGTCGATGGCGGCGTCAGCCGCATCGCCGTCGGCACCTCGCGGCCTCTGCGCGAGCCGCGGCTGATCCAGAAATTGTTCCACGAAAGGCTTGCCGCGCTCGAACAGGATATCGACGCCGGCTATGGCTTCGATCTCGTGCGCCTTTCGGTGCTGACCGCCGCCGCCTTCGACATGCAGCAGGCCGACCTTGCCGGCGAGACGAGCGACGACGGTGCCGATATCGCGCTTTTTGCCGACCGCATCCGCGCCCGGCTCGGCGAAGGCGCGGTCTTGAAGCCGGTCGCCGTCGAGAGCCATTTGCCGGAGCGCGCCGTCGCCACCCTTCCCTTCACGGAGGCGCCGCAGAGAAGCTCGCCGCCGAAGCAGCCGGACAAGGCGAAGGACGCTCCCACGACCGTCTTCCAGCCGGAACGGCCGATCCGGCTTTTCCGTTCGCCCGAGCCGATCGAGGTGCCGGCCACCGAAATGCCGGAAGGCCCGCCTTTGAACTTCCGCTGGCGGCGCGCGCTCTATCGGGTCGCGCGCGCCGAAGGGCCGGAGCGCATCGCGCCGGAATGGTGGCGAGGGGCGGCGGGACGAGAAGATGCCCCGACCCGGGATTATTTCCGCATCGAGGATGCCGACGGCCGCCGTTACTGGCTCTGTCGCCAGGGCCTTTACGGCGCCTCGCAGCCCTCGCCGCGCTGGTTCATGCATGGGATCTTCGCATGAATGCGCTGACGGCCAACCCCTATGCCGAATTCGGCATCCAGTCGAACTTCTCGTTTCTGCGCGGTGCCTCGAAACCGGAGGAGCTGGTGGTCGCGGCAAAATTCCTGGGGTTTTCGGCGATCGGTCTCGCCGACCGCAACACGGTGGCGGGCGTGGTGCGCGCCTGGCAGCAGGCCAAGGTGGAGGGTGCTTCCTATCATCCCGGCTGCCGCCTGGTTTTTTGCGACGGCACGCCGGACATCCTCGCCTACCCGCAGGATCGCAAGGGCTGGGGGCATCTCTGCCGCATGCTGACGCAGGCCAATCTGCGTGACGAGAACGAAAAAGGGGCGACGCTCCTCAAACAGAGCGATCTTCTCGAATGGGGCGATCTCCTGTCGCTCGCCATACTGCCGGATGTGTCGGCGGACGCGGAAACCAGCCTCGCACTCCTTAGCCGGCTCACGGATCGTTTCGGTGAAAACCTGCGGCTTGCGGTTTCGCCGGATTACCGCGGCAACGACCGCTTCCGTATCGAGCAGGCGGCGGCGATGGCGGAGCTGGCCGGCATCCCGTTGATGGCGACCAACGATGTTCTCTACCATACGTCGGAACGGCGCCCGCTGCAGGACGTGCTGACGGCGATCCGCCTCAATGTGCCCGTCGCCGAGGTGGGGCTGGAGCTGGCGGCCAATGCCGAGCGTCACTTAAAGCCGCCGCTGGAGATGGCACGGCTTTTCCGCAGGCATCCGCAAGCGCTGGCGGAAACGCTGCGTTTTGCCGGCGAGCTGACCTTCTCGCTCAGTGACCTGCAATACAATTATCCCGACGAGCCGACGGAATCGGGTCTTGGGTCGCAGGCCGAACTGGAAAGGCTGGCCAAGGAGGGAGCCGCCATCCGCTACCCCTCGGGCGTGCCCGCTTTTGTGACGCAGCGCATCGAGGAGGAGCTCGCTCTGATCGAGCGCCTGAACTACGCGCGCTATTTCCTGACTGTCCACGACATCGTCAAATTCGCCCGCAGCCAGAACATTCTCTGCCAGGGGCGCGGCTCTGCCGCCAACTCGATCGTCTGCTTCTGCATTGGCATCACCGAAGTCGGCCCGGACAAGATCGAAACGCTTTTCGAGCGCTTCATTTCCGAGGAAAGAAACGAGCCGCCCGACATCGACGTCGATTTCGAGCATGAAAAGCGCGAGGAGGTCATCCAGTACATCTATTCCAAATACAGCACCAAGCGCACCGCGCTGGCCGCCGCCGTCGTCAGCTACCGGGGCCGCTCGGCGATGCGCGAAGTGGCCAAGGCGATGGGCCTGTCGGACGACGTCCGGGGCGCGCTGTCCAGTTCGATCTGGGGCTGGTCGACCTCGGAGCTCGGCGAAAAGGAGACAAAGGCCGGCGGCCTCGATCAGACCGATCCATCGACAAGGCATGTAATCGAATGCGCCAACGAGATCATGGGCTTTCCCCGTCATTTGTCGCAGCATGTCGGCGGCTTCGTCATCACCCGGGACCGGCTCGACGAGATCGTGCCCATCGTCAAGACGGCGATGGACGAGCGCAAGATGGTCGAGTGGGACAAGGACGATCTCGACGCGGTGAAAATCCTTAAAGTGGACGTGCTGGCGCTCGGCATGCTGACCTGCCTGCAGCGCGCCTTCACCCTGCTCCAGGATCATTATCCGCAGGCGCGGGACGAGTACGGCCTGCCCTATGTGCTGG
Source organism: Mesorhizobium sp. M0522 (assembly GCF_040321085.1). NCBI lineage: Bacteria > Pseudomonadati > Pseudomonadota > Alphaproteobacteria > Hyphomicrobiales > Phyllobacteriaceae > Mesorhizobium > Mesorhizobium sp. M0522. Next base: position 46,128 of record NZ_JAMYQW010000021.1, read on the forward strand.
CCACTCTGCCTGCCGAGGACAAGCATGTCTACGACATGATCTGCCGTGCCGACACGATCGGCGTCTTCCAGATCGAATCGCGCGCGCAGATGTCGATGCTGCCGCGGCTGCGGCCGAAAAGCTTTTACGACCTCGTCATCGAGGTGGCGATCGTGCGGCCCGGCCCGATCCAAGGCGACATGGTCCACCCTTATCTGCGCCGCCGGCAAGGCAAGGAAAAACCCGAATATCCCAAGCCGGAACTGGAAAAAATACTCGGCAGGACGCTGGGCGTGCCGCTGTTCCAGGAGCAGGCGATGAAGATCGCCATCGTTGCTGGCGGCTTCAGGCCGGGCGAGGCCGATGAACTGCGCCGCGCCATGGCGACATTCAAGCGCACCGGCACGATCGGCAATTACCGCAAGAGAATGGTCGACGGCATGGTCGCCAAGGGCTACGAAAAAGACTTCGCCGAGCGCTGCTTCAAGCAGATCGAGGGTTTTGGCGAATACGGCTTTCCCGAGAGCCACGCCGCCTCCTTCGCCCTGCTGGTCTATGCCTCCTGCTGGTTCAAGACCTTCTATCCCGACGTGTTCTGCGCCGCGATCCTGAATTCCCAGCCGATGGGGTTTTACCAGCCGGCCCAGCTTGTCCGCGACGCGCATGACCACGGCGTCGAGATCCGCGAGGTCGACGTCAATTTTTCCGGCTGGGATTGCGCCTTGGAGAAATCGCCTTTCGTTCCGGATCGTATCCTTGACCGCCATGCCCAGATGCGCGGCGTCATCCGGACCAGCCATGCCGTCCGGCTCGGCTTTCGCCAGGTCAAGGGCCTGTCGAAGGAGCGCATGGAAGCGTTTGTGTCGAGGCGCGGCGCCGGCTATGCATCCGTACGCGACGTCTGGCTGCGCTCGGGCCTCAACGTCGACGAGATCGAAAAACTGGCGCAGGCCGACGCTTTCCGGTCGCTTGGATTGAACCGTCGCGACGCTCTATGGGCGGTCCGCGCGCTCGACGGCAAGAGTGCCGCCGAAAAGCTGCCGCTGTTCGACCAGCCGGCGATCCGCTTGCGCGATCTGGAGCCTGCAACCAGGCTCCCGACAATGCCGCTCGGCGAGCACGTCGTCCACGACTACCGCTCGCTTGGCCTGTCGCTGAAGGCGCACCCGGTCGCCTTCCTGCGTCAAAGGCTGGATCGTTCCGGCGTCACGCCCAATGTGCGGCTCGGCCAGGTGCGGGACGGCCGGCGCGTTTCGGTCGCCGGCCTCGTGCTGGTGCGGCAGCGGCCGGGCAATGGCAAGGCGATTTTCCTGACGCTGGAAGACGAGAATGCGGTCGCCAATGTCATTTTCTGGGAAAGGACCTTCGACCGCTTCCGCCCCATCGTCATGGGCGCGCGTCTCATCCGCGTCACCGGCAAGCTGCAATCGGAATCGGACGTCATCCATATCGTCGCCGAGAAGGTCGAGGATCTGACGCCGTGGCTGTCGGTGCTGCTTGAGCAGGCAAGGCCTGCGGACAGACTGTCGAGCAGTGCAGACGAGGCTCAGCCTGGCAGCATCGCGCAAACGGAACTATTGGGAAAGGCAGAGAAGGTCATGCCCAAGGGGCGCAATTTCCAATAGAGGGGGGATCGCTATGGAGCGGCTCTGAACCGCAGCATTCAGGACGTTCCGCCCATGCGCGGTGGCGTGGGCACGGTATCGTCAATGGTGATCGTACGTGCCTCCGAGGGCAGCATGATCGGAATGCCGTCCCGCACCGGATAGGCAAGCTTTGCCACCCGCGAGATAAGCTCGCCGCGCTCCGGGTCCCAGGCAAGCGGCCCCTTGGTCAGCGGGCAGGCCAGCAGTTCCAGCAGCTTGGGATCGACAGTCCTGTTCCCGTCACGTCCATCCGCCATTTGGTTTGTCCTTCCACAGGGCAATCGGGTTAGGTTTCGAGCGCGGACTTCCCCTTCTCCCGTTGTGGGAGAAGGTGGCCGATCGAAGCTCGGTCGGATGAGGGGTGTTCCAGCTTGGCACCGACGGCGATCCTTCCAACACCCCTCAACCGTCTCGGCGCTGCGCGCCGATCCACCTTCTCCCCGGGGAGAAGGCAAGAGCCTACTGCAAACTCGAACCGAAATCCTCATTGTCGCGCGCCAGCGCCATTTCGGTGATGGCGATCAGGGTCTCGGCGCGTGTCTTCAGATCGGCCGCTTCGAGCAGCGCCTGTTTCTCGGCCGGCCCGTAGGGCGCCATCATCGACAGTGCGTTGACCAGCATGGCGTTTTCGGCGCGGCTGACGCTTTCCCAGTCGGCCTCCAGATCGTTCGCCTGCAGATAGGCGCGAAACGCTTTGAGCAGCGCCGGCCGGTCGATCTCGGCGTCTGCCTGCTCCTCGTCGAGATCGGCGAGAAAGGGTGCCAACCGGCACTGCCGGAACGGTGTTTTGACCGTGAGCTCCTGGACAATACGGAACCGGCACACGCCCTGCAGCGAAATCAGGTAACGGCCGTCGCCGCTCTCGGACAGCGCAATGATGCGCCCGGCGCAGCCGACATTGCAGAGCTCCGGCTCGCCGTTGGGACGCAGCGCACCGTCAAGGCTGGGCTGGATCATGCCGATCAGCCGCGGCCCGGCGATCGCCTCGTCGACCATCTGCAGATAGCGCGGCTCGAAGATGTTGAGCGGCATGCGGCCTCCCGGCAGCAGCAATGCGCCCTCAAGCGGAAAGATCGGCATGGTCGACGGTAAGTCCGCAGCGAGCCGGTAATGCGCGTTTCCCGCCTGCACCTCAATCCTCCGATCGCTTTGTCAGGAAGCGCACCAAATCCGTCTCCTCCCGGCCGGCACAAGGCGCAACACCGGAAACCTGAAATCGAACGCCGTCCGAAAACCTAATCTGGCGCAGCCGCGGCCCACCGCAAGCCCGCGCGACAAAACAGTCCGCGCCGGCTCAGGAAAACAGCAGCGACGACAGTTTGCGCCGTGCCGACAGCGTTGCTTCGTCGGTCATGCCCCATGCCTCGAAGAGCTGCAGCAACTGGGTTCTGGCGCCATCGTCGTTCCACGAGCGGTCGGCCTTGATGATCGCCAGCAGATTGTCGGCCGCCGCCATGCGATCACCCTTGGCGTTCTGGATCATGGCAAGCTCGAACCGTGCCTGGTGATCCCCGGGATTTTCGGCCAGCCGCCGTTCCAGTTCCGCCGGATTGCCGAGCACTGCTGCTTGCGCGGCGAGCGCCATCTTGGCCCGCAGCGCGGCGAGTTGGGGCGCATCCTTCTTTGCTTCCGGCGCCCGCGCCAGCACCGTCTCGGCACCTTCGGCATCGCCGGCCTCGAACAGCAGATCGCCCAAGCCAGCGATCGCCTCGATCGTCTCCGGCGCCTGTTCCAGGATGGCATCGTAAATGTCGGCCGCCGTCTGCACGTCCCCGGCGTCGCGCGCTTCGGCGGCCGCAGCCAGCGCCTCGGCAACTTGCGGCGCACCGCCGTTCTTGCCGCCGACCTTCTGGATGAATTGCGTGATCTGGCTCTCGGGAATGGCGCCCATGAAGCCGTCGACCGGCTGGCCGTCCTTGAAGGCAATGACCGCCGGTATCGACTGGATGCCAAGCTGGCCGGCGATAGATGGATGGTCGTCGATATTCATCTTGACCAGCTTGACCTTGCCACCGGCGGCTTTCACCGCCTTCTCCAGCAGCGGCGTCAATTGCTTGCAAGGGCCGCACCACGGCGCCCAGAAATCGACCAGCACCGGCTGGCGACGCGATTCCTGGATCACGTCGGCGGCAAATCCAGCGGTCGTTGTGTCCTTGATGACGTCGGCCGGCGCCTCCGCAAGCGCGACCTTCTCACGCGCGGCATCGGTGCCGCCATATTGCACGGTGGTGGCATACCGGCCGCCATTGCTGCCAAATGGGCCGCCAAAGGGGTTGCTATCACTCATCTCGTCGCCTTTCGGTCGCCCCGCCGGCCAAGGGACGGGCGCAACATCCTTCTTTAGAACCCGGTTTCAGTCACCCATGTGGCGATCATGCCGAGACTTTCAAGATAACAGCATCATGTCCGGTTGCCTCGACGAATTTGACCAGGTCCGCGGCAGCGATGGAAGTCGTCGCTTCGTTGGTCAGCGGGTGGGCATTGACCACCGCATGGCTCATCAGCTCCTCGTCCAACACGACCTTGATCCTTCGCTCGGTGTCGTTGATCAGCCCGAACACCGTGACCGCGCCCGGGACGACGCCGAGAAGCTCCATCAGCATCTCCGGCCGGCCGAAGGACACGCGCCCGGCAGCGCCGATCAGATGGTGGATCTGCTTGAGATCGACCACCGCCTCCTCGTCGACGCTGACCAGGAAGAAATTGTCCTTCTTGTCCTTGAGGAACAGGTTCTTGGTGTGGCCGCCGGCGATCTCGCCGCGCAGCGCCTGCGAATCGGCGACCGTGAACAGCGGCGGATGCCGCCGCGTCGATACCTCGATCCCGAGTCGGGCAAGAAAGGCGAAAAGTTCGGCTTCGGTCTTCGGCATCGGTCTTTCTTCTGATGGCCCGCTTTCAACGGCTTGTTCGGCTAACGCCGTTTACGGCCAATGATGCGGCCAAGACAAGCCCGTCGCGCAACGCGGGGGTGATTGCCTTGCGACGTCTCGCAGGAGGCTTGTCCGCATTGCCGACGAAGCAAAAAGCCTGCGAATTCCCTGTTGCAATCGCCGCGCTCTTCAGCCATATAGGCGCGGCTTGCGGCCCAAAAGCCGCGCGAGCGGGTGTAGCTCAGGGGTAGAGCACAACCTTGCCAAGGTTGGGGTCGAGCGTTCGAATCGCTTCACCCGCTCCAGTTTCCTTGAGGGGAATCAAGCGATTAAGAGGCGCCTTTCGGGGCGCCTTTTGCTTACATGGCGAAAAGAGTGTCCCTGCCTGCCATGGGCGATGCGCGGAAAGCCGCGCTGTGACCAGCAGGTGTCGCAGCTTTTCTATTCCGTTGTGCTAGCTTTTTTTCTGCGCCGAATAGTGTGCGACTGCGCGACGGCCATTTTCAACTCGGGCGTGATCTCCAACGGTGCATTCTCTGCCCCATGTTGGTTCTGTAGCCCCTGGACCTGGACGGTCGGAAATGGGAGTTCGATGCCCTGCTCCTTGAAGACCTGGCGAAGGCGTACATAGAATTTGCGTTTCATACCGAAGGCGCCTCCCGGCTTGGTTGTGGCCTTGACCCTCAATACGATGCCGTATTCGCCGAACTCCTGTACGCCCTGCATCTTGATCGGGTCGAGCACCCAGTGTTTGAACTCGGGATCTTCCGCCAGTTCGAGGCCGATCCGCTTGATCAGCTTGCGAGCGAAGTCGATATCGGTGTCATAACCAACGGTGATGTTGAATTTGTCGATAACCCAGTCACGGCTCTGGTTCTGGACTGCCCCGAGTTCACCGAAAGGTATCGTGAACAGCGGACCACGATGGTGGCGCAGCTTCACCGAGCGCAGCGAAAAGCTTTCCACAGTACCCTTGTAATTGCCCGATGAAATGTATTCGCCAACACGGAACGCATCATCGAGCAGAAAAAACACGCCTGAAATGACGTCCTTGACAATGGTTTGTGCCCCAAAGCCCACGGCGACGCCGACGACGCCAGCGCCGGCGATCAATGGGCCGATCTGGATCCCCAGCGAGGCGAGCATCATAAGCACCGCCATCACGATGATCGATGCGAGCAGAATATTCTGGAGAATCGGCAAGAGCGTGTGCAGCCGTGCCTGCTGCGGATCGAGGATCGGGACGTCCTCGTCGCTGATCACAGGGTGCGGTGTTTCGATGCCCAGCTTTCGTTCGATCAAAGCTTTGATGATCGACCAGCCGAAGTCGGCGGCGAGGGCAATGACCACGACATTGATCAAGCCGCGCAATATGAACGTCGTCGTCGTATCGCTGTCCCGCATGGATTGCATGTCCAGACCCCAGACACGTGCGAGAAGGTAAGCCGCCGCCAGGATGAAAATCATTCGGATTCCGCGATCGATGACAGCGATCGTCACCGCCGGGATCGTGGGCCGGCCGACATCTTCCGAACCTGGCCGCAGAACGAAATTAACCCCGCGCTGCGTCACCACGATTGCCAAAGGCAGGAAGAATGCGGCGAAGGTGAACCAGAAGTATGTATAAAGGCCGGCGATACGCTGCAGGAACAGGACGACGAAATAAGCAGTCAATAGCCATGTCGCTTCCGTGTGACCGATGTGGCGCGCACCGTCTCGCTGCGTTCTTGGCCGACGCCAGATGGCGAGCAGCAGGAGCAACAGCAGCACGAAATCGGCGCCCAGTGACAGGACCATCATTCCGTCCTGATCGATGCCGAGACCTGGCAAGAGGATAAACGCGGCGCCGAAGAAGGCGAAGACGCCGACGATCCGGGGTAGCCAATAGGACCAATGGTCAGCCGCTTCGTTGGTGATCGGCAAAGCACGAACCTCGACGGCGTTCTCGACGTTCATGAAGGAAGGGACGAGCATGGCCATGACGTACATGCGCACACCCCATGTAACGACTGCCGCCATCAGAAATGTCAGTACAATCTCGCGGATAAGCATCGGCCAGTCGAACAACATGAACGCGCCGGCGCTGCCCAGTGCGAAAGAGACTATCAGCATGCTGGAATAAAGCAGGCGGCCACCAATCTTCTTGGCTCGCCCAACGGGCGTATCCTTCGGTTGCGCGATAATCCAAAGACGAAATGGACGGGTGAGCTTGAACGTTGCCCAAGTGAGTGCCAGGCCGGCAGCGATGAACATTGCAATCAGCACAAATACGCCGGCAGGCCCCTTGCTGGACATATCCTCCATCGTCTCTGCCCGAACACGCGCGAACTGGCCTGGCAGCAAGGGCAAAGTTCGCACGATTCTTTCGATATGATGCCTGATCCCATCGAGCGTCGAGGATGCCATCGTATTCATCTGCCCGGGTGCGACCACGGCGCCGGACGATGCGTCGGTCGGCGAAGCCCCTCTCTCGGCGGGCGCTCCCGTTGACCCGGCGCCCTGATTTCGCTGTTCGGCCACCCAGGCCTTCACTGACGGATCGTCGAGAAGCTCGAATAGCTGGTTGACCTTTTGAGGCGGGACGGTCGCCGGCGCTTGCGCCTGTGCCGGACCGGCCAACAAGAGGGCGATCCCAAAGACGAGCGGCCTGGCAATCAGGGCAAACATCGCAGTCAGGTCTCCGAGACGCCGTGCCGGGCGCGCCAGGTTCCTGGCTCCCAATCGTCGAGTCATGAGTGGCATCGTGCTGTTAACCTTCCGGTCAGATCGGCGAGCAACGACATCTATGTCCGTTGTTGCCCTACCTTGAAGAAACCGATGTTGCGGTGCAAGACGTCATCGTTCCGAGCCAGACCGTTGCGCCGGGTACTTGGCGGTGTTTATTTAGCCGCGGGGGAAGGGCATTCCGACCTCGGCCCAGGCCTCCGGCCGTTCTATGAACTGGGCATCGACGTTAAATCTCAGGAACTGATTTCCTGAGTTGACCAGGACAGACCTTTGGCGGTCGCTCGGTGGTCAACTGCTTCGCGCACCGCTGCGGACATTCGAAACCATGATGTTGCTTGAGATGCAATGCGCTTCCGGGTCGGCACTGCCATGCGGCAAATCAGGCCGGGAGCCGCCACATTCGCACACGACCTGTACCACGCAATTCCGTTTCCTCGAGCGGGTCGCAAGCAAAATTTGGTCCAAGCAGTTGATGAGTTGCATCCGAAATACGGATTTCATCGGGCTCCGCGGACGTTTGGATACGTGCGGCGAGATTAACGGTGTCGCCCCATAGGTCATAGGCAAACCGCCTTTTGCCTATGACGCCCGCCACGATTGGTCCTGAGTGAATTCCAATTCTGAGTCTTATCGGTTCTCCTGCGAAGCGTTCGAGCTTAACCGCCTTCCGCAGTTCAAGCGCATAGTGCGCAAGGGCTTCCGCATGATCGGATCGCGCGGCGGGCAGGCCAGCGACCACCATCACACAATCGCCGATTGTCTTGATCTTTTCGCAGCCGTATCGCTCCGAGAGCAGATCCGCCGCTTTGAAGAAGTAATTTAAAATAGCGAGCGTCGTCACGGCTCCGACGTTCCGCGCTCTTTCCGTAAAACCGACGATGTCGGCAAAAAGCACACTCACCTCTGCGTAGTTGTCTGCAATTTCTTCGTGCGCTTTTAGCCGCTCCGCGATAGACGCCGGAAGAATGTTGAGGAGCAGGGCTTCGGCGCGCTGGTATTCACGCGACAATCCCTCTTGGCTCGCCCTCAACGCCTCGTTCATCGATTGTAATTTCTCGTTGAGTTGACGCTCCCTCTCTTGCAGGAGCGTCATTTCATAAGCCTTCTGTTGAAGCCGCTGCCTATTGTCGCGTTCGGCATTGGCGTCAAGAAAGAGCAGCCACACGCAGGCATTGTCAGCAAAAAGATGGAGGTCCGCGACACGCCCGCTGGGAAGTTCGACCATGGCCATATCATATGGAAGCTCCGGGCAGGGCAACAAACCTTCCATGAATTCAAGCTGCTCGGCAACAGGCTTACCTATGCGAACTGACGAGAGTCCGTAATGTTTAACGTTACCGCCCTTCGCAGCTATGCAAAGCTGGGCGTCGATTTTCAGATATGCGACCGAGCGCTCGTTGTAGAAGAAATCGTAAATCCAGCTTTTAACTTCTCTTGGCAAGACGTGCATGGTTTATTTGCTGACCATCGAAGCAAGTTGACGAAACGCATCATCAACATGCTCACCCGAAAGCGCACTTGTTAGATAGACTTGCCATCCAAGTTGCCTCAGTTCGTCAATTTCACTATCCGATATTGCCCACCGATCGGCCAGATCGGATTTGTTGAACAGCAATACAAACGGCATAGCGCCGAATTCAGCCTCGGCCCGCTCGCGCAACGTGAGCGCCACGGCAAGAGTAGCAGCGCGTGTTCCATCGACGACAAGCACGAGCCCACTCGCACCTCGCACATAGCTGACGCGGAATGAGCCGATATCGTCTTCGCCGGCCAAATCCCACAAAATCAGATCCACGGTTTTGTCCGGGAATGCGACGCTCTTCTTGTCGATTTTCACTCCCACCGTGGTCAAGTAGGTTTCTGAAAAGATGCTTTGCACAAACCTGCGAACCAGACTGGTCTTTCCGACAGCGAACCCGCCCAACATGCAGATCTTCTTTTGCAATATCCTGGGCTCCGCCTAGTGGAAGTTTACCGTAACCGAAACTCTGCGGTTGGCGGAGTTCCCGGTTCGGCTATTTTCAATCTCCGCTGGCTCAAAGGTGCCCGCGCCGCGAACCAAGAGCAACTCCGGATCGACGCCGCGCTTCTTGAGAAGCGCACGAACTGTTTCCGCGCGCGCGGCGCTGATCGACAACTTGGCCGTTTCACGGCCCGTCTCGTCCGAATGGCCGGTCAACATGAACTGTGCTGTTACGCCTGCCTTGCGGGCGGCCTTGGCCAATTCCTTCAACTGATTCGCCAATTTGTCGAGAACCGGCAGTTGCTCTGGTCCCGGTACAGCCTTGCCAGAATCGAACAAAATGTCGACCGCTTGAATAGCCTCCCTCAAATGAGTGAGTTGCGGAGGGGTCAACTCACGCAGCTCGGAGATTTCTAGAGAGAGTCCGTCCGCGGACAGCTGTTGGGCGGCGACCCGCGCCCGATCTATCCAGGCGGCAGGAGCTTCACCCTGGGCAACGATGCGATCCTTTATGATCGAAAGCCGTACTGAATCCGGCGGAGTCAGCGACGCCATCAGCCGCTTCACCACGAACTTCGGATCAAGGCTTTGATAGAATTGCCACTGTGAATGAACGCGAGCAGGATCGACCCCTGTTCCGGACAGCAGAGCCTTCGGGTCGGCGGCCTGCGGGTCTCTCAGGCCGGAAATATAGAAATGTCCGCCCCTCGCCGTTTGTTGGGCGACGATGATTCCCGCTTGGGCCTCCAGTCGCGACACATAAGTCTGCCAGTGCTCCGCCGCGCGTGCTTCGGGGCTCACATCACGAACCTTGGAGATGTCGAATTCCGGTCCGCCTGCCGAAAGCTGTCGGGCCGCTGCGCGTGCGAGATCTATCCAGGTGTCGGGAGCCTCACCCTCGGCAACGATGCGATCATTGACGATCGAAAGCCGAACCGATTTCGGCGGGGTCAGCGACACCACCAGCCGCTTCAGGACGAACTTCGGATCAAGGCTCTGATAGAATTGCCACTGTGAATGAACGCGAGCAGGATCGACCCCTGTTCCGGACAGCAGAGCCTTCGGGTCGGCGGCCTCCGGGTCTCTCAGGCCGGAAATATAGAAATGTCCGCCCCTCGCCGTTTGTTGGGCGACGATGATTCCCGGTTGGGCCTCCAGTCGCGACACATAGGCCTGCCAGCGCTCCGCCGCGCGTGCTTCGGGGCTCACATCACGAACCCTGGAGATATCGAATTCCGGTCCGCCTGCCGAAAGTTGTTGGGCCGCTGCGCGCGCCCGATCTATCCAGGTGTCGGGAGCCTCCCCCTCGGCAACGATGCGATCATTGACGATCGAAAGTCGTACTGAATCCGGCGGAACCAGCGACGCCGTTAGCCGCTTCAACACGAACTCCGGATCAAAACTCTGATAGAATTGCCACTGTGAATGAACGCGGGCGGGATCGACCTGCGTTCCGGCCAACAGCGACTGCGGGTCGGCGGCAAGCGGGTCTCTCAGGCCGGAAATATAGAAATGTCCGCCCCTCGCCGTTTGTTCGGCAACGATGATGCCCGGCTGGGTCCCCAGTCGCGACACATAGGTCTGCCAGCGCTGCCCGGATTGCCAGGAAAGAAAGAACCAACCGCCTGCCGGAATCAAAACCAGCAGGACTGCAGCCACGACCAGCCACGGAAATCCCTGGTTTGATTCCTCCTGCTTCAGTTCAACACAGGTCTGCAACTGCGTCTCTACGCCGGCCAACTGCGAACTGTCGCCGTCAAACTGCTCTAGAGCCTGTGAGCATTCATCATGGATGCGAAGCAATACATCGCGAATTATTTCATGTAATTCCTCCGGCGGATTTCCCCGGATCACCGCAACCAAGGTCGCAAACGGTCCAACTTCCGACCAGAGACGAAGCTCCCCGAAACGAATGGTGTCCAGGCCGCTCTGTTCTTTCTCGTTAAATGAGTCTTTTACAAAATCTTGAATTGCACTAAGCATAGAAGAAATGAGTTGAGGATCTTCGCTAGTTGCATTATCAGCAGTTACATGCGCTATCAAAAGCCCGGAATTGCGATTGATTAGAAAGACGTGTTCTACACGATAGACAAGAGAATGCTTAAGAACAACTTCTGAGAAGCTTGCTCCTGTTCTCCAAGCTTCAAGTCTCCACTTAAGCCCATGCCAGGTAAATATATGTCTTAAAGTTTCATTCAGCGACTGAAAGGTTTGGTCGATCTTTTCGCCGATCGACTTGCGAATAGCCGGCAGAAACACCGGGTACAATATATCCGTCAGTGTGCGCGGGCTCTTCTGGATGGACCGTTGCACGGCCCTCTCGACAGCTGGCGCAAGGGCCTCTCCGAGTTGCGCATGCGGCGCACGTGCGGCTGCACTGGGGAGAACACCCCCAACTGCAGCCGCAAGCTGCTCGGGTTCGTCGAGCAGGTGCGTAACTCGTGAAAGCTCCGAAATTTCGCCGCCGACCAGCAACTGGCGCAGCGTTTCCATGCGAGGATCGGCGGCTGGAACTCCTTCGAGACGCGCACGATAGTCCGGATCAACGTTCCGGGCAATTTCGATCAAAAGGCGAGCCAGAGCCTCGCGATCAATCTCTGTATCGTTCGAAGCTGCTCTTTGAGGGAGGCTGATTGGGTCGACAGTCGACGTCAAGTTCCGATCAACTCACTTTCCAGGTACGCTCCGAGTTGTTCTTGCTGCCGACGGGATCCTGATTTAGACATTTTGCAACCTCGACAAACAGGCCAGCCAAAAGATTTCTGTCGGTCTTGACATTGCCAAGATCGGAAAACATTTTCTCCATCAGCATCTGAATGCTTTCATTCTTTTGCTTGATTTCCTCACGCAGCAAATGATCGTTTCGATTTATCCGGTCCGCAACTTCCCGCTCAAGCTCGCTCAACTGATCCGACAACGCGCGCACCTGCTTTTCGAGCGCCTGATTTTGCTCGCGAAGATTCCGGTCAATCTCCTTATCGGCGTCGGCTCGCGCGTCTTTTTCGTTCCGCAATTGCGCCGCAAGCGAGTCGACCTGCTTCTTTGCATTTGACTCGTACATTTCGAGATTGCGCTTGGCCTCGGATTCGACATCCTTGAAGCGCTGCAAGACCCGTTCTTCAAGCTTGGAAAAGCGGCGGTCATAGTCCTGCATCTGGTTGCCGAACAGCAGATCACGTATCTTGTCGACACCTACAGCGTCGCCGGGGGCCCCGCTCTCGCGAGCCTGGCCCGCCATGAAGGTCAGCCCGCTTCCGTCTGCATTACTTATCAGATTTGCGTCCGCTTTATTTGCTGAAGAAGCGGTATTCGAAGATTCCTTGGCCATCTTTATGCCCCCTTCTTTGAACAATTGCCACAGTGCACCACTCAGAAACCAGCAAGCATGCCAGCAAAATACCCGGCTCGCAAGCCGGAATCTTCTTGGCTTAAGCCAATTCGTGCCTCCCTTTTACATCTCTTGGACTAGCAGCAAATGCACGAGTTCCGATTGATGTCGCTCTCGCATCTCTTTGTGATAGCAGCCATAACCGGCTAATCTAATCGATCATTGGACGCAATCAACTATCGAAATGAGTAATACAATGTCAGGCTATAGCTACTGGAGCGCAATTAAGTAGCGCAGACTCATTAGAAGTGTCTAAAGTAGCTGGCCTGGCGGTGCACGTACCGTCTCGCACCCGACTGTATACTGCGACGATCAGCTTCCGATGCGGGCCCAACGGTAGAAGGAAGGTCTTCTTTCGCACGGAGAATGGCTGTTCGAGAATGCACCTCGGAATCGAGGCGTTTCGGTCGATAGGAGGGGAGCGACAGTCCCAATAACTGCAGTCATTCACACCAAAGCTTCAGTGGGCGGCATTTGTTGCGCCCCCAATTGCAAAAGACGTCAGGTTGCCATAGCTATTGCACTCATACGGTGCCCGGGACCGCCGCCTGTGGTCATGGCGCCGACTCCGGGGATCGACATGAGTATGCGGCATGCTTGGCTTTGACGTGCATCTGCGACAGCTGGCGCCCAAGCTCGGCGGCACGGATGCGAATGCTGCGCCAGGCTTCCAACTTCGGTAGCACGACAGGAGCAAGCTCGCTCTGCAGCCAAATGGCGGCGTCGCGGCGGCTCGGAAGAGTTCGCAGGAGACTGTTTGGACGCCGCGTCCCTGAGGACCGTTTCCTTTGGCAGGAAATCGCCGGCTATGTTTCGGGACTCTTGTTCTACCTTCGAACCAACGCGCGGGTTACACGGCGTGGCGCATAATCCCTTGGTTTCAATCGTGGTTCCTGCGCACAACGCGGAGGTAACGCTGGCGCGCGCACTCGATTGCCTTCTCGATCAGGAAATAGTGGATTGGGAGGCGATCATCATCGACGACGCCTCCACGGACCGCACCCCCGCGATCATCGCCGGTTATGTGGAGCACGATGCCCGGTTTCGGACGTTGAGCTCTTGCGCGCATAGCGCCGCCGGCGCGCGCAATATCGGGATGTCGACAGCGCGCGGCCACTGGCTCATGTTTCTGGATGCGGACGATTGGGTGGATGCCAGCTTCCTTGCGAAAATGCTGGCCGCACTTGAAGCCGCGCCCGATGCGGTCGCCGCCTATTGCGGTTCCCGGCGCGTGATGCCCGATGGCGAACTCGCCCAGTCGAGCATCGCGACGGAGGTTGCGATCCAGCCCTTCGAAACATTCGCGCGCCGGTGCGCGATCCGCACTCACGCGCTGCTCGTCGACCGGAAGACAATTGCCGAGTTGGGCGGCTTCGATGTGTCGCTGCGCACCTGCGAGGACTGGGATCTGTGGCAGCGCCTCGCACGTCTAGGCAAACATTGGGTGATGGTCGACGAGCCGCTCGCTTTCTATCGGGTCAGCCCCAACTCGCTCAGCCGCAATTCGGCGCAGATGCTGGCAGATGGCGAAATCGTGATCGCCCGCGGCTTTTCCGCCGATCCCAGGGTCAAACACCCGGCATCGGCTCACGCCAATGGAGCGATCGAGGCGAACGGCCGCACCGCTTCAGAAGCACTCGCGTGGTTCGCGTTGTGGAACGCCGCATCGGATTGCGGCTGCGGCTCGCGCTCGATCAACCCGCAGTCCCTGCGCGCGCTCCCGGCAGGACGTAAGTGGGCGCGTGAGATCGCCAAGGTGGCCGTCGATGGCCTTATGGTAGGAAGCCTGTCGGTGCCAGCGCAATTGGCTGCCAGGTGGGACAGGTTCGGCGGCTCCCTCACCGAGTTGATCATCGAACTCGGCAAGGTCTGGAATAATCCCGACGCGGCTCGCCGCGTGCAGTATCACTTTGAGCAAATGCTGCTCGATGTCGACGATCTTGCCGCGCCGCGCAGGCTGGCGCGGACACTTGGAATTCGTGTCGACGCGCGAAATCCGGCCTCGATCGAAGTGCCGGAAGGAATCGATCAAATCTATGCCCATCTGATGATGGATGGCCAGATCGAGGCTCTCGTGCAGTTCGGCGTACTCGGGAGAGTGACAAGGCGTCATTGGATTGAATTGATCCTGAATTTCGTGCCCCCTGAGCGGCCTATGCACACAGCCGCGCGACTTGCAAGGCGATCGCCTGTAGATGCACCGCAAAAGGGCGCCGGTGCCGACAAGTCAAACATGTTTGCAGCCGAGGCATTGTTGTCCATGGCGGGACGCCGGTCTGATCGGGACAGCCATTTCGGCAAACTCGCGGGATTGGCCGCGGAAGCGCAGGCGCTGGTTCGGTCGAGCGCCGAAACTAAAGAGTCTTTTACAGCGCCGCGCCGTGCACGGGCCGCGGATGGGCGCGACAATGATCGCACATCTTTCTGGAATCGCCATTTCGCGACCGAGGATCCCTGGAACTACGGTTCGCCCTATGAGCAGGAAAAATATGAGCGGCAGCTCGAAATTCTGCCTGCCGGTCCCATCGGACGGGCGCTTGAGCTGGCCTGCGCGGAGGGCCACTTCACGCGGCAGCTGGCGCCGCGCGTGGGCCATTTGACCGCAACTGACATCTCCGCCGTAGCCGTCGGACGGGCGCGCGCGCGATGCAGCGATCAGCCGAATGTTGAGTTCGGCGTACTGGATTTCTCTGCGGACACGCTGCCGGGCGAAATGGATCTGATCGTGTGTTCGGAAGTGCTCTACTACCTGGATGATCTCGCCGATGTGCGGCGCATCGCCAAAAAACTCATTGAGGCGTTGGCGCCTGGCGGCAGTTTCATCAGCGCACACGCATTTGTGCTACGAGACAATGTTGGAAGGACGGGCTTCGACTGGAACACATTCGGTGCACAAGCGATCTCAGAGACCCTGGCAGCGACCGACGGCCTCGTCCTCGAGCAATCGATCCAGACCGAGCTCTACCGCATAGACCGCTTCCGCCGCTTGTCACCAGGCGACGTGGCGACGGAACCGATGGTAGATCATGTGCCAATCCGCGCACCCGTTGAAATCGGGGTCGCGCGAAATATCGTCTGGGGCGGGGCGCGGGCCTTGCGCCGCGACGTGGCACGTAGCGAGCGGCGGCAGCGTATCCCCGTCCTCATGTATCACAGCGTCGCCGATGATGGTCCGGCCGCGCTCGCCCGTTTTCGGCTCGCGCCCGCCGCATTCGCCAGCCAAATGGCATGGCTGCGCGCCAATGGCTTTCACGCGATTAGGTCCGAGCAGCTGGAATGGTTCATCGTCAACCGTCAGCCTTTCGTTGGCCGCCCAGTGCTCATCACGTTCGATGACGGCTTCCAGAACTTTGCCGACCATGCCTGGCCGGCCTTGCGCACGAACGACCTGACCGCGGAAGTGTTCCTGGTGACGGACTTGGTGGGTGAAAGTGCACAATGGGACGCCTACAGCGGCCCGCCGACGCAGCTTATGGACGCTGGGACGGTGCGACGCCTCGCCGGCGAAGGTGCGTTCTTCGGAAGCCATCTGGCGACGCATCGCGCGATCGATGGTCTGTCGAGCTCTGACTTGGCCGCCGAGCTCCTGCGCTCTCGTATGTTCATCGAACGATGGACCGGTCGGCCAACCACGGCGTTCGCGGCACCCTTCTCTGTCACCGACCGACGGCTTGGCAGGCTGGCCAAGGAGTGCGGCTATCGAATCGGCTTCGGCGGCAGACACGGGCCGGCGGACCTTGATTGCGATCCCATCGACCTTCCGCGCATCGAGATTCGCGGAGATCACTTGCTCGATGACTTTGTTGGCAAAGTCGAGGCCGTGCTCGCATGAACGGTGAACTTGCCAGTATCTAGATTTGTAACAAATTGGTTCCGCTTTTTATTCGGTGTCCCGCCCGCTTACCTCGTTCGCAAGTCTATTGGGCGACTTGGGATACGGCTGACATCAGCTCCTGCGGGCTTGGCGCCCCAAACATGTATCGCCCACCCTCGGGAACCTCCGTGAAGCTCCAGCGGACGATCCCCTGCCGGTCCAGCAGGAACTGACCGACCAATTGTCCGTGTCCCGTTGCTAGCATCTGCTCGTCGGCTTCGGTCAGCTCGTAATGGTCCCTCTTGTTGAGGATTTCGCTGGCCGCAAGAGGATCCATAGGACCGGGCAACTCGCCTGGTAGGTCGACCCGCATATCCTTTGCCGCTGCCATCGAGACCTTGTACGGCCAGTTCGTCTCGTTTTGGGTGAATTCGAGATTGGGCAGTCCAAAAGCACGATGTGAAGCGCGTTCAGGATCGGAGGCCGCAAGCAGATTCGGCATCGGATGGTAGCGGAAATAGAGACGCGCCCGTTCGATCGGCGTGTTGACCACCGTCAGGCTCTCCACGCCCTTTTCGCGCAGCTCCGGATCAAGCCGCGCCTGGGCGGCGATATGGCGCCGGCAAAACGCGCAATGCAGACCTCGAAACAGGCCGACCAGCACCGGTTTTTGGCCGCGAAAATCGTCAAGCGCGATCTTGCCTTCCTGGGTAATGGCGTCGAGTACCACGTTTGGCGCACGGTCGCCCGGTTGAAGCGGCACCAAGTCACTACGCGCGGACATTTCCAACCTCCAACCCCGGCTAGTCGAGAAAAGGCAGCACCACAAGCGCTTCCGGGTCGAGCCCGTGCTGGGCGCATATACCCTGCGCCAGGGAAAAGTAGCGTTCGGCCTCGGCCAGATTGTCGAGGTCGAGATTAAGCGTTGCGAGACCATCATAACACGGAAACAGCAGTTGGGGTTCGCCCGTTTCGCGAGCTACGTCCAGTGCTTCGTGGAACAACCCAACCGCCAGGTCCGGACGGCCGTTGCACTGGTGGATCTGCCCAAGCACGATCAACGGCACCGGCAGGTGCTCGCGCTGGTCGAGCGCCCGGTCGATCTCGATGGCCTTCTCGGCAGCAGGCACGCCCTCCGTTGGACAGCGATCCGTGAAAGTACAACAAGCGACCGCCAGATTGGCGAGGAGGCGCGCCTGGAAACCCAAATCACCAATACGGCGCGCCACTTCAAGACCGCGCCGACAGACCTCCATCGCCTTTGCGGGATCGATGGTCGTGTAAAGCACGCCGAGATTGGTGTAGCCGCGGCAGGCCGCGCCCAGCAGACCGGCGGCTTCGGCCAATTCAATGCTACGCTCAACCTGACGCACGGCCTCACGGTTTCGCCCAAGTCGAGCCAGCGCGACAGCCTTGGTATTGAGTGCCTCGGCGGTCACAAGAGTGGCATCACACCTTACCTCGGAGACATGCTCCGTTGTCAGTGTGCCTACGCAATCCAGCGCCGCGTCTGCCCATTTTGCCGCGAGAGCGTGATCTCCGCTACGGAACGCCTGTCGGCCACGTTCTTGCCACAGATGCGCCTGCTCGATCGGGGCATCCGCTCCATCGAGGAGCGCTGCCGCCTCAGCATAGCGGGGTTCTGCCTTGTCCCGCTTGCCGACATCCCAGAGTAGCCGACCGATCTTACGCAAAACTCGCGCCGAGGCGACGCGATTGGCCGACTCGCGGTATGCCTGCAACACCGTCTCGTAGTGGTGGTGCGCGATCTCGCGGCGGCCTGCCGGGCCGCTCAAATCGGCAATGCGCTCTGCAATTGCCAGTTTGAGCGGTGTTTGCCCGATCGCCCCCAACGCAGTCAGTGCTCGCTCGTAGAAACGAAGGGCGTCGTCGTTGGCATATATCATGCGAGCGCGATCGCCTGCCGCCTGCAGGTAATGCGCGCCCTTCTCCCGCTCGGCGCTCTGTGCAAAATGATGACCGAGCACGGTCAAATCCTCGAGCCGTTCCGGCTCGTCGCCGCACAGTTGCTCCAAGGCAGCACCGATCCGCCCGTGGATTTCGGTCCGGCGTTGCAGGAGCAGATTCTGGTAGATCACGTCCTGCAGCAATGTTTGCGTAAATCGGTAGCTTTGAGACGAGACCGAGCCTGATCCGGCAACTTCCTCGATGATTTCCGCATCGCAAAGCAGTTCGCAGCCGGCTTCGAGCCGGCCGGGGTCGGCTGTCACGGTTTTCAGAAGTGTGGCATCGAAGCGCGGGCCGATTACCGCGGCCTCCTGGGCCAACCGGCGCACCTCTTGGGGCAGCCGGTCGACGCGGGCAAGCAACATTGCCTGGATGGTGGCGGGGATGCCGGTTGCGACTTCGCCTGCCACAGTCCGCCATCGCTGGCCCTCTCGCATCAGTACACCGCGATCGATAAGCCCGCGAACGATTTCCTCTACAAAAAGGGGGTTGCCGCCCGCGCGCTCGAGGATCTGGTCGAGAAGCCCTCCCGCGGAGCTTACCCAGCTCTCGCCGAAAAGCGCTGCCAGCAGGCTGCGTCCGTCATCATTGTTGAGTGGCGGAAGCCTGAGCGCTGTGTGACTGACCCGACTTGAGTCGAGCTGGTCGTTGTCCGGCGCCGGACGATGCGTGACCAGCAACATCAACCGCGTGCGTTCCAACCTGTCCATCACGAAACGTAGTGCCTCGAGCGACACGGCGTCGGCCCAGTGCAGGTCTTCGACGACAATCAATAGCGGCGACAACGCAAGCCGCCGTTCGATGATTGTGCGGACTGCGTAGAGAATTTGCCGCCGCAGCTGCTCGGGCTCGACATGCTGCAAGGTGGCATCGGGGTCGCCAAGGCCAAGCACATGATAGAGCAAAGGCATCAGCCGCTTCGCCTCCTCGCCCTGCAGGCCGAGATCGGCAAGCAAGCCTGCGAGCTTCCCCCGCATTTCGTCCCCATTGTCGTTTTGCATCATCCCGGCAGCGCTGCGCACCACTGCGCCCAAGGCGCCAAAAGATTGTTCACCCAGCGGTGAGCACGTGGCCTGCCGCACGGCGACGTTGCGAAAACGCTCCTCGTCGCCGACGCGGGCGACGAACTCCTTCACCAGCCGCGATTTCCCGATGCCGGCTTCTCCGACGAGGCGGACAAGTTGGGCCGAGCCGCCGCACGCCTGGTCAAGGCTCGCCATCATTCTATTGAGCTCCGCACCACGACCTATTAGCGGCGCACTGAGGCCGAGCGCCTCGAGCCCGCGCGCTGCACGTGGCACCGCTAGCGGTGCGTCCAGTCGATGAACGAGCACGCTGCCAGCCTTGCCGCGAAACACGACATCACCCAGCGACTCGTAAGAGAAGGCATGCCGGGTCAGCCTGTGAGTGAGCTCGCCTACCAGCACCTCACCCGGTGCGGCCAGCGATTGCAGGCGTTGCGCCGTATTCACTGTGTCGCCGGTCACGGAATAGGATCTGGCGGTGCCGATGCCCAATCCGCCAGTAACGACCGGACCAGTGTTTATGCCGATGTGAAGTAACAGAGGCGAGCCGGAGTGGGGGGTGCTTTCGCCGAGCCGCGCCGTCCGGGCGATCATGTCGAGAGCGGCGCGAAGCGCACGTTCCGGATCGTCCTCATGCGCGACCGGCGCACCGAACAAAGCGAGCAGTGCATCGCCGATGAATTTGTCGACGAAACCACCAAAGTTTCGCACGGCCGCCGTCAATTCCTTGAACAGTTTGTTCTGCAGCGCTTGCATGACCTCGGGGTCGAGCTGCTCGCTGAGTGTCGTAAAGCCGCAAAGGTCGGCGAACAGGACCGTTACCGTCCGGCGATCGGCGTCAGAGACGGGATGCAGCCCTTCTTCGCTTTCGATGTTCGGAAGCAGCGACGGAGTTCGAGAAGGCGGCACAATGGTCCGGTTTGGTGCCGAAGCAGGCCGTTCGACGGCTTTTGCGGGCGCACCGACGCTTGCCCCACATTTCGGACAGAACTCGAAATCAGGTGCGCAGGTGTAGCCGCAACTGGCGCATGGCACGGGCTGGCGCCTGCCACACCTCGGACAGAAGGCGTAACCGCCCTCAATCTCGAAACCGCAGCCCGAGCAGTCCATCGAACAAGACCTCACTAGTGGCCGTGACGGCGTGATCTCGCCCGCACTTCACGGCCAGGCTATTCACAAGGATGCACCGATAGTCGTCGACGGGCAAGCGGCAGCGAGCGATCCGTGTGGGTCCGGTGGCAGAGCGCTGCCCATTCGGGCGGCTGCGTGGCCGTCGTCTGCGAAAGTTCCCTCTTACCCTCCGTCTTCCTGCTATCATGAAGATGAGAGGCCGTTGACCTCTTGATGCAACGGGCTGACTCGCAACGCTGTCACCGACGTCTCGCGCGCTTCCGGCCCGCAGCTACGGCCATCTGGGCCGTTTCGCCGAAGCCCGCGCGGCATGGCAGGAGGTGCTTCGCGTCAATCCCGACTATTCGTTGGAATACCGTCGCAAAGTCTTGCCCTACAAGAACCGGTCGATTTCGAACACGTGGTGGATGGGCTCCGCAAGGGGCGGTGCGGTGCAATGACAGGTGAGGCCTATGCGGCCGGATCAGACGCTAGAGGCTTCCCAATAGATCGCCATCGCTTGCGGTTGCGCACTAGTCTCAGGTCGGCTTGATCTCTGCCTGGCCGATCTTGCGCCATCTGGCGTTTTCGCGAACCAGTTTCAGGTCGTCGGTCGTCTCGGCAAATGTCCGCAATCGGTATTGCCGGAGCAGGTTTGGGAAGAGCGCCACTTCCGGCAGGCCGGCAAGCTGCTCGCGGACTGAGATCTTTTCATCGATGACCCGCATGCCCCAGGCATTTTCCCGAACCTGCAGCTCCGCGGCCAGATCGCGCTCTTCCGGCGCGTTTTCGTCCAGCACGGCCAGAAGGATCGAGTGGAAAAGCGCTACGTAGCCAATCTGTCTCAGGCCGCCCACGACCCGCACGCGCGGCAATATGGCAAGGACGAGGAACGTCAGGAACAAGTTCGGCAGCAGCACGCCTTCCAGCAGCGCCCGCCTGAGATGTGGCCGCTCGAACGGGATGGAAAGACCTTGCGGCCTGTCAGGCTCGATCAGGTGCCCGTTCTCGAGAACGAGCTTGCGCACGCGCTCCTCGCGGATTCCCCAGAAATAGTCCGTGGCATTGGGCAGGAATCTGCCAAATGGGCTCGATGCGGCCTCTTGCCAGGCATGTTCGAGACGCTGGCGTCTTGCGGGTTCAATGAGCAGCCTGGAAAGAAGGCTGCCGTCATATTCCAGATGCCGCGCCATGGCAGCCGCGGCGGCCCGATCATCGATGAAAACCGGCAGGGCCATGCCGGCACGATCCCAATTGCCGACCAGATCCTGGTTCAGGGCAGTCAGCGCATCGGCGGCGGTTTCAAACACCTTGTCCTGGCTGGCAAGCAGTGTGCCCAGCCAGCGGCTGGCATCCGTTTCGTCGCCCACCGCTTCGAGCGCGCGCTTGTTGAGGGAGACGGGACCGGCCACGCAGGCGCTTTTGCGGCACAGTTTGTGGCGCCCCATGCCAAACAGGTTGATCTTGTCGTCGCCGACGTCGAGCCATCCCGGCCCCTCCCGGCCAACTGTCTCCATGGTCATTGTCGTTCCCATGAAGCCGACGAAGGCCGACAGCCCGTTTTCGACCGCGCCGAGCCAGGCAAGCAGGAGGGCATCGAAGGTGATCCGGTCCATCAGAAGCAGGCAGTGCAGGCCGGACTGAATCACCGGTCTGTGCTCGAACTCGTCGAGGGCTTTGCCGATCTCGTCAGGCTGCATGATCCTACCGAGGCGCTGATGCAGGACTTCGCGCAGGATCGAGCGGGCAGCGATCGCCGGGCCCGATGCAGGCCTTGCCACCGGCCGCCAAAGATGGCGGGCGTAGTCGGAAACCGGTGCATTCCAGTTCTGCTCGATGTCGCGCACGACCTCCGGGCAGAGCAGCGACAGCACAGCCAGAATTTCCACCGGAGGGGTAGGGCTTGGGTCAAAGACGGCGGTCATTGGTCCCGTCTAGCCGCTTGCGGTGCAAACGCCAAGCGAGACCAGACTTGCTGGATGCGGCCGGCCCACACATAGATCGTCAACTCGATTAAGATGGCGTGAGACGAAATGGCCGTATCCTACGCAGCTCTCCATGAGCAAGCACCTGTTCGCTCCGCACGAATTGTCAGACTGGCTAAACAGCTAACGCCAAACAGCGGATCTTAGAACCGCAGCCGGGCCATGCTCAGGAGGTCGTGGTACTGCCCGTCGGTAAAGCCGGCCTTCACATGCCGGCCTTCGATCTCAAAGCCGTGGCTCTTGTAGAGACGGAGGGCCGGTTCGTTGTCGGCATAGACGGTCAATTCGACCCGCTTCAGGGCGCGCCAGTTGTCGGCCACGTCAAGCAGCGCGCCAAGTATGGCAGAGCCGATACCTTTGCCGACAAAGGCATCGTCAAGGCCAACATTGATCTCGCCGATATGCGAACGGCGCGGTGAACCCTGCACGACCAGGCTGCCATGGCCGACGACCTTGCCGTCCAGCTCGGCAACGATCCAGGTGGTTTCCTGGCCGGACTTGGCAATGCGCCGCGCCACCTGCTCCACCATCTCGAAAGGCATCCTGAACGTGCCCCAGCGGAAGCCCGGCATGTTGAAGATAGCGCAAAGCGCCTCCGCATCGCTTGGCCGGACGGACCGCAGCAGCGGCTGGATTTTCTCGGAGGGTGGCGAGGTCGTGCTGGTCATGGCGTTCCCGGCGAAGGCAATCGGCCCGGTACGATGCACCGGACGCCACCTGAAAATCCAGCCGTCTCTGACCTATGATGCCGATTGCGAGCTAAAAATACCGGGAGGCGGCGTAGAGTTTGAAGACGCCGCTGATGCCTATCCAGCCGAAAAGGGCGAGCCAGCACAATGTCCCGGTCGCCGTCCAGTCGATCCGGTGCACAGCAGCGTCGGTGATGACGACGCCGAGGATGGCAAGCAGGCCAACCAGAAACTGCGCCAACCCGAGCACCAGCAGTTCCTCGCGCGGCGCGCTTCTCCAGACGAGATATATACCGCCCGCACCGGCGAGGAAGATGGCGCTGTAGACCTGAGCGTGGAAGGCATCGATCGGCCATGGCCAGATGCCACTGAATGTCAGGGGAAACAGCAACAGGCCGACGCCATAGAGCCCAAGGATCGCGGATTCCGCCGGCATGTAGCCGCTCCATGCGGGATTTAAGGTCACGCCTTTTGCAGAAGGACGGGCCCTGGCCCGCCACAGGAACAGCCCGGATACCGCGACCGAAGCAAGATAGACCAAAAACCACAGCCAGGGCGCTTTGCGCTCGAAGTTGAAATAGCCGAGATTGATGAACGAAGCCACCGACACGATGACGGTGAAGATGAAGGCCATGACGAACACGAGCCTGCCGGGCGACCAGCGATTCCAGACCAGCAGTGCCGCCATCACGACCATTTCGGCGGTGTAGAAGCCACCGAGGAAGCGCGCATTGAACGGCGTGACGGCCCAAGGCCAGCCCGGTTTCACCAGCGCAGGCATGAAAAACAGGCCGGCGCCTACGATCAGGACGATGATGACCACCGCAGAAAAAAGGCGCAGGGCCGCGGGAAATGGCGGATTGTCGGATGTCGGCATGGGAGAAAATCCCAAAGATGAATGCTCCATGGACCATCATAGTGCTGCTTGCGGCCGGTTAAAATCCGCCGAATGGAAATTGAACGGTCACCAGGCTTATCCATTCGAATGGCCGTACGGTCCGTTTCGAAGTAAGATGGAGCACTCGGACCAAAGACCGGTCCGGTCAAAACGCCTCGGGGTGCATTTTCCGGAGCCTGCACGATGAACGAAGCTCAGGATCTGTTCTCACTTCTGCGACAATCGGCCGATGTCGATCCGCAGGCGATCGACGCGATCAAGCGAACCATCGCGGAGGGCGAGGACCGCGAACTTTGCCGCATCAATACGCCAGCCTTCGCCAGCAAGCATGGCCTCGACGAGGAGCGCGCAATAAGCGCCTTTCTCCATGCGGCGCGGGTGGGTATCTTCGACATTTCCTGGAATGTACTGTGCCCCGGCTGTGGCGGCGTGCTCGACACCAACGCCACGCTGAAAACCCTGCAAAAGGACGAATACACCTGCGCGCTGTGCTCCGAGGGCTATTCACCGACCCTCGACGAGATGGTCGAGGTGACATTCACCGTCAGTCCCCGCGTGCGCAGGATTGCCGCCCACAATCCACACGAACTGCCGGTGGCGGAATATTTCCGCCAAATCTACTGGGCGTCCGGCGTCGATCTGCCGGAAGAGGATTTCGCGAAAAAGCTAGAAGCGTTCTCGCTGGAGGATATCGAGCTTGCGCCCGGTGAAAAGGCGGTTCTGCCCATACAGCTTCCGTCCGAATTCATCATCGTCTTCGAGCCGGTCACCCATTCAGCGCAGTTCATCGACGGGAAGGGCGAACCAACAAAGGAGCGCCGGAGCCTCTCTTTGGCCTTCGACCGCGACCATGTCCAGAACCAGACGCTGGAGATGCAACCCGGCCCGTTGCGCATTTCGCTGGAAAACCGGACCGACACCCGCGTGCTGCCGACGGTCTTCATCGCCGGCCAGGCATTGCATGATTTCCTGGGAAAACGCCGGCCCTTCCTGACCGCCAAGCGCCTGCTCACCAACCAGACGTTCCGCGATCTCTATCGCACGGATACACTCGACATCAACCAGCGCCTGAAGATCACCAGCCTGACGTTCCTGTTCACCGACCTGCGCGGATCGACCGAGCTTTACGAGCGGGTGGGCGACCTTTCAGCCTTCGATCTCGTGCGCGAGCATTTCCAGGTTCTGCACGAGATCGTCACGGCGGAGGCAGGCGCGGTGGTGAAGACGATCGGTGATGCGGTGATGGCGACCTTCGCGACGCCTGATCGTGCGATTGCTGCAGCCCTCAGGATGCGCGATGCCATGCGTACGCTCAACGACAAGAGCGGGCGCGAGGATCTGCTGCTCAAGATCGGAGTCCATGCCGGCCCCTGCATCGCCGTGTCTATGAATGAGCGACAGGACTATTTCGGCCAGACGGTCAACATTGCTTCGCGGGTCCAGAACCTTGCCAACGCACAGGCGATCTTCGCCACTCGAGCGGTGGTCGACGACAATCTCACCGCCGATCTCTTACACAGGAACGCGCTGACGCCCGTGCCCCACGAGGTCTCGCTGCGCGGCATTGGCCGGGAGATAGCAGTATACACGATCCCCTGAAGGCTTGGCCCCTGAAGATTTGGCTCGTGCCGGCCCCTCACACGCGCCTACAGATAAAATAACGATCGGCGGGAACCGAAGGTGGCGGCGGGAGGCGTTGCAACTGCGGGTGATCTAGCGGCGTGCCGCTGACCGCGATGCCGCCGACGCGAAGCAGGCGCGCGGTCAGATCGGGAAGCCAGGTAGAGGTCACTGCATCGCAATCTTCATAGCCGGTGCCGATGTCGGCATGAACAAGAGCGGCGTCGATGCCAATGAACCTGCTCGCCGTCTCGCGTATTTCGCCGAGCACGAGGTTTTCAGCTTCGGGAATTGAGCTGGCGTGTGCGGCAAGTGCGCGGTCGAACGCTACGATCCGGCGTCCGGGCAGGCGCTCGCGCAGATGGTGGAACGTCCGGCCATTGCCGAGGCCGAGCTCGAGCACAGGCCCCTCCATCTTCGCCACCTCGGCGCAGACATGATCAAGTATGTCGCGCTGTGCGGTCATCCTCCGGATGAAACTGTCAAGGCGACTCATGTGCGATTGTATGTCCAGAACCAGTTCACGAAATCAACTGCCCCCGACCAGAGCGTTTCGCGGCTGAAACCCGAGGCCGACGTGTTAAACCCCGATCGAGTCTTGCCGCGTGTAGAGGCGGACGATGAACACTGCAACAAGCGAACAGTTGCCGACAAGGATCATACGGGTGGAGTCGGCGGCACTGCGCGCGGCGGAATAGCGCTGTCACTTGTACGGGTCCGCGGCGTCCCGCAACCCGTCGCCGAGGAAGTTGAACGCCAAGATGACGAGAACGACGGGGAGCATCGGCAAAAGCAGCCATGGATAGAACGCGATCACGCTGACGCTGCGCGCCTCGGTGAGCAGGATGCCCCAGCTGGTTATCGGTGCCCTCAGGCCGAGCCCGAGGAAGCTCAGCGCCGTCTCGCCCAGGATCATGCCGGGTATGGAGATCGTCGCCGTCGCGATCAGATGCGACATGAAGCCGGGAATGAGATGCCGCCCGATGATGCGGCTGCTTCTGGCGCCCATCAATTGCGCGGCCAGAACGTAATCCTCCTCGCGCAAGGCTAGAAGCTTTGAACGCACGGCCCGCGCCAGTCCGGTCCAGTCGAGCAGCCCGAGGATGACGGTGATGCCGAAATAGATCAGGATCGGACTCCAGGTTATCGGCATGATCGCCGCCAGAGCCAGCCATAGCGGAATGCTGGGGATCGATTGCAGAACTTCGATTATCCGTTGGACGATCAGGTCGAAGATACCGCCGTGATAGCCGGCCAGTCCGCCGATGACAATGCCGAGCAGGAAGCTGAAACTGATGCCGACGAGGCCGATTGTCAGTGAAATGCGTGCGCCATAGATGATGCGCGAGAGCACATCGCGCCCCAGCCTGTCAGTGCCGGCCAGAAAGAGCTGGCCGTTTTCGGCGGGGCAGACAAAATGCCTGTCACCTTCGATAAGGCCCCAGAACCGGTAACTGTCGCCCTTGCAGAAGAAACGGATCCGCTGAACATCATCCTGTTTCTCGACGTAGTTCCGCTTGAGCGTGTCCATATCCAGCGTCATCTGGCGGCCATAGACGAACGGCCCGACGAACTGGCCGTTGTGGAACAGGTGCACCCGCTGCGGCGGCGAATAGATGTAGTCCATGTTGCGCGTGTGCAGATCGTAGGGCGCCAGGAACTCGCAGATCAGTATCCCGCAATAAAGCGCTGCCAGGAATATGCCGGATACAAGGGCAAGCCTGTGCCGACGGAATTTCCACCACATCAGCCGCAGCTGCGACGCCTGAAAGACCTTCGACTGCTCCGGCGTCATCGCCTCGACCGACTGCAGGTCAAAGGGGGCGATGGAAACGTAGTGTTGCAGTGGGGCGCCCGGAGCGGGCAGCGGCGATTGCGTGTTCATTTGGTGCTGCCGCCTTGCAAACGAATTCGCGGATCAAGTAGCGCCAGCGCCAGGTCGGAAATCAGGACGCCGATGACCGTCAGGAAGGCGAGGAACATCAGGAACGACCCTGCCAGATACATGTCCTGGCTTTGCAGCGCCTTGATCAGCATCGGCCCGGTCGTCTCCAAAGACAGCACGATTGCCGTGATTTCGGCGCCGGAGATGATGGCCGGCAGGATAGAGCCGATATCTGAAATGAAGAAATTGAGCGCCATGCGCAGCGGATATTTGACCAGCGCCCTGAAGGGATGAAGGCCTTTGGCGCGCGCGGTCACGACATATTGCTTATGTAGCTCATCGAGCAGATTGGCGCGCAGCCGCCGGATCATGCTTGCCGTGCCCCCGGTGCCGATGATCAAGACCGGAATCCAGAGATGGGCGAGGATCGACTTCGCCTTGGCCCAGCTCATCGGCTCGCCGAGATATTGCTGGTCCATGAGATGGCCGATAGACGTGCCGAACCAGATGTTGGCGAAATACATCAGGATCAGCGCCAGCATGAAGTTCGGAATCGCAAGGCCGAGAAGGCCGAAGAAAGTCAGGCCGTAGTCGCCCCAGCTGTATTGATGCGTGGCGGAGTACATGCCGATCGGAAAGGCGATGAGCCAGGTAAAGATGATCGTGACGAAGGAAACCAGCACCGTCAGCCACATTCGGTCCCCGACGACGTCGCGAACCGGCAGCTCATATTCGAAGGAATAGCCGAAATCGCCGTGCAGCATCCCGCCGACCCAGTAGAAGTAGCGAATGACCGGTGGCTTGTCGAAACCATATTCCTTGCGCATCATCTCGATGCGATCGGAATCCACCGCTTCGCCCTGAGCCCGAAGCTCGGCAACATAGCTGTCGAAATAGTCGCCTGGGGGAAGTTCGATGATCGTGAACACCAGTGCCGATATGACCAGCAGCGTTGGAACCATCACGGCGATGCGCCAGACAAAATATCGAAGCACGCTCAGGACTCTCCAAGCCAGAATGTATCCGGCATATAGACACCGAAATAGGCGGTCGGGTCGTAGCCGTAGAGCGCCTTGTCAGGCAGATTGCGCAGCCGCGAGGATGCCAGAACCGGCTGATGCGTTCCGTTTACCGTGCCGATCGAAAACACCTGATCGGTATAGATCGACAGCATTGAATTCCAGATCTCGGCGCGCTCCGTGGCTTCGGTCGATGCGTTCCAGCGCTTGAGTAAAGCCATCAACTCGACCACGGGCGGAAGATCGGGCGCTTCGCCGACCTTGCCACGGGACAAGTAGTGAGCACCCCAGAGCGGCCATTGCAGCTGGTCATCGACGGTTGGGGCCAGTTGGTAGGGGTTCATGTCGGCGGTCGGCACGCCATTGTCGATGCCCGACCACATCGACATCATGATCTGGCCACCAAGCGCGCGGCTGCGGAAGATGTCGCGCTGCGAAGTCCGGATGAACAGGGCGATGCCGATCTTGCGCCAGTGATCGGTGATGAGCTCGAGCGCGTCGGTTTCCAGCGTGCTTTCGCCGGCCGTTTCCACTACGAGCTGCGCCGAGCGTCCGTCGGGAAGTATCCGCAGGCCGTCATCGTCACGCGCCTGAAGCCCGACCTCGTCGAGCAGGGCATTGGCCTGGTCGGGATCATGGGCGACCCAGGCTTTCGCGAATTCCGGCCGGTAGAGCGGGCTCTCCGGCAGGACCGTATCGGCACTTTCCTGCGCCAATCCGTAGAACACAGCCAAATTGATCTCGCGCCTGTCCACAGCGAGCGAAAGTGCGCGGCGCACGCGCACGTCACGAAAAAGGCCACGCCACACCTGGTCGGCACAATTCAGATTGGGCAGCAGCGCCAGCCGCGAACCTTGTGTGCGTTTCCAGAGATGCATCTTCACCGGGTAGCGCTTCTCCGCATCCTTCAGGAAGGAGTAATCGGTGAAGTCAATTCCCATGCCTTGCAGGTCGCTCTCGCCCGCACCGGTCTTGGCGGAAATGATCGCCGACGAGCTGACATTCATGACAATCCGGTCGACATAGGGCAGTTGCCGGCCATTCTCGTCTATTCGATGAAAGAACGGGTTCCGCTCGAAGACGAACTGCTCAGCCGGCGGCTTGGTCCGGTTCTGCCAGGGATCGAGCGTCGGCAGTTCCGGGTTCTCCGGGCGATACTGCCGCGACATGCGGATATGCAAGAGCGTCCATTTCTGGGCCCGGTTCTCCTTCATTAGGCCGGCGAGCCGGAATGGATCCTGGTATTTCTTGTGGAACTGCTTGAGATAGGCGGCCGGCAGAACAAGCGATAGGGGCGAAGCAGCGGCGAGCTTGGGCAGGAAGTCGGGATTGGGCGCATCCCAACTATAGCGGACCGTCAACGGATCGACGATCTCGAAGCGTGGCGGCTTGCCGTCCGCCAGCAGGGCCGGGGCAAGCCCGCCTTGCGAAAGCTCATCGTTCAGCCAGACATCTTCCCAGCAATAGCGAAAATCCTCCGACGTCAGCAGGCTACCGTCAGACCATTTATGTCCTTCTCGTATCTTGAAAGTGAAGACACGATCATCCGCTACATCGAAACTTTCGAGAATGTCGGCTTGCAGGTTAAGCTTTTCGTCATAGCCGACCAGGCGAGCGTACCCGTAGATCGTCATCATCCGGATATCTTTCTGGCTGCCGATGATCGTACGCAGCGTGCCGCCATATTGGCCGGGCTGCCGGCCCATCGCAGCGAGATTCAACGCGCGCGGGCGCTTGGGCAGGCGTTCGGCGAGTGCCGGCAGCGCTCTGGCCTTCAGCTGCGGCTCAAGAAATTCCGGCTCCAGATCGCCGGCGCGCAACGTGCCCGGCAGAAATGCCGAAGCCATGAGTCCAAGGACGGTGCGCCGGCTGATCAATGGCGTAGCTCGCTGACATCGGCCGAACTTCGGGCCAGCACGAGGTGGCCGCCGCCAAGATCGAGCGGCGACAGCATGTCCTCGTCGCCCTCGTCGCGGAATTGCGGTCCCCATGCGCTGGTGTCGGAAGCGCCGCTGAGTTTCAGCGTCTTGAAATCCATCGGCCTGTCGAGATCGGGGAAAGGTACTGCGGCGACCAGTGAGCGCGTGTAGGGGTGGACCGGTTTCCTAAGCAGAATTTCGCGCGGCGCGAGCTCGACGATACGCCCGCCGCACATCACCGCGATGCGGTCTGCCATGTAGTCCACCACCGCCAGGTTGTGGGATATGAACAGGTAGGTCAGGCCCAGTTCCTTCTGCAGGTCCTTCAGAAGGTTCAGGATCTGCGCCTGGACAGAGACATCGAGTGCCGAAACCGGCTCGTCGCAGATCAGGAGTTCAGGCCCCAGCGCCAACGCGCGCGCGATGCCGATACGCTGACGCTGCCCGCCGGAGAAACTATGCGGATAACGCTTTATGAAGCGCGGGTCGAGCCCGATTGCCTGCATCAGGCTCTTGACCGTGGCGAGTCGGGACGCGGCATTGCCACGTCGATGGATTTCCAGCGGCTCGCTCAAAATGTTCTCCACCGTCATGCGGGGTGAAAGCGACGAAACCGGATCCTGGAAGACCATCTGGATTTTCGCGCGCAGCATGCGCAGGGCGTCTCCCTCGGCTTCCAAGACGTCGATCGGACCATCGCGGCCATTGAAGATCACAGAGCCGCCGCTAGGGGTGACAGCCCGCATGAGGATCTTGCTGACGGTGGTTTTGCCGGAGCCGCTTTCGCCGACAAGACCCAGGCACTCACCCCGCCTGATATCAAAGCTCACGCCGTCCACGGCGCGAACAGAGGTTTGATGATCTCCGCCGAACCATCCGGACTTGCGGATCGTGAAGGTCTTTGTCAGATCCCTGACCGACAGCAGGATGTCGTCCGGCCCCTTCGATGCCGGCGCCGTCTGCTTGCCGAGCAGGTTCCCGACATTCACCGGCACCTCGCGGAGCGCCTTTAGCCTTTCGCCGGGCTTCAGGTCGAAATGCGGAACGGCTGCCATCAGGCCCTTCAGGTAAGGGTGGCCCGGCCGGCGGAATATCGCCTCCACAGGTCCCGCTTCCATGATCTCGCCATGGTACATGACCACCACCTCGTCGGCGACGTTGGCGACTACGCCAAGATCGTGCGTGATCAGCAGCATCGCCATGTTCAGCTTCGTCTGAAGCTCGCGCAGCAATTGCAGGATTTGCGCCTGGATGGTGACGTCCAACGCCGTCGTCGGCTCGTCGGCGATCAACAGCGCGGGCCGGCAGATAAGCGCCATGGCGATCATGGCGCGTTGACGCAATCCTCCCGAAAGTTCAAAGGGATACATGTCATAGGCGCGCTTGGGGTTGGGAAAGCCGACAAGTCCGAGCATTTCCTCGGTCCGCGCCTTGCGCTCCACCCAAGCCATTGGCGTATGAATCTGCAGGGATTCGCTCACCTGATTGCCGATCGTATGCAGCGGCGACAGTGATGTCATCGGCTCCTGAAATATTTTGCCGATGCGGCTGCCTCTCAACGCCCGGATTTCGGGTCCGTCACGCGGCATCTGCAGGATATCCTGCGTCGTGCCGGGCTTTTCAGGATCGGAAAACAGGATACGGCCGCGAACATGGGCTGTGTTCGGCAAAATGCCCATCACTGCCTGGCTGAGAACCGATTTTCCGGAACCGGACTCGCCCACAAGCGCGGTAACCTTGCCGGGCAGGACGCGAAGATTTGCACGCCTGACGGCATGCAACGGTCCCCCTATAATGGCAAAAGAGATGCCAACATCCTCGATCCGCAGCAGATCAACGCCCAAATTCATTCTCACACCAGCCCCCACTCTGGCAGGTCCAGAAGGCGAGACTATCGCATTGCCAGCCTAGAGCAACTTGGATTCGAACAGTCGCCAGTTCCCTGGCGGAACCGGCGACCGGGACTGCATACCAAACGCGTTCGGATCAGAGCGTGGCGGTTACTGGAGCTTCCTCGGGTCGCCCGCGGACGGCCGCGCGGCATTGCGATGAAGCAGCATGACCTGCTCGGCGTCCGATATGCGGTCGTAAATCGGCTCCAGCGCACCGTCTTCGTCGAGCGAGAGAGCACCCGACAAATCGGGTGAAAGCACCGTTAGCTTCTGCCTGATGCCCGCCAGTTCCTCCATGCCGAGCGCCAGCCAGTTGTTGGCGCCGCAATAGCTGGCGAAATCTTTGCTGGCGAGAACGCTGTGCGGATATTTCTTGGTCAGGGTCTGGAGGCGCTGGACCTCGTTTACAGCCGAGCCGAAGACAGAGAATGTGAGCCGGTCGGTAAGCCCGACATTGCCGAACATCACATTGCCGACATGCAGGCCGATACCATAGCTTATGTCGCTCAATCCCTGCTGCTTTCTGCGCAGATTGAGATCCATCATGCGCGCGGTGGCCTTGTGCGCTGCTGCAAGAGCAGCCTGGCAGGCGATCTCGGACTGTGAACGGTGCCTTGCGCAAGGGTAGACGGCAATGAAGCCATCACCTATGAAACTCATGATCTGCCCGCCCTTGCGATTGAAAGGTGCAGCAGCGGCGTCGAAAAACTGGTTCAGCGTATCGATATAGACTTCGCGGCCGGAGGTTTCGGCAAGTCTTGACGACCCGCGCATGTCGCCCATGACCAGTGCCGCCCGGATTGTATCACCCTCGCCGCGCTTGATCTGGCCGTCGAGCACGCGCCTGCCGGCGTCGCCGCCGAGATAAGTGGTCATCATGTTGTCGGCAAGCTTGGTGAGCACCGCCATCTTGGTTGCGATAGCGAGATGGTTCTGGATGCGCAGCAGCGCCGAAATCATGCTGTCGCTGAAGCCTGCAGCACTGTCGGTGGACCAAGACCCGATCATGCCCTGACTGGTGTTGCCGCTGAAGGGATGGACGAAAGCCATGTAATCGGTGACGCCCATCAGCTTGAGGTCATCGAAAACAGGAAATTCCGACGGCACCGACGGGTCGAGCCGACGCCGCAGATGGTCGAGCTTGTGGCTGAGCAGATGGTAGTATGGGCTGGTCAGGAATCTGTCGGAATGAACGCCGTTCTCCTTGCGGAAGCCTTCCACTTCCAGGCCCTGGCCGCGGAGCCAGGTGAAGCCGAGCGCGTCATAAAGCGGATGAAGCATCGAAAAGCTCAAATGCACCCGCTTCAACGGCAGGCCGGCAGCAGCCAGCCGTTCACAAAAGCCCCTTACCAATGTTTCCAGGTCGTCGCCCGCCAACGCCGATTGGGTCAGCCAATCGGCAACCTTATCCATGAGAATGGCAGAAATTTCTGCTTGCGCTGTGCTCATGCTATCTCGAAATCTCCTTGCACAAATTCGCCGGCTCGGACGCCGTCAGGCCTTCACCACCGTCTCTCGGGCTAGCCCGAGGCGGCCAAAAATATTGCGTGTGTCGACGATCAGTAGAGCGTGATCCGCGATCGCCTGATAGTCGATCGCGTCGTGGTCGGTTGCAACGACGACAGCGTCGAAATCCTTCAAGGTCACCTCGGTCAATTCGACCGAGCGACGCCCCTTGATCGCCATATGCTCCCGTGTGGCCGGGATTTCGGTAACATGCGGATCGTGGAATTCCGCCTTGCCGCCCCATTCCTCGATGAGTTCAATGAGCCGCAATGAGGGGCTTTCGCGGATGTCGGGCACATTCTTCTTATAGGCGAGCCCGATGATGAGAATGCGCGAGCGGCTGAGCGCCTTGCCGCAGCGCCGGTCCAGCGCCTTCGCCAGTTCATCGACCACATGACGTGGCATGGCCGTGTTGATCTCTGCCGCCAGCTCGATGAAGCGGGTCGGCAGTTCGTATTCGCGAGCCTTCCACGTCAGGTAGAAGGGATCGATCGGAACGCAATGCCCGCCAAGTCCAGGGCCAGGATAGAAAGGCATGTAGCCGAAGGGCTTGGTCTTTGCCGCCTCGATCACCTCCCAGATGTCGATTCCCATCGCACCGAGCACGATCTTCAACTCGTTGACGAGGGCTATGTTGACCGAGCGGAAGATGTTTTCCGTCAGCTTGACCGCCTCGGCGGTCGCCGTGGTGGAAACCGGAACGACGGTCTTGACCACGCCATGGTAGAAAGCCTGCACGAGCGTCGCCGCTTCAATGCCGTCACCTGCCACGACCTTGGGGATCGTCGCGACTTCAAAGCTGCGGTTGCCGGGATCCTCGCGTTCGGGCGAGAAGCCGAGGAAGAAGTCTATCCTTGACTGCAAGCCGATTTTTTCCAGGATGGGCTTGATCACGTCGTCGGTGGTGCCGGGATAGGTGGTCGATTCCAGCACGATCAGCTGGCCGAGACGCAGATGCTTCGCGATGGTGCCTGCGGTGTTCCTGACAAAGGAGAGATCCGGCTCGCGGTGTTTCGTCAGTGGTGTCGGAACGCAGATGATGATGACATCGCAGACGGCCAGTTCGGCAAAATCCGCAGTGGCGCGGAACCGTCCGCTCGCCACCTGGCCGGCAAGGGCTGTCGACGTCACCGCCTCGATGTAGGATTGTCCGTTGTTCAGGCTCTCGACCTTTTGGGCTTCGATGTCGAAGCCGCAAACAGGGAAGCCGGCGCGTGCGATCGCAACCGCCAGCGGCAACCCGACATAGCCCAGTCCGATCACGCCGACTTGCGCGGCACGCGTCGAAATCCGGTTCAGAAGACGGTCATATGTCGATCGTGAGGCGTCCAAAAATCTGCTTCCCGTCAATTCGGACAGGCCGTCCGCTTCCATGGTGAGGCTCACCGCTCACAAGAGCCCCGAGGCATATTGCGGAAAATCGATGTCCGCAAGCCGTCAGACCGGCACCTTCGCCTTAAGGCTTGCGGCAGCCATCGCATAGCCGCCGGCGGCGCCATCGATGAAATGAACGTGATCGCGCTGCAGCGGCGATGCGACGAGGCATGTCATCAAGGCCGATTTCTGGCGGTGCAGGCCATAGTTGCAGATGCCCGCCTCTTCCGCCTGTTTCAGCCGGTTCTCGATCCGTTGCAACACATCCGCGTCAACGTCGATGGTCATCTTCAAGCCATCGTCGAACTTCCGGAAATCCGAATTGCTGGCCACTTCGCGTTTGTAGATCTTCGGATCGAATCTGCCGATCGTCCAGCCATATCTATCCGTAACAGCCGTAAGCGTCATCAGGAACACTATCCACAGCTTCGACAGCCACCGCCGTCCTGCCGGCGCCGTGGCCCGCGCCTCGATATCGAGGCCGGCGGGCAGCAAACTGTAGTCCGGCCCGTTCACCGGCACCGGGTGGCCATCGCGTTCCTGCCTGCCGGCAAGGGCGATGATGTCGGAAACCAGAAACTGAAAACCGCGCAAGTCGCGCGACGCCCCCGGTATGGCTATGATCGAGACGATTTCGCCATGCCGGGCTTCGATCGGGTTCCAGCGGCACGAGAGGCCGGTCAGGTCCGGCCGCGCGCCGGCCGGCGCAGGATCGATGCGGTAGCGCCCCGCTTTCATCTCGGCTTCCGCCCAACTGCCGCCACCTCCGGCGAACATGGCATAGAAGACCGCATCGGAGGCCTGGAACCTCGCCACGCGAACGTCGAGGCCTTGCGCTCTTATATCCTTTATCGGCACGATTGCGGCACGCAAGGTCAGATCCAGTTCGTCCGCCACCCATCTCTGGACAGCCGCCAGCGCGTTGCGGGTGATCTCCAGCGCCGAGCCGGGAAACGCCACGAGCGCGCCGTCGCCGCCGAAGACAAAGGGAAGATCTTGCCTACCCAGCGCATTGAGCAGCGCCGAAATGACGCTGGCACCGGCCATATTGACGGTTTTATAGCGCCCCGCCTCGATCGCCTTGGTCGAGCCGACGATGTCTGCGGTGGCCAGCGCCCAGCCATCGGGGAGAGGCCGATAGTTATCAATATCGGCAACGCTTTCAAACTTTGCGAAGACCGGCAGAGAAGCAACAAACGGATCGGACGCGGCAGCGGTTTCCATGAGCATCAGATAGCACATTCCAGTGCTTGAGGGTGAAGTCGATCATGCTTCGAAATTGACTTGCGCAGGCTTTCCGATGATAGGGTCCGGGGATGCGAATTGCCTTCTATGCGCCGCTGAAGTCGCCCAATCATCCCGTTGCCTCCGGCGACCGCCAGATGGCACGGATGCTGGTCAAGGCGCTGGAGCATGGAGGACATAGCGTCGAACTGGCATCCGAATTGCGCTTCTATCTACGCGAACCGGATTCGAAAAGTTTCGATGCGCTCAAGATCGAGGCCCGGGAGGAAGCCGCGCGGCTGGCAAGGCTTTGGGATCGTGACGGCAAGCCCGATCTGTGGTTCACCTATCATCCCTATTACAAGGCGCCCGACCTGATCGGGCCCGAACTGGCGTTGGCCTTTGGTGTCCCCTATGTGACAGCGGAAGCCTCCTATTCGAGGCGGCGCAACACCGGTTTGTGGGCCGATACGCAAGCGTTGGTGGCGCGAGCCGTCGAACAGGCGGCGCTGAACATCTGCTTCACGCAAAGGGATCGTCAGGGACTGGCAGATGCGGTACCCGACGCCGCTTTCGGCATGCTTTCGCCCTTCATCGACACATCGCTATTCCGGGAAACGCCGGCACGGGGTTGTCCGACGCGCCTCGTTACCGTCGCCATGATGCGCCCGGGCGACAAACTCGAAAGCTATCGCATGCTGGCGCAGGCGCTCGGTTCGATCGGTCACCTGCCCTGGACCATGTCGGTCGTCGGGGACGGACCTGCCCGCGAGGAGATCAAAGCGCAATTCGCCGGCTTGCCCGCCGAGCGTATCGAATGGCTTGGCGCGATTGAGCCAGCCGCCGTGCCGGATGTCCTCTACAGTGGGGGAATTTACGTCTGGCCGGGTTTCGGCGAGGCCTATGGCGTTGCCTATCTTGAAGCACAGGCCGCCGGCCTTCCGGTTGTGGCTCAGGACGTCGCCGGCGTGCCGGAGGTCGTCCGGGATGGCCAGGCCGGGTTTCTCACCCCGCCGGACGATGTGGCGGCGTTCGCTTCTGCCATTGAAAGGCTTCTGGCCCGTAACGACGAAAGATCCATCATGGCCGCAGAAGCCAGACGTTTCATCCTCGAAGAACGTTCTCTCGGTGCTGCAGCGGCGCGTCTGGCCGAACTTCTTGCGAAGATCCCCATCTCATGACATCCGATCAAATCTGGCAACCCTTGGTGGAGGAACTGGCGAGCCGGCAACGGGCGGACCGTAAGGCAGAGTTCTGGCTGCGCGACGATGACGCCGTGGATCCGACGCCTGCGCTTGATCGGTTGCTCGACCTCACCGGTGAATTCGCGGTTCCGGTGACTCTGGCCGTCATTCCCGCCCTGACTGACGAGAAGCTTGTCGTTCGGCTTGACGAGGCGCCGCATGCCACGGTCGCCATCCATGGCTGGGCGCACCGAAATCCTGCGCCCGAGGGCCAGAAGAAGCAGGAGCTCGGCGCGCATCGGCCACGCGAGGCGGTGCTCGATGATCTGGCTCGCGGGCTGGCGCACGTAACCGGCCTGCACGGCGCACGTGCCGTTCCGATGCTGGTGCCACCCTGGAACAGGATCGACGCCGGCTTGGTATCCGACCTTGGATCGATAGGATTTTCGGCATTGTCGGTCTATGGGCCGCCAAGGCCGGCTTCACTTGC
The DNA here is from genome assembly GCF_040321085.1 of Mesorhizobium sp. M0522. Taxonomy (NCBI): domain Bacteria; kingdom Pseudomonadati; phylum Pseudomonadota; class Alphaproteobacteria; order Hyphomicrobiales; family Phyllobacteriaceae; genus Mesorhizobium; species Mesorhizobium sp. M0522. The sequence goes on from NZ_JAMYQW010000021.1 coordinate 84,303, forward strand.
GGTCATCAACAGCAATGTCGACATCATGGATTGGCATGGCACGCGCGGCTGCCGCGATCATGGCCTATTGGTTCAGGCTATCATCGCGCAATTGCAGCATGCATTCGATGGGGGCGAACCGGTGGGCCTGCTCACCCACCATCTCGTACATGATGAATCGGCCTGGCTCTTCCTCGAACGGCTGTTCACAGTCACCGCACAGACTGAAGCCTGCGCATGGCTTCCGATCAGGACATTGATCGGGCGCAGCGCCGGTAGAACAATTCCAGGAAAGTATGAACGGTTTCCGTCCGGAATTGCGTCAAAACAAAGAGATAGAGGAAAATAGCTCAGCGCCTTTTGCGCAATGAGACTGGAAGTTTGAGCGTCTGGCCATCCCGCGCGGCAAAAGCGCCGGTAAACCTGTCCTTGGCCAGTTTCTGGATCTTGTCCAGTTCCTTGTCGGTGCGTGTCGGATCGTGGTGAAACAGCGCAAGCCTCCGCGCACCGGCCGCCTCACAGAGCTTGACGCCCTGTTGCCACGTCGAGTGCCCGTAACCGCGGCGGCGTTCCATTTCCTCCTCGGTGTAGGTGCAATCGTAAATGACGAGGTCGGCATCTTCGATCAGGCCGAGCACCGCCTGATCGAGTTTGTCCGGCTCGTGCTCAGTGTCTGTGATCACCGCCACGACGCCGCCGCCCCATTCGACCCGGTAGCCTATGCAGCCGCCCGGGTGCATAAGACTGCCGGTTCGGACCACCACCCCTTCGCGCGGGCGAAGCACGTCTCCGGATACGAAATTGCGATAGTCGAGGCTTGCCTTGCAGGCCTCCAGTTTCACCGGAAACCACGGCGGCCGCATGAACTCATCGACCATCTGCCGGGTCGTCATGTGTCCTGCAAGATGCCCGGACCAAAGCGTAACCTTGGCGCCCCGGTCATAGATCGGCGCAAAAGACGGCAGCCCGATGATGTGATCGTAATGGCAATGGGTGAAAAGCAGGTCGAAATCGGTCACGCCCAACGCCTGAAGCGCCGCGCCGGCAGGCCGTAGGCCAGAGCCTGCGTCGAACAGAAGCGTATGCTTACCGCATCGCATCTCGACGCAGATTGAGTTGCCGCCATAGCGAGAGAATTCTGGCCCTGATACCGAAATGCTGCCGCGGACACCCCAAAACCTGACCAGGAAAACGTTGTCGTCCATGCTACCCCTTCGCCCATCATATCCAAACAACTGCTGCTAAGCGAGACAGGCTTTCTCCGGGTGATCTTCTCAGCGAGAGGACAGTGCCGTCACGACGGCGAGGATCCAGCGCACGTCCTTCGTTATTTGGCGCTTCGTGCGTCGATCAGATCCGCGGTCGTATGGCTTAGGCGATCGGCAAGAACCCGCAATATCTCGATGGTCATTTCCGGGAACTCCCTCATAAGCCTCAGGAAATGATCCTTGCGGATTCTCAGGGCTTCCAGCGGACTTGCCGCTCTGACGGTGGCAGTGCGGGAGCTGTTGCACAATATGGCGATCTCGCCAACGATCGAATTTGGCTCCAGTTCGGCAACTTTTATCGGTCCGCTGTCGGAATCGACAAGAATATCCGCCCTGCCTGAAAGGATGACATAGGCGGCGTCTCCCTCGTCGCCCTGCCGGAAAAGGATCTGGCCGGCGCTGTAGCTCACACGATCGGATGTGAACGCAAGCAGCTTGAGCTTTGTCGGCTCGATGGCAGAGAACAAGGGAACGCGTTGCAGCATTCCAACTTCATCCTTGAGCAGCATTGTCGCAAACCTTCCAAAATTCGCGTTTGCCAGACTAGAGCAACGGACGCCCAGATGGAATCAATTCTCTTTCCGGGATGGCGAGACAAACCACGCGAAAGGTGGCGAGCCCGATGTCGTGCACCGGCAGAATGATCCCATCTGAATGTCCGTTACTCTATGACAACAGTTCCTTGAAGATACCGTTCCCTGCCAAAAGTGTCTCGTGTGTTCCGTCTTCCGCCAATTGACCCGAGTCGAAGACGATAACGCGATCGAACATCATCGCCATTGCCGGATTCGTCACGACCCACACAATTGCCGGCGAATGGCCGTCGCGCCTGGCTTCCTCGAGCACATTTCGCAGCACCTTATCCTGCATGCGCTGGTCGAGCGCCGACAGCGGCCGGTTGAGAATGAGAAAATCGGGACGCTTGAGCAAGGCCCGGGCAACATCGAGCTTCTGTCGCTGTCCACCGGTCAGCCGCCTGCCGCCGGAGCCGACGTTGAAGTCCAGGCCGACATCCAGAAGTTCGCCATAAAGCCCCAGTTCGTCAAGAATGTCATAGACGATGGAGCGTATGCGGTCGGGCGCGTCGGGATGATTGTTGCCCACACGCCCGAACAGGACATTATCCATGACGGTGGCCGCGGCAATGTATTTGGCAGGATCATACCGTTCGACCGCATTGTGCAGCTCGGGCGGCAGGTCTTCATAGAACCGGTTGCGTGCAGCGACGATCTTGCTCATCAGCTCGTCGCTCAGCAGGCCGAAGCGATGCCGGGGCTCGATGTAGGCAAAGCTCAAGGTGACGATCATGGCGCGATCGTTCTCCGAAACCGCCTCGTAGGGACGGTTCTTGAGCCGTTGCAGCAAGGTTTCGTAGGCGGGTATCTCCTCCGCGCTCATGAAGGCGAGCTGCTGGAAGAACTGGTGATCGGGCGGCAGGTCGGCAAACAGCTCGATCGCCTGTTTGGCGATCTCCAAGCCCATTTCGTAGAGCGTGCGGTCGAGGCCGGCTTGCCTCAGCACGGAAGCAAAATAGGGATTGGCCGCCAGGGCCCTGTCGGCCAGTTCGGGGCCGGCGGCAGCGCCGAAGAGCAGGTTTTGGCCGATCGTTGCTTCCTTGTTGTAGGCGCCCGGTTCGAAAGGAACCACCAGTGCGCTCAGCCCCTCTTGTTCCAGCCGGGTCCGCAGCGCCGCACGCAGTTCGACGATCCGCCTGGCAAGCTCCGTGTGACGCGTGAGATCGGCCGAAGAGCGCAAGCCGAGATCCAGAATGTCACGCGACAGAACAACCGCGTCGAGCACCCGGCGCACGGCTTCAAAGAGGTCGTGCGGGCCGGTAGCGCCAGCGGAAGCATAGTTGATCCAGTCGCTGTGGATATCAAGATCCGGATTGCCCGACCGGCGCGCCTCGTGAATGTTCCAGCGGTGCTGATCTGCCGCAGCACCGTCATAAGGCACCGATGTCAGCGGCGCATGCTTCAACCCGTAGAGCAGGTTGTCGCGGAGGCTTGCCTGGAACAGGAAAACATCCGACGAGGCATACGACATGCGCCGGCCGGTTACTGCTTCGGGGAGTTCAAGCAGGTCGTCGGTGCCCGAAGCGACCCTTCCGCTGTCCGGCCAGTTCAGCCGCGCGAAGGCTTCTGCAAGCGCCTCCGCTCCACCTGTTGCGGTACTGACCAGTGCCACCGTCTCACCCGGCTTGACCTGGAGGGAGATACGGTTAAGGAGCATTGCACCGCCATCGTCTGCTACGGACAGATTGATCGCCGACAGCGGCTTGGTCATCGGATCGGGATCGTCGATCGTCAATACCCCGATTTTCGGCGCGATGAGACCTTCGACGGTGAACTGTTCAACGACCTGTTGATATTTGACCTGGACATCCTGCCGATCCTGATCCCAGTCGATCAGTTCCTTCATCGGTCCGGGCAGGTCCTTGTAGGCGCCGATCACGGCCACGAGCTGGCCGACGTCCAGCCGCCCCTGGAGGACCAGATACCCGCCGATCATGTAGAACAGAAAGGGCGTGAGCTGCGCGAGAAAATTGTTGAGGAACTTCACCATGAATTTCCATTGGTAAAGATCGAAGCGGATCTTGAAGATGAGCCCGAGCCGGGCAGCTATGTCGGCGCGCTCGTAGTTTGATGTATCGTGGACGTGAACCGCGCCGATGCCGTCGACGATTTCGCCAACCCGGCCCGAAAGCGCGCGCGCCGTCAACTGCCGTTGGCGCCCGAGCACGATCAGCCGCCGCCGCATTCGCGGGATGAGCACGATCTGGATCGCCACGATCACGACCGCTATCATTCCGAGCCAGACGTTCTGGATCATGATGAACAGCATGGCCGTCAGCGCTTGGCCGCCGAGCAGTACCGGCTGCAGGAAGGCGTCGCCGATGAAGCCGCCCAGCGGCTCCACCTCGTCCTTCACCATGGTCGCCACTTCGGCGGATTTCACCCGCTTGAAGTAAACTGGCGGAAAACGCAGCACACGGTCGACCAGATCGAAGCGGATACGCCGCAGCATGCGTTCGCCGAGGCGGCCCTTGTAGGTGTTGATGTAGAATTTGAACAGGCCGTTGATGACGACTAGCAAGAGGAACACAAGGCTCAGGGCAAACAGGGTCTCCTCGCGGTCGAGCTGAAAACCGGAGAAGAACTGGACCTCTCCAATGAACGGCAGGTTGTAGTGTAGCCTCATGAATGGCTGGGTCGCGCCCGGTTGCTCGAAGCCGCGACCTTGGATCGGTCCGTTGACGATCAGCTTCGGCAGGTCGAAGGACATGAAATACGGGATCATCGAAAGCACGACGATCATCAATATCCAGAGCTGCTGCTTCTTGGTGTGCGTCCAGATATAGCGGGCTAGGCTGGCTTCCATATGTGGCTGTGGACCCTTCAGTTGGAAGGATGCAGGATGTAAAAGCACCTGCTGGCGAATGGCGTATCGGCAATTTCTTCATCGCCAACGACAAGCTCGAAGCTGCTGTGCACGGACATTGTCCTGCGCTCAACGATGCAAGGAATCTGCGAGGCGGCGCGATCCAGTTCCGGCGCATGGTCGATGGCAACGACATGGGCATTGTTGATCGGCGAAGAAAGCAGCTGGCCAAACGGTCCGCGGCTTTCGTAGGGCTTTGGCGAACAGCCGAGCAGCACGAGGCCGCAGCTGCGCGGCTGGTGCTGGCGGATGGACGCCGATGATCCGGACAGATGCAACAGGCTCTCTCCGGCACCGGGCAATAGCCAAGCGGCTTGCAGCATGATCACGTCCGCGGAATCAAACAGTCTTGCGGGAGGCAAGATTGCGTTGTGTCGCCCAAAATCCCAACATACAAGACGAATTATGATGGATGTCACGCAACCACGCAATGCCATGGACTGGCACGAGCAAGCCTTGGACCTCACGCGGGGAATTGCTGCTTATGTCAACTGCCCTCTCGTGGCAGGGCTGGCGCGCGTCGTCGCCAAGCATCCGAAGGCCGATATCGCCAACGCCTTCAACCACAAGCAGGTCGCCTGCAAGATGTGGGCGCTCGATAGGCTGTTCGAAAGCGGCGGCGGCCGCTTCGGGCGCATATGGGTTCTGGGTGGATGGTACGGCGTATTGCCGGCAATGCTTTTCAACGACGCCCGCTTCGACATCGCGGCGGTCGATAGCATCGACATCGACCCCGAAGTCGCGCCGGTCGCCCGGACCCTCAACCGGGAAGCCGGCGACCGGTTCCGGGCGCTGACGGCAGATATGTACGCACTCGACTATGCGGCCGGGCGGCCCGATCTGATAGTCAATACGAGCTGCGAACACATAGCGGATCTGCGCGCCTGGCTTGCTCTGCTTCCGCCGGGCACGAATGTACTGCTGCAATCGAACGATTATTTCAGCGAGCCGACGCACATCAACTGCGTGGCTTCGCTTGCAGCCTTCGAGGAAATGGCGGCGCTACGGGAGGTGCGGTTCTCCGGCGAACTGCCGACAAAAAATTATACGCGCTTCATGCTGATTGGAACTGTTTAATGCATTTCGCCCAAAAGCGCGTAGCGGTTTTGGGACAACGACACGCATAAAACAGGACTTGAAGCGCGTCGCACGAATCTCACCAGACGCGACGCGCGTTAGAGCATTTGCAGGAAAGTGTGGAAACGGCTTTCCGTCCGGAATTGCGTCAAAACAAAGAGACAGAGCGGTTCTGCGTGAAACGATGAACCGCTCTAGGATCTATCGTCTGTTCAATCATGAACTTTTCCGAAACCGGGCCCCACATTTAGGGACCATGTTCGATGCCGCTCGCGCAGGATTTGCGCGGAGCGACGCGCGCCTTCCAGATCGAGACGATGCGCGGATGGCGTCGGTTCCACAAGCGCTTGTTCGATCGCTTGCGCCAAACCTTCAGGCGTCAGGTCCTTTTCCATCAGCACCGTTGCAAGACCGAGTTCTTCGAGCATCAGGGCGCGAACCGTCTGTTCGGTTTCCCCGCCAGCTGCAAATGGGACGAGCAGGGAGCGACAACCCGCGCGCAGGACATCGCAGACCGTGTTGTAACCCGCCTGCGAGACTGACAGGCGGGCGCCGGTCAGCAGGCTGGCGAAATCCTCGCGGAACCGGAAGATGGACAGGCCCGGCGTGGCATCGCGTGCGATCGCGTCAACCTCGTCTTTCGGCAGGTTTGGGCCGGTGATCAAACACCATTTCCAAGCGTTGTTGGCATTCCGCGCCGCTGCGATGGTGGATCTGACAAGGCTCTTTCCGGCAGCCCCGCCGCCAACCGACACCAGAACGTCGAAGCGCTCGGAGGCCGCGGGCGATGGCGGCGCGGCAACGAGCCCCGTGTAGGTGACCTCGGCCCTGATCGCCCCAGCCAGTGGAAATGTCTTGTCGATGGTTGCGAAAGCCGGATCGCCGTGGACCATAACAAGATCGAAATGCCTGTTGATGAGATCGACCGTTTCCTCGTTTCGGCCCAGCTTGACGCGCTCCTGGAGGATATCACGGACGGACGTCGCCAGCAGCGGTCTGGGCGACGTCGCGTCGATGGCCTCGATCAGCGGCAAGAGTTCGAAACGCATCTGCCGGCGTCCAAATGGAAACGCCTCGACAATGACGATATCAGGCCTGCAATCCCGGAATGCCTGCAGCAGCATCTCTGAACGCCATTTCTTGAAATCATCGTCGATCGGGTTGCCTTGCAGGTCGACAAGTCCCGAAAATCCTTCATCACCGGAGGTGACAGGTGGCAGGGTTACAGATTGTACACCCAGTCCCGGAAACCCAGCGATCGGCGCTCCGCCGGTCACGACGGTAACGTCAAACCCGTCATCGACCAGAGCCGCCGCAATGCGGCTGGCGCGCGCGAGATGGCCGATGCCGAGCAGGTGCTGGACATAGAAGAAAGCGCGCAGCCGCTTCATTCGGCGGCCCGCCACTCCCGCTCGAACAGTTCCTTGAGCTGTCCAATGCTTGCCATATGATCGAAATTGCCGCGCACGCGCCGCTCTGCGGCGTCGCCGAGGCGGTCGCGGAGCACGGGATCACGGATCAGGCGCTCCAGCGCCTGTGCCAGGGCAATCGGGTTTTCCGTCGGAACCAGCAACCCGGTTTCATCCGGCGATAAAAGCTCCGGCACGCCGGAAATATCGGTCGACACGCAGGCAAGCCGCTGGCTAGCCGCCTCCACCAGAACGTTCGGCAGACCGTCGCGGTCGCCATTTGCGGTGATCCTGCAGGCCAGCGCGAAGATGTCGGCGCGGCGGTAGTGCTCAAGCACCTCCTCCTGCGCAAGCGCGCCTTTCCAAGAGACGCGACCATCCAGGCCGAGCTTTTGCGCCAGCGACTTGAACCGTTCCAGTTCTTCGCCGCCGCCGATATGCTCGAAACGCCACGCCAAATCGCCGGGCAACAGGGCAAGGGCCTCCAGCAACGTATCGTAACCTTTCTTTTCAACGGCGCGCCCGACACTCAGAACGACAACCGGTTCGTCCGGAGCCGAGCCGTCATGCTGCTTTCGCGCCTCGCCGAAACTGCCGAAGCGATCAAGGTCGAGCCCATGATAGCTCAGATGCACAGACGAGTTGCCGTTAGCGAGTTTTTTCAGACGGTCGAAGCCGGTTTTCGTGCAAGTGACCGTCCAGCGCGCCGAGGAAAGCTTGCCGGCCAGATCCCAGTCGGCCGAAGTCCAGATGTCCTTGGCATGGGCCGAGCAGGTCCAGGGCAGGCCACGAAGCTGGCTGGCATAGCGCGTCACCGATGCAGGCGTGTGCGCGAAATGTGCATGCAGCCAGCCCGCGTTTTCCGGCCATTCGGCCGACAGCACGAGCGCTTGCCCGAAGCGGCGCGCGCGATTGCGCGTAAAGTCGCGGGGCATATCGGCAGCCAGCGATCCGAGCGCGCGCCAGAAGCCCGGACGCAGCAGAGAGGCAAACAGCGAGCGAAGCACGCGCAGCGGCTCTTCATGCAGATATTCCGGCAGATAATGGACGGGCGCTTTGATCTCGTCATGCACGGGGTGGCGTTTTTCGTCGGTCGGCCGCCTGAGCGCGACGAGTATCAGGTCGAACCCCGCACGCTCAAGACCGAGCAGTTCCTGCGCGATGAAGGTTTCGGACAGCCGCGGGTAACCCTTCAGAACCACGACGATCTTGCGATGTTGCAACTCAGGTCATTCCTTCAATGACCGAAAGGTGATGGCCGGCCCGCCGGTCGAGCAGTTCCGCGACGATTTCGGAAATATGAGGCAGCCCTTCCAGCGTCAGATGCGGATTGCTCTGCGATGGGCGGGGCCGGTCCGGCAGCACCTTCAGTGCATCAGCAAACCGCCGGGAATCCTCGGCTTCTTCAGGCAAAAGCATCTCGATGAGGCCGAGTTCGGCTGCGCGCCGTGCGCGGATCAGTTGTTCCCGGCGGGGCTCGACGCGCGGCACGATCAGCGCCGGCTTGTCGAAAGACAGTATCTCGCAATAGGTGTTGTAGCCGCCCATCGCCACTACCGCCTTGGCGCCGGCAATCAGGTCTTCCATACGGTTGTCGAACTCGATGATCTTGATGTAGGGGATCTTGGACCCCTTCTTGAGCAGCTTGTTGCGCTTGCGCGCCGGCATGTAAGGCCCAAGCACGATCAGGGCTCTATGCTGCAATTGCGGATCCTGCTGATAGGCATCGATGACGTCGTGGATCAGATCGGCGCCGTCACCGCCGCCACCGGTAGTAACGAGGATATAGTCGCCCTCGGGTCGGTGGCCGGGCAACTCGTTCCGCTGCAGGCTCCGTTGCAGGAAACCGACGAACCTCATCTTTGCCCTGACAGCCGGGGGCACATCCAAGCCCGTCAGCGGATCGTAGAAATCCGGCGGACCATAGGCCCAGACCTTGTCGTAAAAGACGCCTATCTTGCGCATCACGTCTCTGCGTGCCCACTCTGCTTCGAGCAGATGCGGCGCATCCATCACCTCGCGCAGGCCAAGCACCAGCGTGGTGCCCCGCGTCTTGAGGTAGGACAGCGTGTCCTCAATCTCACCGCGCAGGCCGAGCGGTTCCTTGTCGACGATGAAGATATCCGGCCGGAAGGTCTCAGCTGTATGGCGGATGATCGACTGGCGCATCCTTAGCGTCTCATGCAGATCGATGTCCTTTTCCAGCGAGGTGTATTCGCCGTTGCGCAGCTTGATGACGCTGGGGATCTTCACGAAGTCGACACGGGCGCGGTAGTCGAAGGCGCCAGCGATAGTCGCACCCGAAATGATAAGCACCTGAAGTCCGCGGAAATCCTCGACCAGCGAATGCGCGATAGTCCGGCAGCGCTGCAAATGGCCGAGCCCGAACGTGTCGTGGCTGTACATGAGAATTCGAGCGTTTTCTGCGTGCTGGGTCATTGTTGAACGTCTCTTAGAATTCTCGCCTTGAGGACCGTGAGCGACCCGCAGGATTCGAAATCATCCTCGCGGGTCTACCGACCTGTTCTGAAACATGAGGGCGCAATTTTCAATTCGTATTACAAAGAGGGTCCATATGCTGAAACCAGGAAGCTACGTCTGCTCAGCGGCCTGCTTGCCACGTGGTCCAGAAGAACCTGCATCATTTCACTGGTATTGACCATCTCGGATTCTCGGCGGCCTTGACCGCTACGATCAACGTGGAGACTCCAGAATAGAATAGGTATGGGCTGGGTACTTCACTTCGAGCGTCTAAGCCAAGCCCCTAAACCATGATGTGCCTTGGCGGTGGGAAGCCGGAGCGTTGACGGAGTAGGGGACACGTTCGAACCGCCTATATCTTGACTTCTCAGACCAGAATCTAGGGGTCAGGAGTTCGACCCTTTTCGGGCGAGCCAATTGAACTCACTAGCTTTTTGGACGCCATGGGCGCATGAACTCGCCGATTGCAGGCGTGTCAAAGCTGACCTGTTTGCCGCCGACGACAGCGCCGGCCTTCGGGCCAGCATCCGAGTCTTCGATCCCTTTTCCGGTTGTACCGCGCAGGTAATATTCGGCTTCCATATATATTCGAGATTGAGGGCGAACCGGAAAAAAATGTCTTCGTCTTTGACCTCATCCTGCGCATAGGCCCGGGAAACCGGGGCAAGGCCGGTGGCCGAAGCGAGCGTTGCTCCCAGGCCAAACTGCAACGCGCGGCGGCGCGAAACACGAAATGCAGGCGTGACGCGGATCATGGCTTCCTCCCAAAAGCCCGCCGGCATCAAACATTTTGGCACCTCAAAAGCGCGCCTGCGCTCCCAACTTCTTGGCACCTCAAAAGCGCGCCTGCGCTCCCAACTTCACGAAATGTGGAATGTTCCTCAATCACCTTGAATGATCTCACCGATGGCCGAGCAGCTAGGTTTCCTCGACCCTAGCCTGATGTCAGCCGACGCACACTGCGCTGTAGCGGCGCCGGATCTGCCGGCAGCAAAAATCCCGCCGCTGCGGTCGTCCGAAGTACGCTGTCGATAAAATTCAGGACTTTTGCGTATCGATTTCGGACCAAGGTCCGTCTTGTAGAATACTGTATTTGAACAAAGCTAGGTAACAGCCGACTTTCGGATTCGAAAGTCCTGACGTTTTTCATCTGAAACCCATCCTGGCGGGAGGGCGACTCGAAGGAGGAACTATGAAAACGCGCACCTGTCTATTCGCGACTGTAGCCGCTCTCACCCTTGTCGCATCTCCGGTACTCGCTGCTCCCGGGGGCAATGGCAATGGCAACGGCAATGGCGGCAGCAACGGTAACGGCGGAAACTCGGCTGGGGCCGGCTCGCAGGGACACGGAGCCGCCACTTCCGCCGCGGCCAAGGACAAGTCGACGACCGGCGTTGCTCATGCAATGGCGGTCGTTGCCACGACACCGGCCTCACCGCAGGCTACGCTGGCCTTGCAGGCAGCGCTGGATAGGAAGGCCGCGAAAGACGCGGCAGACACTGCCGACGACACTTCCGACGAAACCGAGTAAGCATTCGAAACAGACCACTCGTCGCGTTGAAAGCCGTGGTTCGCCGCGGCTTTTTTCGTTTCCCGACGACGAACTCTCAAGGTGAACAGCGCTTCCAGAAAAAAGCTGCTCCACGGCGGCACTGAAGCTACGCTAAGGCCAAACGCCGCCGCATCGGCGTCGGATTCGAGTGCATTCGAGGAGATCCCATGACCGGCTTTGTCGACCGCGAGCGCGCAACTGACCTGATGCAGCGCGCCGGCATCGAGGCGCTGGTGCTTTGCGAGCCCGAGGCGTTCCAATATGCCACCGGTGCCTGGATCGGCCCGGCCGGCCTGTTCCGGCGGGCCGGCGCCGGTTTCGTCGTTATTCCCAAGCGAGGCGACCTGCCGATCGGCGTCGTGGTGGCGGATTTCCAGGCTGCCCGGCTCCGGGCGGCGATGGCCGGCGCCGTGCTGCGCACGCATGCGATCTGGATCGAATCGGCGTCGCTCGAGCCGGCGACGGCTGACCGGCCTGTTGCGCAGCGCATCGAGGCCGGCCTGGTTGGCCGCGCTCCCGGTTTTTCACGTCCGGCGACCTTTGAGCTTGCCCGCTCCGTCCGCGAGCTGAAAACGACCTTTACAGAATTCGGGCTGGAGCGTGCGACGCTCGGCATCGAGCTGGATTTCGTCTCGGCCAGCGATTTTTCCGCGCTGCAGGCGATGTTGCCGGGCACTGCCCTGGTCAACGGCTCACCGGTTCTCGACAGGCTGCGGGCAATCAAATCGCAGAGCGAGATCGACCTTCTGCAGCAGGGCATCGCCCTGTCGGAAGCCGGCCTGTCGCGGCTGCAGCAGCATGCGACGACCGGCATGCGTCAGTCTGAGCTGGTCGCGCTTTACCGGCAAGGCGTCGCGGATGCAGCCGCCGGGTCGTCGCAGCAAATCTCGACGGCGGAATACGTCACGCTGGGCGCTCGCCCAAAAGGCGCCGACGCCGTCGCCGCCGCCGGCGATCCGCTGAAGGCCGACATGGTGTGCAGCGTGAACGGCTATGCCTCGGATATGTCGCGGAATTTCACCTTCGGGCCGCCGTCGCCCGAACAGGCCGAATTGCATGCGATAGCCGAACGCGCCTTCGCCGACGGGCTTGTCGCGCTTATGCCCGGAAAGCCGTTAGCCGCCGTGCATCGCGCCGCCAGCGAAAGCCTGGCGCGCCAGGGCCTGCGTTCCTATCGCCGCGGCCATTTCGGCCACGGCGTCGGCAATTCCGTGTTTTCCGAGCAATGGCCGTTCATCTCGGCCGACAGCACTGTCGTGATCGAGGCCGGCATGGTGCTGGCATTCGAGATCCCGCTCTACATCGACGGTCTCGCCAGCTTCAATCTCGAGGACCAGTTCCTGATCACCGCCAACGGGCCGTCGCCGATGAACCGCCTGCCGAGGCGCCTGGATATTATCGCTTGAATCCAGCCGTTATCTGGCGCCGGCCACGCCCCTGCGGAAATCCGACGGCGACATGCCGGAAAGCTTGCGGAACGACTTGTTGAAGGCACTGAGCGAGCCGAAGCCCGATTCCATGGCGACGCGCAGCACATTGGCATCCTGATGCATCAGCAGCGCCTGCGCGTAGCTGAGGCGCAGCAAATTCACATATTCATTGAGCGTCATGCCGGTCGATTTCTTGAAGATGCTCATGGCGTATTTGGGATGGATATCGGCCGCCGCGGCGATATCGACGCAATCGATCTCGTAGAGGAAATTCTCGGCGATGAAGTCGCACATGCGCCCGACATTGCGCAGCGATTGCTGATCGAAGGGACTGCCTATCTCCTGTTCGACCGGGGTTTCGGGCACCAGCCGGTAAGGCTCGAAGCGCACCCGCTCCAGCCGCAGCAAAAGCTCGTTGACGGCATGCTCGGCCTTGACCGGGTCGCCGGAGCGGGCATAGCGGTTCCAGCGCTCGAAATTGTGGTCGTCCGACCGGTCGGTGGCGTCGGTCACCAGCGTCGCCCCGGTCATCAGTCTGTTGCGGACCTCGACGGGCAAATGGAGCCGGAAGAAATGCACCAGCGGCAAATGCGCGCCGGCATAGATGGCATCGTCGGAGGCTTCGTCCATCTGGTGCGGCAGGCCGCCCCAGAACAGACACATGTCGCCAGCAGAGAGCGAAAGCTCGTGCCCGTCCATACGGTAATGCACGGCGCCGCGCACGATGAAATTCACCTCGACCTGGGCGTGCCAATGCGGCTTGAGCATCACCAGGGGCTGGGTGTGGAACATCTGCAGCAGCAGCGGCAGGCCCTCCACGCTGCTGGCGCCAGGCTGGTAAAACGGCCTTTCCGGCATCTTACTTTCCGCTCATTTCTTATTCCCTTTGTCGCGGACAAGGCTTTCCCGAGGCCTAGTCTAGCCACGCTCGCAAACAGAGAGCAACTGAAATGGGAGGATTTCAATGCGCATAAAATTGACCTGCGCCGCGCTCGCGCTTGCCTTGGGCTCCAGCCCGGCCTTTGCGCAGTCCGGTGAAATCACGATCTGGAGCTGGAATATCGCCGCTTCGTCGCTGAAGGCCACCATAGCGGGCTTCAACAAGCAGTATCCCGACATCAAGGTGACGGTCGAGGACCTTGGCAACCAGCCGACCTACGACAAATCGATCGCCGGCTGTGCCGCCGGCGGCGAGGGGCTGCCTGACATCGTTACGATCGAGAACGGCGAAGCCGAAAACTACTGGAGCCAGTTCCCGGATTGCTTCGTCGACCTGCATACGCTCGGCTACACCGCGGAAGACCAGGCAAAATTCCCCGACTTCAAGCGTACCGAGCTCGAGGTTGACGACAAGGCCTATGCGATGCCCTGGGATTCCGGTCCAGCGGCGATGTTCTACCGCCGCGACTTCTACGAGAAGGCTGGCGTCGATCCGTCCTCGATCAAGACCTGGGACGATTTCATCGCCGCCGCCAAGAAAATCCAGGCCGCCAATCCCGGCGTCACGATGACCAACGCCGATTTCAACGGCGATTCCGAATTCTTCCGCATGATCTCCAACGAGCAGGGTTGCGCCTACTTCTCCGCCGACGGGCAATCGATCACGGTCAACCAGCCCAAATGCGTCGATGCCATGACCAAGATCAAGGAGATGAAGGACGCCGGCATCATTTCCTCTGCCGACTGGAGCACCAAGATCACCAACAACACCGCCGGCAAGGTCGCCACGCAGATGTATGGCGGCTGGTATGAAGGCACCGTGCGCACCGAATCGCCCGATGGGGCAGGCAAATGGGGCGTCTATCTGATGCCGAGCCTGACCGCCGACGGTCCGCGCGCCGCCAATCTCGGCGGCTCCTCGCTCGCCATCACCTCGGTGTCGAAGAACAAGGAAGCCGCCTACGCCTATCTGAAATACACGCTTGCGACGAATGAGGGCCAGATCACCATGCTGAAAGGCTTCGGCCTGGTGCCGTCGCTGATCTCGGCGCTCAACGACCCTTATGTCTCCGAAGGCCTGCCCTATTGGGGTGGCCAAGCCGTGTGGAAGGACATCCTCGGCACCTTGCCCAAGGTCGTCCCCAGCCGCGGCACGCCGTTCCAGAGCGACGCCGAAATCATCATCCGCGCGGTGCAGACCAAATATCTGGCCGGCGGCTATCCCGACGCCAAGGCAGCGCTCGACGATGCCGCAAGCCAGATCGCCGCGGCGACCGGCCTGCCGGTCAAGTCGTGATCTAGACGAGGCGGCTCCGAGCGCGCGGCTCCCCTTCTGCCCTTGTGGGAGAAGGTATCGCCGAAGGCGACGGATGAGGGGTGCTCCAGCTTGGCGCCGGCGGCACTCCGGCCATCACCCCTCAACCGTCTCGGCGCTACGCGCCGATCCACCTTCTCCCACAAGGGGAGAAGGCAAGAACTTGAAAGCAGAAAGGAGGAAAACGATGCGCTACCAGAACGCCACGGCGTATCGCTTCCTCGCGCCGTATCTGCTGATTTTTTCGATCTTCTGGCTGTGGCCGATCATCGATTCCTTCCTGATCTCGTTCCAGGCGACGCGCACCGTGCCGTGGCGCTTCGCGCCGACCTTCAACTGGGGCCGGCTGATCGGCGATCCGGCCTTCTTCAATGCCTTGAAGAACACATTGCTGATCCTTGTCATCCAGGTGCCGGTGATGATTTCGCTGGCGATTGTGATGGCGGTGCTTTTGAATTCGCCACTGCTCAAGGCCCGTGGCCTGTTCCGCTTTGCCTTCTTCGCGCCGGTCGTGGTCGGCGAGGTCGCCTATTCGGCGGTTTTCCGGCTGATGTTCAATCTCGACTACGGCATCATCAACAAATTGCTGAACAGCATCGGCCTGCCCAGTGTCGACTGGTTTACCAACGTCACCCCGGCGATGGCGGTGATCATGATGGCGGTGACGTGGCGCTGGGCCGGCTACAACGCCATCATCCTGCTCGCCGGCCTGCAGTCGATTCCCGAGGATGTCTACGAGGCGGCGACCCTGGACCGGGTCAGCAAGGTCAAACAGTTCTTCTACATCACGCTGCCGCTGCTCAAGCCGATCATCGTGTTCTGCGCCGTGCTGTCGATCATCGGCACCATGCAGCTGTTCACCGAGCCCTTCCTGATCACCGAGCGCGGCGGGCCGGGCGGCGGCACCGAAACGCTCGGGCTGCTGCTTTACCGCCAGGGCTTCCGGTCGCTCAATTTCGGCTACGCTTCGGCCGTCGCCTACACCATGGCCGGGCTGGCGATTGCCATTTCGCTGGTGCAGATATGGCTGACGAGGGAACCGAAATGACCTCGCGCTCCCCAATCAGCCATTCCCGGGTCAGCCGTTCCCAGGCCAGATTGGGACGCAGCATCGCGCTGCATCTGTTCCTGACGCCGCTGGCGCTGGTCTGGCTGTTTCCGCTGTGGATGATGGTGGTTTTTTCGACGATGCCCGACAACGGCATCTTCAGCCCCGACATCGAGCTTTTGCCGCATGGCAATTTCCTCGACAATGTCAGCAATCTGCAGCGCGGCACCAATTTCATCGGCGCCATCGGCATCTCCGTCTCGGTGGCGGTGACCTATACCTTCCTGTCGGTGATGCTGACCTCGATGGCCGGCTGGGCGCTGGCGCGTTACAACTTCTTCGGCAAGGGCATGGTCGTCGCCATCATCTTCGGCACCATCACGCTGCCCTATGCGGTCGTGCTGATCCCGCAATTCATCATGGTGGCGCGCGACTTCAAGCTCGCCAACACTTGGGTGGCGCTGATCGTGCCGCCGCTGTTCAATTCGCTGGGCGTGCTCTTCATGCGGCAGAGTTTTTCGATGATGCCGCACGAGCTGTTCGACGCCGCCAAGGTCGAGGGCGTCAAGGAATGGCGGATATTCCTGTTCGTCGCACTGCCTCTGGCGCGGCCGATGCTGGCGGCGCTCGCCATCATCCTCTTCCTTGCCTCCTGGAACAACTATCTCTGGCCGCTGCTGATCAATTCCAAGCCGGGCGCAATGACCGCGCCCGTGGCGCTCGGCACGCTGATCGGTCTCACCAAGGTGTCCTGGGGCGGCATCATGGCGGGCGCGGTGATGCTGACGGCGCCAATGCTCGTCGTGTTCGTGCTTCTGCAGCGCCATTTCGTTGCCGGCATCGCCGCCGGCGCCATCAAGTAAGGATCAGCATGGCGGCAGTCACACTCAAAAACGTCATCAAGCGCTTCGGCGTCTTCGAGATCGTCCACGGCGCCAATATCGACATCGATGACGGCGAATTCGTCGTCTTCGTCGGCCCTTCCGGCTGCGGCAAGTCCACGCTGCTTCGGATGATCGCCGGGCTCGAGGACATCAGCGACGGCGAGATCGCCATTGGCGGCAAGGTGGTGAACGACGTCGAGGCGGCCGATCGCGGCATCGCCATGGTGTTCCAGTCCTACGCGCTCTATCCGCACATGACGGTCGAGCAGAATCTAAGCTTCGGCCTGAGAATGACCGGCAACCCCAAGGCAGATACCGAGCGGCGGGTGAAGCGGGCTTCCGAAATCCTGCGCATCGCCGAGCTGATGAAGCGGCGGCCGCGGCAATTGTCGGGCGGCCAGCGCCAGCGCGTCGCCATCGGCCGCGCCATCGTGCGTGAGCCGCAAGTGTTCCTGTTCGACGAACCGCTCAGCAATCTCGATGCCGAGCTCCGGGTGCAGATGCGCGTCGAGATATCGCGCCTTCATAAGGAACTCGGCGTTACCATGGTCTATGTGACGCACGACCAGACCGAGGCGATGACGCTGGCCGACAGGATCGTCGTGCTCAACGCCGGCAATATCGAGCAGATCGGCGCGCCGCTCGATCTCTACGACGACCCCGCCAACCGCTTCGTTGCCGGCTTCGTCGGCTCGCCGAAAATGAACTTCCTGGCGGCAAAAATGGTCGGGGCCGACAACGGTGCGGCGGTCGTCGAACTGGTCAATCATCGCGGCGCGCGACTGCGCAAGCCGCTTTCCGATGCCTTGCCTGCAACAGGCGGCGATGTTGTGCTTGGCGTGCGGCCGGAGCATTTCTTCGACGCCGGCCAGGGCGATTGCGATCTTACCCTCAAGGCCGACGTCGCCGAGCACTTGGGATCGGTGAGCTATGTCTATGCCAATTCCGGTACCGGGGGCGGACGCGAGGAACTGATCATCGAGCGCGAGGCCTCGCGGCATCGCGCGAACGGCGACGACCTGGTGGTGTCGATCAAAGCCGACCGCTCGCTTCTCTTCGACGCCACCGGCGCACGCATTCGCTAACCCATCTTTCTTTTGTCCGATCGCGATTGCTCGCGGCCACCCCACGGAGATTTGACATGACGTCCAAACCAGAAAAAGTTCGCTGGGGCATTCTCGGGCCCGGCAACATCGCCAAGGCTTTTGCCGGGGGCGTCGCCCATTCGCGCACCGGCACATTGGTCGCCTTAGGGGCGCGCAATCCCGGCAAGGCGGGGCTCACCGAGGCTTTCCCCGGCGCTCGCATCCTGGACGGCTACGAGGCTTTGGTTGGCGATCCGGATGTCGACGCGATCTATATTTCGACGCCGCATCCGAGCCATGCCGAATGGGCGATAAAGGCGGCCGAGGCCGGAAAGCACGTGCTTTGCGAAAAGCCGCTTGGCCTGACCGCATTCGAAGCCGACGCCATGATCCATGCCGCGCGCAAGGCCGGCACCTTTCTCGGCGAAGCCTTCATGTACCGGCTGCATCCGCAGACGGCCAGGCTGGTCGAGCTGATCAGGGCCGGCGCGATCGGCGACATCAAGATGATCAAATCCAGCTTCGGCTTCGCCATGCCGGGCTTCATGCCGGAGCACCGTCTCTACGCCAAGGATCTCGCCGGCGGCGGCATTCTCGATGTCGGCGGCTATCCCGTCTCGATGGCGCGGCTGATTGCCGGCGCCGCGGCGGGAAAGCCCTTCGCCGAGCCGGACAAAGTCGTCGGCGCTGCGCATCTCGGCCAATCCGGCGTCGACGAATGGGCGTCGGCGCTGTTGCATTTTCCGGGCGGCATCGTCGCGGAAGTGTCCTGCAGCATCTCGCTCGCTCAGGACAATGTCTTGCGTATTCTCGGCAGCAAAGGCCGCATCGAGGTGGCGGATTTCTGGTATGCCGGCGGCCAGCAAGGCGGCACCGGCGAAATCCGCATCATCCGTCCGGGTGACACCGAGGTGGTCGAGGTCACGGAGGACGGCTGGCTGTACGCATTTGAGGTCGACGCCGCCGGCGAGGCCATTCTCGGCGGAAAGCAGGAGTTCGCCTGGCCCGGTATGGGCTGGGCCGACAGTCTCGGCAATCTGCGCGTGCTCGACAAATGGCGGGCCGCAATCGGGCTCGAATACGACATCGAGAAACCGGCAAAGCGCGTCAACACGATCTCCGGACGGAAGCTGCGCTCCGGCGGAACCGCCATCCCCAAGCGCAGCATTCCGGGCCTGCCGCGGCCGGCCTCGTGCCTGGCGCTCGGCTTCGAGGATTTCCGCACCTTTTCGTCGGGCGCCATTCTGCTCGATGCCTATTTCGAGGCCGGCGGCAATCTGTTCGACACCGCCTTCGTCTACGGTTCCGGCTATACCGAGACGCTGCTCGGCCAGTGGCTGAAGAACCGCGGCGTGCGCGAGCAGTCGGTGGTCATCGGCAAGGGCGCGCACTCGCCGCTCTGCTATCCCGACGTCATCGGCAAGCAGCTCACCCAGTCGCTCGAACGGCTGCAGACCGACCATATCGACGTCTATTTCATGCACCGCGACAATCCGGACGTGCCGGTCGACGAGTTCGTCGATGCGATGGATCGCGAGGTCAAGGCCGGCCGCATTCGCGGTCCGTTCGGCGGCTCGAACTGGACGATGGAACGCATGGACAAGGCGATTGCCTATGCCGAGCGCACCGGCAAGCAGAAGCCCGGCGCGCTTTCCAACAATTTCTCGCTGGCCGAAATGCTGGAGCCGATCTGGGCAGGCTGCGTCACCTCCTCCAGCGACGAATGGAAGGCCTGGCTCGCCGCCCGGCAGATGCCGAATTTCGCCTGGTCGAGCCAGGGCCGCGGCTTCTTCACCGACCGCGCCGGCCGCGACCGGCGCGACAATGAGGAGCTGGTCCGGGTCTGGTATTCGGAGAGGAATTTCGGCCGTCGCGACCGCGCCATCGAGCTCGCCAAACGGCTGGGCAAAAGCCCGATCCACGTCGCGCTCGCCTATGTCCTGGCGCAGCCGTTTCCGTCCATCCCGCTGATCGGGCCGCGCACGCTCGACGAATTGGAAGACAGCCTCCAGGCGCTCGACATTTCACTTTCGCCGGACGATCTTGCATGGCTGGATAGCGGTTCGGATCAGGCCCGCGCGCGGGCCTGACGGCAGCGGCAGTCGCTTCGGCCTACGCTGCGCCCTTAGCTTCCGGACTGTTTGCGCTGCCCTCACCCTCTCCCGCAAAGAACCGGGAAAGGGTAAGAATGAGGGCAGCGCAAAGGTCACTGGAAGTTAGGGAAGACAGATGCTCGACATCGCACCGACGAAACAGGCGGCCACCTGGCTCGATTCCTTTGCCCGGGCGCTCGAGGCCGGCGACGTCGAGGCCGCAACCAATTTGTTCGTCGAGGACTGCTACTGGCGCGATCTCTTGACCTTCACCTGGAACATCAAGACGATGGAGGGCCGCGCCGCGATCCGCGACATGCTGGCGGCGACGCTGGCAACAACCAGGCCTGCCCAGTGGCAGCTCAGCGGCGAAGCGACTTCGGACGAGGGCACGATCGAGGCCTGGTTTTCTTTCGAGACGTCATCGGCGTGGGGTCAAGGCGTCATGCGCCTCAGGGACGGCAAGTGCCGGACGCTGTTTACGGCGATGAGCGATCTCAAGGGGTTGGAGGAGCGCAAGGGCCCGGCGCGGGCGCTGGGCGTCCGCCACAAGGCGGATCCGGAACGCGAGACCTGGCTGGAGGCGAGGCGCCGCGAGGCGCGTGACCTCGGCGTTAGCCAACAGCCCTACTGCCTGGTTATCGGCGGCGGCCAGGGCGGCATCATGCTGGGCGCCCGGCTCCGGCAGCTCGGCGTGCCCACCATCATCATCGAGAAGAATGCACGGCCCGGCGATTCATGGCGCAATCGCTATCGCTCGCTCGTGCTGCACGACCCGGTCTGGTACGACCATCTGCCCTACATCCCGTTTCCCGAGAACTGGCCGGTGTTCACGCCCAAGGACAAGATGGGCGACTGGCTGGAGATGTATACGCGCGTCATGGAGCTCAACTACTGGACCTCCACGACATGCGTCAGCGCGTCCTATGACGACGCCGAAAAGGTCTGGACGGTCGAGCTCGACCGCGCCGGCGAGCGCATCACGCTGAAACCCAGGCACATCGTCTTTGCAACCGGTGCTTATGGCCCGCCCAGGCGCATCGACCTGCCGGGCGCCGAGGTCTTCGACGGCGAAATCCTGCATTCCAGCCAGTATTCCAGCGGCGAGAAATTCCGCGGCAAAAAGGTCGCCGTCATCGGCGCGGCAAGTTCCGGCCATGACGTCAGCGTCGACCTCTGGGAGAGCGGCGCTGAGGTGACCATGGTCCAGCGCTCGCCGACGACGGTGGTCAAGTCGGACACGCTGATGGAGATCGGTTTCGAGATCTTTTCGGAAAAGGCGCTGGCCCACGGCATCACCACCGAAAAAGCCGACATGATCGTCGCCTCGACGCCGTTCGCGCTGCTGCCGCAAGGCCAGCGGGCGCTTTACGACATCATCAAGGCGCGCGACGCGGCCTTCTACGATCGCTTGCGCGGCGCCGGCTTCGCGATCGATTTCGGCGACGACGAGACCGGGCTCCTGATGAAGGCCTACCGCACCGGCTCGGGCTTCTACATCGATGTCGGCGCTTGCGACCTGATCATCGACGGCGAGATCGGCATCCGCAGTGGCGTCGGGATCAAGTCGCTGACGCAGACAGGCATCCTCTTCGACGACGGCACCGAACTGGCGGCCGACGCAATCATCGCCTGCACCGGCTACCTCTCGATGAACGAAACCGTGGCGGCGATCGTCTCGCGCGAAGTCGCCGACAAGGTCGGCCCGTGCTGGGGGATTGGCTCGGGCGTGAAAGGCGACCCGGGTCCGTGGCAAGGCGAATTGCGCAACATGTGGAAGCCGACGGCACAGGAAGCGCTGTGGTTCCACGGCGGCAATCTGGCGCTGTCGCGCTTCTATTCGAAGTACGTCGCGCTGCAGATCAAGGCGCGCATGGAAGGCATTGCGACGCCGGTTTATGGGGCGCCGCGGTGAAGCTGTGATCTCCCCCCTTGAGGGGGAGATGGCCGGCAGGCCAGAGGGGGGCGCCGCGCGTCGAGCGCCAACCTCCATCCGTTGCAGGAAGACGAGCCCGGTCGAACCGACCCCCTCTGTCGCCTTCGGCGACATCTCCCCCTCAAGGGGGGAGATCACCCACGCCCGAAATGCCGGCTCGCCACCTCGACATGCGTGTCGTGCGCATGCGCTTCGAAACGCTCGGTTTCGCCGAGATCGTCCACCGCCTCGTTCGGCCACCAGCTGCCGCCGACCACGATTCCGTCCGAGACCAGCCTTTGCTCGGCGACCAGCGAGGCGCCGACCGAATCGACAAAGGTGAAGCGGCCCGGACGCAGCCGCAACACCGCGATGTCGCCGACCGCACCCACCGCAAGCCTGCCGAGATCGGGCCTGGCGATCGCTTCGGCAGGGCGCTGCGTGGCGGCGCGCAGCACCTCGACCAGCGGCATGCCGAGCGCCAGCAGCTTCGACATGCAGACCAGGATGTCGAAGGCCGGCCCGTCGACGCAGTAGAGATGCACGTCGCTGCTGATCACGTCCGGCGCCAGCCCCTCGCTGAGCATCGCTTTCGCCACTTCGAAATCGAACGAGCCCATGCCGTGGCCGATGTCGAAGATGACGCCGCGCTCGCGCGCCAGCCGCATATCTGGCCGCACCGCCCCCGAGGCAAAGACCGGCGCGTTGGGAAACGGCCGGAAGCAGTGGGTGAGGATGTCGCCCTTGCGCAGCCGCGGCAGCACTTCCGAGCGGCCCGGCGGCGGCTCGTCTATGTGCGCCATCAGCGGCAGGCCGGCTTTGTCGGCGGCTTCGAGCGCGAGATCGACCGGCGCGATGCCGCTGGTGCCGCCGGCATGGCGACCCGAGCGGACCTTGACGCCGACAACCACGTCCGCGTGCTCGCGAGCCGCCGCTACCGTCTCGCGCGGTTCGCAGAGCCGGAGGTCGCTGCACTCGCCGACCGCCACGGTCTGCGAGAAGCCGAATATGCCGGCAAAGGAAATGTTGACATAGGCCAGGATGCGGACTTTCGAGCGCTCGATGATGTGGCGGCGAAAGCCGAGGAAATTGCCGGCGCCGGCGCTTCCGGCATCGATGAAGGTGGTGGTGCCGCTCTTTGCGGCGAGCCGGTCGGCATCGACGCCGAGCGACGTGCCGCCCCAATAGACATGGCTGTGCAGGTCGATCAGGCCCGGCGCGACGATCGAGCCCGTGGCATCGATGACGCGGGCGGCACGTTCGAAAGGGATTTCGGTGTCGATCGCGGCGATACGGCCGTCGGCAATCGCCAGATCGCGCTGCGCGTCGAGGCCGGAGGCCGGATCGATGAGGCGGCCGCCTTTTATCAGGAGATCGAATTGCATCGCGCCTGTCTCCACTTTCCCGTCAGGCCGGCCTGTAGGCAACGGCCTCGACCTCGATCTTGATGTCGATCATCAGCCGCGACTCAACTGTCGTGCGCGCCGGCGGGTCTTTCGGGAAATGCCTGGCATAGACGGTGTTGAAGATGCCGAAATCGCGGGCGTCTTCGAGCCAGACCGTCGTCTTGACTACGTCGTCCAGGGTACAGCCGGCCAGCGCCAGTGCCGCCTTGACGTTCGACAGCACCTGCTCGGTCTGTTCGGCGATGCCGCCCTTGACCACCAGCCCGTCTGTGCCGACCGGCACCTGGCCTGAGACATAGACGAAATCGCCGGCCCTGACCGCCGGCGACAACGGCACATGGGATTTTCCAAAACACTGCTTGGGCAAGGAGGCCTCCTCTGGAAATCGTTGCGTGACCGCGCGACTTGTCAGCTTGGCGCGAGAGGACGCGGCCTCTCTGCGAGTCTCATCCAACATTTTCGAAGCCTATATCGCTTTGCCGCGAGAGCGCCAGAACGATCACTGCGCTCGGTGATCCTTCGCGCCAGCGTCTGGACCCGCGACACCAGCCCGCTCAGCGGTCGATCCGCGTCGACAGGATGATCGACGACGACGTGCGCTCGACTCCGTCCATGGCGCCGATCTGGTCGAGGAGCGTGTCGAGATCCCTGATCGACGGCGCTTCGACGATGACGATCATGTCGAAATTGCCGCTGACCGAGTGCAGCGTGCGAACCGGTGCCAGCGCCTGCAGGCTGCGCACCACCTTGTCGGCAAGCTTGGGGGTGACGGTGAGCAGGACATGCGCCCTGACCAGCCCCTGCTCGTAATCCGGCGACAGCCTGACCCCGTAGCCGGCGACGATGCCGCGCTGTTCCAGCCGCTCGATCCGGCTTTGCACCGTCGTTCGTGAGACGCCCAGCCGCCGCGCCAGTTCGGCGGTCGAGGCGCGCGCATTGGTGCGCAGCAGGGAAAGCAGAGCCTGGTCGGCATCGCTGAGCATTTCGACGAACCTTACCGGCATCTTGCCCAAAGAGAGGCTGCGTTTCGTACAATCTCACGCTTCCTTTCGACAGGCAAGCTGCGATTCTAACCGTGAATTTAGCATTGGTGCGAGGGACCGGTCATGAAGGAAATCATCGTCGTCGGCGCCGGCAAGATCGGCTCGACCATTGCCGAGATGCTGGCTTCCACGGGCAACTACCATGTCACGCTCATCGACCGCTCGGCGGCGCAGCTCGGCGCGGCCGAACTGCCGGCCGGCGTAGAGACGCTGGAACTCGACATCGAGGCCGCCGGCACCCTCGAAGCGGCCTTGGCCGGCAAATTCGCGGTGCTCAGCGCCGCGCCTTTCCATCTGACCACGCGCATCGCCGAGGCGGCGGCCAGCGCCGGCGTGCACTATCTCGATCTGACCGAGGACGTCGTCAGCACCAGGCGGGTCAAGGAACTGGCTCGTTCCGGCAGCAGCGCCTTCATTCCGCAATGCGGTCTGGCGCCGGGCTTCATCTCGATCGTTGCCAACGATCTCGCCAGCCGCTTCGACACGCTGGAAAGCGTGCGCATGCGGGTCGGCGCGCTGCCGCAGTACCCGTCGAATGCGCTGAACTACAATCTGACCTGGAGCACCGACGGCGTCATCAACGAATATTGCGAGCCTTGCGAGGCGATCGTCGAAGGCGAGCTGATCGAAGTGCCGCCGCTGGAGGAGCGTGAAGAATTCTCGCTCGACGGCGTCACCTATGAGGCGTTCAACACCTCGGGCGGGCTGGGCACGCTGGCGGAAACGCTGAAGGGCAGAGTGCGCACGCTGAACTACCGCACCATTCGCTATCCCGGCCACGCCGCGATCATGAAGGCGCTGCTCAACGACCTCGGCCTGCGGCACCGCCGCGACGTGCTGAAGGACATCTTTGAAAGCGCCCTGCCGGCGACGCTGCAGGACGTGGTCATCGTTTTCGTCACCGTCAGCGGCCGCAGGAACGGCCGTCTGCTGCAGGAAACCTACGCCAACAAGATCTACGCCAGGCGCGACGGCGAAACGGTGCGCAGCGCCATCCAGATCACCACCGCATCGGCGATCTGCGCGGTGCTCGACATGCTCGCCGACGGCACCTTGCCGGCAAGAGGTTTCATCAAGCAGGAGGACATCGCGCTCGACGCGTTCCTGGCCAACCGCTTCGGCCGCGCCTATGCGCAGCACGAAATGGTTAGCCGGCTTGCGGGGTGAGCTGCGTAATCTCCCCCCCTCGAGGGGGAGATGTCGCCGAAGGCGACAGAGGGGGTCGCCTCGCGTAGAGCGCCAACCTCCATCTGTCGCAAGGGAGGTCGCATCCAGTCGAACCGACCCCCTCTGGCCTGCCGGCCATCTCCCCCTCAAGGGGGGAGAGCGCGAGCCCTCAGACATGCACCGCCCGCCCCAGCGCCTTCAGCGCCGCTTCCTGAAAACCCTCGCCCTGTGTCGGATGGGCATGGATCGTCCCGGCGATATCCTCCAGCGTCGCGCCCATCTCCAGCGCCAGCCCAAAGGCCGTCGACAGTTCCGACACGCCCTGGCCGACGGCCTGGATGCCAAGCACCAGATGGTTGTCCGCCCGCGCCACTACCCGGACGAATCCGTCCTCGCCCAACTTCGTCATCGCCCGGCCATTGGCGGTGAAGGGAAACAGTCCGACCTTGATCTCGCCACGGGTCTTGGCCTCCTCCGGCGACAGGCCTGCGGTGACCAGCTCCGGATCGGTGAAACAGACAGCCGGGATCGCTCGTCTGTCCCAGCTGCGCTTGTGGCCGGCGACGATCTCGGCGACCATTTCGCCTTGCGCCATGGCCCGATGCGCCAGCATCGGCTCGCCAGTGACGTCGCCAATGGCAAAGATGCCGCGCATCGAGCTGCGGCACTGGTCGTCGATGCGGATGAAGGGTCCGGCCATGTCGAGGTCGATCTGCTCTAACCCCCAGCCTTCGGTCACCGGCTTGCGACCGACCGTGACCAGCATCTTGTCGGCAGCGATCTTGCCGTTCTTGCCGCCATTCGTCTCGACCAGCAGCGCGTCGCGCTTAGTGGACAGCCCCTTGGCCTTGGCGTTCACGAGCACCTCGATGTCGAGTTCGGCCAGCCGCTTCACCACCGGCCGGGTCAGTTCCGCATCATATTGCGCCAGCACGCGCGGCAACGCCTCGACCACGGTCACCTTGGCGCCCAGCTTGGCAAAGGCGATGCCGAGTTCCAGCCCGATATAGCCGCCGCCGACCACCGCCAGCCTCTCCGGAACTTCGCTCAGCGCCAGCGCCTCGGTCGACGAAATGACCGGACCGCCGAACGGCAGCGATGGCAGCTCGACCGGCGCCGAGCCGGTCGCTATCACCACCGTTTCGGCGCGGATCACCTGCATGCCGATCTCGGTCTCGACGGCAACGGTCTTGCCGTCGCGAAATGTCGCCCAGCCATGCACCGTCTTCACGCCAGCTTTCTTCAGCAGGCCGGCGACGCCGTTGTTCAGCCGGCTAACGATGCCGTCTTTCCAGGCAATGGTCGCCGCCAGATCAAGCGACGGTGCCGCGACCGTTATGCCGAGTGGACTTTTGCCGCCGGCCATGTGCGAGAGCTTTTCGAACTCTTCGGCTGCATGGATCAGCGCCTTTGACGGGATGCAGCCGACATTGAGGCAAGTGCCGCCCGGTCTGCCTGCCTCGACGATCACTGTGTCGATGCCCAGCTGCCCGGCGCGGATGGCACAGACATAGCCGCCCGGACCGGCGCCGATGACCAGCAGCTTGCAGGAGATTTCCTTCATCATTGCACCTTAGTTCGACGAGCCGGCGGGGCAACACCCCCTCTGTCCTGCCGGACATCTCCCCCTCGAGGGGGGAGATTGGCAGCTTTCGCGTTCGGCTTAGTCCTGCAAAGCTGGAGATTGGCGAAAGGCGGGATGACGGCCGATCTCCCCCCTTGAGGGAGATGCCCAGTAGGGCAGAGGGGGGCGCGAAGGATCGCTACTGCTCTCATCTCACGCCCCTGCGATCCTCTGTTCATCTCATCAGTCCACAAAAATCAGCGCCGGCGTCTCCAGCAGCGTCTTTATCCGCTGGATGAACACCGCCGCGTCCCAGCCGTCGATGACGCGGTGGTCGAAGCTGGAGGACAGGTTCATCATCTTGCGCGGGATGAACTGGCTGCCGTCCCATACCGGCCGCACCATCATCTTGTTGACGCCGACGATCGCCACTTCCGGATGATTGATCACCGGCGTCGTCGCGACGCCGCCCATGGCGCCCAGCGAAGTGATGGTAATGGTCGAGCCCGAGAGCTCGTCGCGCGTCGCCGTGCCGGATTTTGCCGCCTCGGCCAGCCTGACAACCTCGGCTGCACAGTCCCAGATGTCGCGCGCCTCGGCGTGCTTGACCACCGGCACCATCAGCCCGGAAGCCGTCTGCGCGGCGATGCCGATGTGGACGCCGCCATGCTGGTGGACGATGCCGGCTTCGTCGTCGAACAGTGCGTTGACATTGGGCTGGTCGGCGATTGCCTTGACCATCGCCCGCATCAAGAACGGCAGCAGCGTCAGCTTCGGCCTGTCCGCGCCCGGCCGCTTCTCCTTGTTGAGCGCGGCGCGCAAATCCTCGAGCGCGGTGACGTCGATCTCCTCGACATAGGTGATATGCGGGATGCGCGACTTGGCCAGCGTCATCTTCTCGGCGATCTTTCGCCTGAGCCCGACTATCTTGATGTCCTCGACCGTCTCGTTGCGGGCGAGGCCAGGGGCCTTCGCGAGCTGCGGTCCGCGTGCCAGGAAGGCGTCGATGTCCTCGTGCCGGATGCGGCCGGCTGGGCCGGTTCCCGGGACCTGCCGAAGGTCGATGCCGGCCTCTTTCGCCCTGAGGCGGACAGCCGGCGAGGCCAGTGGCTTTTCTCCCTCGGGGCGCGGCGCGCCGACCGGCGCTATACCCCCGAAAGCCGGCGCAGTACCCCCACCCCTAACCCCTCCCCCCAAGGGGGAGGGGGATTCGCCACCCGCCGCACTTAGTCCCTTATGTGTTGGTGTTTTTCCAGATGATCGTGGAGCGGTCTCGGGTTCGGCCTTGGAGGTTGCGGCACGTCCCCCTCCCCCTTGTGGGGAGGGGTTAGGGGTGGGGGTATTCTTGGCGCCCGCCTCAGTGGCCTGCGACGCAGCATCCCTGACATTACCCTCGCCCGCCACCTTCAACCTGACAATCGGCGAGCCGATCGCCACCGTGTCGCCGATCTCGGCGCCCAACCAGACGATTTCGCCATCGACGGGCGAAGGAATTTCGACCGTCGCCTTGTCGGTCATGACAGCGGCCAGCACGGCATCCTCGCGCACGAGATCGCCGACCTTGACCTGCCATTCGACGAGCTCGGCCTCGGCTACGCCTTCGCCGACATCGGGCAGCTTGATGACATATTCGCCCATCGTCCCCCCTCAGGCTTCCATCGTTTCGACCAGCGCGCGGCCTAGCCGGGCAGGACCGGGAAAATAGTCCCACTCCTGCGCATGCGGATAGGGCGTGTCCCAGCCGGTGACCCGCGCCACCGGCGCTTCCAGATGGTAGAAGCAGTTCTCCTGGACCAGGGCCGACAGCTCGGCGCCGAACCCCGATGTCAGCGTCGCCTCGTGCACGACCACGCAGCGCCCGGTCTTGTTGACCGAGGCGACGATCGTCTCGAGATCGAGCGGCAGCAGCGTTCTCAGATCGATGATCTCGGCATCGATGCCGGTCTCCTCGGCCGCCGCCTGGGCGACATAGACCATCGTGCCGTAGGCAAGCACGGTGACTGCCGCGCCCTGCCTGCGGATCACCGCCTTGCCGAGCGGCACCGTGTAATGGCCGTCGGCGACTTCGCCGAGCTCATGTTTCGACCATGGCGTTACCGGCCGCTCATGATGACCGTCGAAAGGCCCATTATAAAGCCGCTTCGGTTCCAGGAAGATCACCGGGTCCGGATCCTCTATCGACGCGATCAAAAGGCCCTTGGCGTCATGCGGGTTCGAGGGCACCACGACTTTCAGGCCGGAGACGTGGGTGAACAGCGCCTCCGGGCTCTGGCTGTGGGTCTGGCCGCCGAAAATGCCGCCGCCGGTCGGCATCCTGACCACGATCGGGCAGGTGAAATCGCCGTTCGACCGGTAGCGCAGCCGCGCCGCCTCCGAGACGATCTGGTCATAGGCCGGATAAACATAGTCGGCAAACTGCACCTCGACGCAAGGCTTCAGCCCGTAGGCGGCCATGCCGATGGCCGCGCCGACAATGCCGGATTCGCTGATCGGCGCATCGAAGCAGCGGCCCTTGCCGTATTTCGCCTGCAGGCCTTGCGTGCAGCGGAAGACGCCGCCGAAGAAGCCGACATCCTCGCCGAACACGATGACGCGCTCGTCGCGCGCCATCGACACGTCCATGGCGTCGCGGATCGCCTCGATCATGGTCCGCCGCGGCATGGTCAGACCCCTGCCTGTTGGCGCTGGCGCCTGAGATGCGGCGGCATCTCGGCATAGACGCCCTCGAACATGTCGCGCGCCGAGGGCTTGCCGCCGGCATGCAGCGTGCCATGGCGCTCGGCCTCCCGCTGCGCCGAAATCACCGTGTCGAGGATTTCCGCCTCGGCCTGGGCGTGGCGTTCGTCCGACCAGACGCCGCGCTGGATGAGATGGTTCTTCAGCCTGACGATCGGGTCGCCGAGCGGCCAGGCATCGGACTCGGCCTTCGGCCGGTAAGCCGACGGATCGTCGGAGCTCGAATGGGCGCCGACGCGGTAAGTGACGTATTCGACCAGCGTCGGCCCGAGATTGCTGCGCGCCCGTTCCGCCGCCCATTTGGCCACCGCATGGACGGCGAGATAGTCGTTGCCGTCGACGCGCAGCGACGGAATACCGAAGCCGAGCCCACGGGCGGCAAAAGTGCCGGAACCGCCGCGGGCGATGCCCTGGAAGGTCGAGATCGCCCACTGGTTGTTGACGACGTTGAGCACAACCGGCGCCTTGTAGGTCGAGGCGAACACCAGCGCCGAATGGAAGTCGGACTCGGCGGTCGAGCCGTCGCCGATCCAGGCGGCGGCGATCTTTGAATCGTTGCTGATTGCCGAGGCCATCGCCCAGCCGACCGCCTGGATGTACTGCGTCGCCAGATTGCCGGAGATCGAGAAGAAGCCGTGCTCCTTCGATGAATACATGATCGGCAATTGCCGCCCTTTCAGCGGATCGGCCTCGTTCGAATAGATCTGGTTCATCATCGTGACCATCGGGTAGCCGTCGGCGATGAGCAGGCCGGCCTGCCGATAGGTCGGAAAATTCATGTCGCCCCGCGACAGCGCCTTGCGGAAGGCGCAGCTCACTGCCTCTTCGCCGAGATGCTGCATGTAGAAAGAGGTCTTGCCCTGGCGCTGCGCCATCTGCATGCGCGCATCGAAGCTGCGCAGCGTCATCATATGGCGCAGCCCCTCCAGCAACTCGTCGTCCGAAAGCAGCCCTGCCCAAGGCCCGACCGCCTCGCCGGCGCGGTTGAGCACGCGAATGATCGAGAAGGCCAGATCGCGGATGTCGCGCGGGTCGACGTCGATCTTCGGGCGCGGCACCGAGCCAGCTTTTGGAATGCTCACATTGGAGAGATCCGGCGTCCCGCCCGGCCGCACTTCCGGTTCCGGAACATGGAAGCGCAGCATTCCGGCATCGGCCATGATCTCGGTCCTCCACTGTTGCCCGGCTAGGATATTTGCACACCGCCAGACCAGTGCCAATTCGTCGGGCGAGGCTTCGCTGCCGCTGGCTGCTGCCCGCGGCAGACAGGATGGAGATATGTCGGCGAAATTTCTTGTCGACCTTCCGCGCCGGCGCGCAATTTGGGAGATGATTGCGCCGGGTTTCCCGCCAGATAAGGCAATGCGTCGGGTTGGTCGGCGCGAGCACCTCCTTCTCCCCTTTGTTTGGACTGGGGACATCGCGAACAGATGTGCGAGGACATCGCGAACAGTTTTGCGCTTTTGCGCGAGGGGGTTCGGGATGCCATTCGAGGACAGAAGCGTGATAAAGCAGAAGCTGGAGTTTGTAAGGCTGGCGTCGGCGAAAGGAGCGAATGTAAGCGTGCTGTGCCAGCGCTTCGGTATCGGCCGGACCTGTGGCCACAAGCTGCTTTCGCGCTATCGGATCGAGGGGGAGGCTGGGCTGGTCGAACAGTCGCGGCGGCCACGATCGAGCCCGGCGCGCAGCGCGCCGGAGGTGGAAGCGGCGGCCCTTGCGGTGCGT